>NZ_JBHMIP010000013.1:0-155160 GCF_048060245.1 Micromonospora sp. LOL_014
TGCGGGCATCGCTGGTGTTCCTCCCAGGTTTCGATGTCTCCATCAAACCCGGTGCGGGACAGTGTTCGAGTCTGGTCTTGGGCAGGCCCCGGTAACGGGCGGTACGGGTTCCGGTGACATGGGTGCTCTGGCGCATGGTGCCCTCGATTCCGGCGCGGGCGGCGTAGCGGGCCTTCCACTCGGAGGTGTTCTGCTGGATGCGGGCAGCGGTGAGGGCTTCGTGTAGGTCACGGGGGTGGATGGTGATCTGGCGGCGGGTGCCGCGGGTGCATTCCTGGCGGGTGGGGCAGGGCTGGCAGACGGTCTTCGGCCAGGACACCACGATGGTGTCGGTGTCGCGTTGTCGGCAGGGTGACCAGCTTGTGCTGGTGTTGCCCTGGGGACAGACGCCGTGGCGGGTGTCGAAGTCGAAGGTGAACGCGGCTTTGTCGTAGCCTTGCCCGGCGCGGGCCTGGGCGGACGGGTCGATCAGCATCGGGGAGATCAGGGTGATCCCGTGCCGGCGGGCGGCGGTGACGATGATCTCGGCGGACGGGTATCCGGAGTCGACGAGGTGTTCGGCGGGAGTCAGTGCCTTGTCGGCCAGTCGCTGGTGGATGATGGCGGTCATGGCCGAGTCCGGGACGGTCGCGGTGGTGGTGGCCACGTTCGTGATCAGGTTCGGGTGTTCTCCGCGCCCGGTTTCCCGGCCGGTGGTGCCGGTCGGTGGGTCGCGGGTCTCGGTGAAGTGGACCTTGTAGCCGCCCCAGCCGGTGTCGCGTTTGATGCTGTATCGGGCGTCCAGGTCGTATGGGGAGATGACGCGGTCTCTGCCGGGCGGGACACCGTCCCCGTCCGGGGCGTGTTCCCGCCGTCGCACCTCCTGCCCGGCGTTGTCGGTGTCCCGGTAGAACTGCTGGATCCAGATCAGGCGTAGCGTCTGCACCGCTGGGATCTGTGCCAGCCACTGCGGCGCGTCCGGGTGGTGCGCCGCGTCGAGCAGGTGGTAGCCGTCGATGCCGTAGCGGACCATCAACTCGTCGCGTCTGGTCCGGCTCTCGGGTAGGCGCAGGTTGTCGACGCGGGTGCCGTAGACGCCGGTCCAGGAATCGTCGATGACCGAGGTGAGCCAGTGCGGTGCCGCCGCGGCGAGGGCTTCCAACGCCGCCCGTAGTGTCTCTCCGGCCAGTTCGAGGCGGTTGAGGTCGCGGATCGCGCCGAGTATGTGGGTGGAATCGGTGCGCTGGCGGCCCCGGGCCTTGACCAGTCCGAGCCCGGCCAGGCGTTGCAGCAGGGCGTCCAGGGCCAGGCTGGTCAGGTCACCGGCGACCAGCCGGTCCCGGAACTCCGACAGGACGGTGGGGTCGAAACCCGGATCGTCGAGTTCCAGACCGAGGGCGTATTTCCAGGTGATCCGGTCCCGGACCGCGTCGGCGGCCTGACGGTCGGTCAGGTTCTCCGAGAACTGCAACACGCTGGCGGTCATTAACTGTGCCGGGGAGATCCCCGGCCGTCCCCGGACCCCGAACGCCGCCGAGAACCGGGCGTCGTCGTACACCTGGCCGAGTTCGTCACGGATCCGCGTCGCGAGGTTCCCGTTCCGGAACGCCGCCCGCGCCATCCGCGCGGTCTGCTCCGGAACGTCTGGCCACGGCCTCGGTTGCATCGACATGACCACACAACCCTACTGACCCACCAAAGGAGACGGGTACACGGCCGAATAAGCCATCAGGGTCTAGAGGGTGACGATTAGTGGATCACAAGGGCAAGGGTGGAGATGCCTGATGCATGAAGTCCTCGGCGATGACCCAGGTGAGCTGCTGACACTCGACGACTACCTGACCGACTTCTACGAGCACTTCTGGCGGATAGAGTCGGTCGGCTTCTGGAAGCTGGAGCGGCAGCAGTTCTTCAAGGAGCCCGGCAACAAGAGCTGGGAGGCCTTCGTCGACGGTCGGTGGGATGAGTCGCTTCGGTTGATCGACGAGCAGCGCGACGACTTCGCCGACTACTACGGCCGGATCGCGCGACAAGGCTTCGTCAACCGGCGGGTGCGAGTCGTCGAGAAGCAGATCATCCCGTACCTGCAATGGGAGCTGCACCTGCTCCGGCTCCGTCACGAGTACGGCGGCCTGACCAACGTCGTCGGTCCGGAGCAGGTCGCTCCGTACGAGAACGGGGGTCCGCTGCCGGAGATCTATACGCTCGGTCTCGACGTGATGTACGAGGCGGTCTACGACGACACGGGTGTGCTCGCCGCCGCCCGTCGCTTCACCGAGCCGGGCCTGATCGCCCGGTGTCAGCGCCTTGTCGAAGGGCTCTATCACCAGGGCGAGCCGCTGGACTCGTTCTTCGATCGTGAGGTAGCCACACTGGATCCGGCTACCGGTGGATGAGGCCAGGCATGCTTGCCGGTCACCCGTTGACGGCGGCGCACGCACACACCGAGAGATGCACGCAGTACCGGATCACGCAGCGGGTGCTTTGCCCGCTGCCCGAAGCTCCTGCCAACCCTCGTAGTCCCAGCCCTGCGCTACTGCGGCGTGGTGATCGAGTGCCGCGATGCGACGGTGCCGTGCGGCGTACTCGCGCAACGCGAGGTTCACGGTTTCCTTCTTGCGCCTGGCCCCGGAGAGGCGCATCGCCTCGGCCAACGCCTCATCGTCTAGGTCGATCTGCGTGACGGTCATCGTCGCCTCCGCCAGGTCTGAGTTCTTCAAACACAACCAGCATGCACCCTCAGTTGTCCTGTCGGCTGTCATAGTCCGGCTTCCAGTGACACATACGTAGGTGGGAGGTCCAGGTCAGCGGCGATGGAGGTGTGGTGGCGGAGGGAAAACGGCACGACGAGCAGTGGTTCGACGAGGTGTACCGGACGTTCTATCCCAGTCTGGTCAGGTACGGCTACCGCCGGCTGGCGGACACCGACGCCGCCAAGGAGCTTGCCCAGGAGGCCTTCGTCGTCGCCTGGCGGCGACGTGACGAGGTGCCTGCCCACCTGCTGCCCTGGCTGTACGGCGTAGCGCGAAAGCTCCTCGCCAACGAGTGGCGTGCTCGCCGCCGGAGGCCGGAACCGATCGGCTTCGCCGAGCTTGCCGACTACACGCTTCCCGGCTCGCTTGAGGATTCGGTGGCAACCATCATCGACCTGCGGCGTGCACTGTCCACCCTGGGAGACGACGATCAGGAAATTCTTCGGCTCATCGGCTGGGAAGGACTAAAAACTGCTGAGGTCGCCGCCGTGCTGAACTGCTCGCGGCTCGCTGCTTCGGCCCGTCTCATGCGCGCTCGGCGGCGTTTTTCGGCCGCGCTGAAGGAACGGCGAGTCAACCCTGCTGAGCATGAGCCAGTCTGGAAAAGGACCGTCAGGAAGGTGGCGTCTGGTGCGTGATCAGCGGAGTCTCATCGAGCTGATGAAGCTTGCCGACCCGGCCAGGGATCTCGACGTGGCTACACCACCCACGAACCCGCTGGATTTCGTCCGAACCGCGCCGGTGCTGGCGCCGGATGTCGAGGTGCCGAGGCACCGGGCGGACCGGCGCACCCTCGTCGGCAGTCTCACGATTCTGACCTTG
Organism: Micromonospora sp. LOL_014; assembly: GCF_048060245.1. Classification (NCBI taxonomy): domain Bacteria; kingdom Bacillati; phylum Actinomycetota; class Actinomycetes; order Micromonosporales; family Micromonosporaceae; genus Micromonospora; species Micromonospora sp. LOL_014. Next base: position 3,555 of record NZ_JBHMIP010000013.1, read on the forward strand.
GTCGCGGTGGGTGCGATGGTGCTCCTCAACCCGCTGCGTCAGCCGGCTCGAGCCGTCGCCGCTACTCCACCGCTGCTCGCGTTCGAGTACGAGGACAACCCGCTGTCAGCCCGGCCGTACCTGCTCGACCTTGCCGAGCGGTTGACCGACGACGGCGCAGAGCGCGCAGGGCCGGTGACCTACGTCCGAACCGAGGCGTGGAGCCTCGATATCTCGGCCGAGGGTGGGGAAACCACCAGCGCGGTGATCCCGTTGGAGCAGGAGATCTGGCACGCTCCCGACGGTTCGGCGTTGCGGAAGGTGACATGGCCATCTGCTGGCCCTGGGGCCGCGCCTGCGGAGTCCATCAGGTACGCGCCGGGTGAGTGGATCACCCCGACCCCATCGCCGCCGTCCGCCGATCTCGCCCAACTCAAGGCCCAGGTGTACGCCAACCAGCCGCAGGAGAACGGGCTCAAGTCGGCTGTTCGGGGCGTGGCTGACCTTTACCAGGGATGGGTGATCTCGACCTCCGTTCGGGCGCAGCTGCTCCGATTCCTTGCCGAGCATGAGGACCTCAAGTACCGCGGCCACGTCACAGATCGGGCCGGCCGTACCGGGATCGCGATCACCGCTGACTCGGCTGGAGCGCAGGACATCGTCATCCTCGACGAGGCCACTGGTCAGCTGCTGGCGCACGAGAGCGTGATCGTATCCGGCGCCCAGGCACTCGCTGAACTTCCAGCAGTGTTCTCGTACGTCCTGCTCTTGGAGGCGGAGCAGGTCGCAGCGATCCCGTCCCGATGATCTTGTCGTCGGTATAAACCGACTGGAGTGGCAGGCTCGCGGACAGGATGGCTTCCTTTCACCGCTGTCCAATTCTGGCCGGCAGACCGTGAACCAGATTCCCGGGGCGTGTCCTCCACCGGTCAGGCCTACTCAAGCACGCGTTTCACTGTCGTTCGTCAGCCAGACTGACATCTACAACAAGATCAGGGTTGGTTGGGGGTGTGCTTGAGGCCGGTGACGAAGCTGGTCCAGGTGGTGGCGTCGAAGGCGAGGGTCGGGCCGGTGCGGTCCTTGGTGTCGCGTACGTCCACTTGGCCGCCAGCGAAGCGGACCTCGACGCAGTTGGCGTTGTCGGAGCTGCGCGACGACTTGAACCAGTCCCGGTCTTTCCTGACCATCCAGATCTCCTCAACGGCTCGGTCGAGCAGCGGCCAACGGGGGTTGGGCGGGCTGATCCGGGTTGCCGGACCAGCCCGTGTAGCTGATCTCGGGGGAGCCCAGCCCAGCAGGGGCCTGCGGTCAGGGCTGGGTGGGGGTGTGCTTGAGGCCGGTGACGAAGCTGGTCCAGGTGGTGGCGTCGAAGGCGAGGGTCGGGCCGGTGCGGTCCTTGGTGTCGCGTACGTCCACCTGGCCGCCAGCGAAGCGGACCTCGACGCAGGCGGCGTTGTTGGAGCTGCGCGACGACTTGAACCAGTCCCGGTCTGGGGTGCCGACCTGCGGGGTCATCCCATCTCCTTGGCTATCTGGCGGATCAGCGCGAGTGAGTCCTGCGAGCTTAACGCGCGTTCCTCAGCCTCAGCGAAGGTCATCGTGTAGTCGGCTACGCGAGCGGACTGGTCGATGATGTCGCTGGAGGTCAGGACTTCCTGCCAGACCAGGTCAGGCAGCCGGGGCGATGGGAACGAGAGGATTTGGAACGGCCCGCCGAGCGCGGGGTGTGCTCCTGCGGTGAACGGCACGACCCTGATTCGGATCTGATCCGGATGCGAGGACACCAGCTCGGCCAGGTGGTTGAGCTGGTCGTGCATGACCGCTGGGCCGCCGATCTGCTGACGGAGGACTGCCTCGCTGATGACGGTGCTCACGTTCAAGGGGTTGGGGCCGGTCAACCGAGCCTGCCGTGCCATGCGCGCCTTCACTCGCCTGGTCATCTCGGTGAGCCGGACGTAGGTGTTGCCGCCACGGATCACGGCACGGGCGTACTCCTCGGTCTGGAGCAGCCCGTGGAGTAGCTCGTTGTCGTAGCTGCGGACGTGATCCGCGCCGGCCTCGTAGCCGAGGAAGCGGAGGAAGTCAGCGGGGAAGAGTTGAGAGTACTGGTGCCACCAGGCACGACGGGTTGCGCCCACCCGCAGCTCTTCCAGCTCGGCTGCGTCCTCCGGATCGATTTCGTAGATCTCGATGAGTTGAGCCAGTCGACCGGCTGGCAGTTTGACCCGGCCGGCTTCGACGCCCGAGATGTACGCCTGGGCGATGCCGGTCGCCTTGCCGGAAGCAACCGCTGTCATGCCCAACTCCTCACGGCGCACGCGCAGCCTGATGCCGAGTTCCCATGCCTGCACGGTGGGCGAGACGTCTGCGCCGTCGGTTGCCTCTTGGCCCGTCGGTGACTGGATCATGTTCCTCACTCCTTACAGGACCGGATAGCAGGGTGAGCCTACTTCAGGAAGTCGCCACAGACTAGGGGGTTGATATAACAAACGACTTCCCTGATGCTAGTCACGGTCGGCAGTCCCGCCGCAAACGAGGAGGTTCCCGTGTACCGATTCGGAAAGTTGATCTACCAGCAGGAGGCGGAGGAGCGGTACGGGTTCTCGCTCTGCCTCATCGGCAATGCCGGCACGCGCGACCAGACGTACGACCTGCTCGGAGTCATCCGGGTCGCCGTCGACCCGCGTCAGCCGGAGAAGCTGGGGGAGAACCTGCGCGGCTGGGCGATCGCGACCCTGACCGCCGGCGGCCACGGGTTCGGCTGCTACCACGCCACCTTCAGCACCCTCGACGAGAACGACGAACCCGAGAGCGACCTCGGCAACCTCGACATCAACTGGTCCGGCTCGGAAGTCCTCGTCCCTGCCGCCGAATAGCCGTGCTCACCGAAGCGGCAGCGGCCCGGCTGCTCCGCGTACCGCACACCGAGGTGAGGCCCATCCACGCTATCCGTGGAAGTTGACGTGGATGGGGCCTCGCCTCGGCGTGCTCGTCGCTACCCCACAGCGACGGCGACCAGGTGCCAGAATGATGCCATGACCAGTGTGCTGGAGCGCGAGATGTTTTCGGAGGCGGTGGCAGCCCGGCTGCTGCGCGTCCGGCAGTCGACCCTGCACTACTGGCTGGAAGGATCGCAGCGAAGTAGCAAATCCTACAAACCGATCCTACGCGACAAACCGCGCGGCACTCGAAACGTGACCTGGGCGGAGTTCGTCGAAGCCGGCTACCTGCGGGAGTACCGACAGACACACAACGTGCCGATGAAGGAGCTCCGTCGGTTCATCGAGCTGCTGCGTGAAGAGTTCGGCGTGCCGTACCCGCTTGCTGATCGACGTCCGTTCGTGTCCGGTCGGAACCTGGTCTACGACGCCCAGACCACTGCCGGCCTCGGGGTCGACTACTGGATGGTGGCGGTGGCGGGCGACCAGCTCCTCCTCACGACGCCAGCGGATTCCTTCATCCGGCGGGTCGGTTGGTCAGGCGACGTAGCCGTCAGCTACAGCCCAGACGCCAACCTGGAATCACCGGTACGCATCCAGCCGGATGTCCGCTTCGGCAAGCCGTCGATCAAGGGCGTGAGCACCGAGGTCATCGCTGAGCAGCATGACGCGGGCGAGGACGCGGACGCGATCGCCGAGATGTACGCCCTGGACGCCAGCGACGTATCGTGGGCGTTGGCGTACGAGTTCTCCGTGCGGGCTACCGCCAAAGCTGCATGACCAGGACCAAACCGGCGGGAGTCCGCTTCTACTTCGACGCTGATATTCGTGGTCTCGGCATCCTCCTGTCTCGCATCCGCTCGGACGTGACGTACCCGGGAGACCCGGGTGGTGAGGTCCACAAGCGTCTCCGCCCGCCGTGCGTTGTCACCGACGTCGCAGCCAGGGACGACGTGTGGATTCCGCAGGTTACCGAGCAGGGTTGGCTGATTGTGACCCGTGACCGGCACATCCGGACTCGCCCCCGAGAGATCGCCGCCGTCCGCGAGTACGGAGCCCGGATGGTCGCCCTGACCGCCGCCGAAGCGACGAACACCTTCAACCAACTCGAGGTGGTGATGTGTCGTTGGCGGGACCTGGTCAAATGCCTCGATCGGCCTGGTCCGTTCATCTACGCTGCGACCCGGACGAGCTTCGAGCCAGTCATGTGATCCCAGCACCAATGCCATGAGCGGACTGGCGATGCTTGAGCTTGCAGCTTTGGTCGCTCTGCTGCGCCGATCAGCGGCGAACTGGTCGGAGGTCGTCCTCGACATCCAGGAGACCGGCAGCGCCACGCAGGTGCTCGACCAGGCATTGCGTCAGCCCGAGGCGCTGTTCCCAGATCCGACCAGCTCAGCCGACGATCTGATCTCAGCCGCTGCCGACGAGATTGCCGGATGGCGGGCGGACGGGATCGGCGTACACGCCTACTTCGACGACAGCTATCCCGCCCAGTTGCGCGGCATCAAAGAGGCGCCTCCGCTGCTGTTCACCCGTGGCGAGCTGCGGCCCAACGACCGGGCCATCGCCGTCATCGGCAGCCGCAAGGCGTCAGCGCGCGGATCCGGCATCGCGCGATCGGTAGCCGAGACGCTGGCCAACCGGGGAGTGACGGTCGCCAGTGGGTTGGCTCACGGCATCGACACCGCCGCCCACACCGCAGCCCTCGCCGCCGGTGGCCGCACCGTCGCGGTCATTGGCACCGGCATCCGCAACTACTATCCGCCGGCCAATCGGCGGCTGCAGGACCACATCGCCGACGTCGGCCTGGTGGTCAGCCAGTTCCGGCCCGACGCCGGCCCCACCCGGCAGAGCTTCCCGATGCGCAACGCGGTGATGAGCGGGTACGCGGCAGCGACCCTTGTCGTCGAAGCCGGCGAGACCAGCGGCGCCCGGATCCAGGCACGCCTTGCCCTCGGGCAAGGCCGGCCGGTGATCCTGACCAGCCATGTCATGCGAAGTCGATGGGCGCAAGCCTTCGCCACCAGGCCGGGCGTCCACGTCGTACGCAGCACAGCAGAGCTGATCGAAGCCGTCGACGGCATCCTCAACCGACTCCCACTCACGTAGACAGCCGTAGCGGAAGCTCTTGTTGATCGAGCGCCTGTGCGGCGAAGCCATGATCCGATGGTCGATCGAGATCCTGTCGTTCATGGCGTCACGCTGGTGATGGTGTGCAGCATGGCGAACTCGCCGCCACCGGTAAGGCAGTCGGGGGAGACGTCGGGCAGGTCGAGGTCGCTGGTCGAGGGGTTGGTGTAGCCGCCACCGCCGACGACCCGGCTGCCGATCGCGATCGGCTCCCGGCCTGGCGCCTCGACCCCGGCGACCTGCCCACCGTCCCGCCACACCGTCGTGCCGGGCGGCCAGACGGCGACGTTGCGCATCCCGTCCGGCCCGGTCGTCGCGTCCGGTTCGAGGACGAAGCAGTCCGCGTCGGCCAGGTGACGCAGATAGCCGTCGATCTGCGCGTCGTCGCCGCCGCGCCGGACGTCGTGGACGAGCAGCGCCGGGTCCGACTCGGCCATGGAGACCGGCGGACTCGACGTACAGCCGAAACAGACTGCGGCCGACAGCGCGGCGAGGAACACCTGAGCAAGCCGGCTACCCCGGAGGCAGCTTTCCCGCCCGGTCATGTCGTCGCGGGTTGCGTCGAACCGGAGACGAGGTCACGCCAGCGGGTGATCGTCGCTTTGTACGGTGCCGGCATGTGCAGGTCGGGCACCTCGTCGTAGCTGAACACACCGAGTTCCTTGTGCTCGTCGATGTAGGTCAACTCCTCTTCACTGGTGTAGACCGCACCGAAGCTGACGATGAACACGTGTCGGAGCGGGGTGATCTCGTACACCCACGAGTCGATGATCCGTACGCCGGTGATGGTCAGGCCCAGCTCCTCGGCTACCTCCCGGCAGACGCCCTGCTCCGGGGATTCGCCGACCTCCAGCTTGCCGCCGGGTAGCTCCCACTCGTCGCGCTCGTTCTTCAGCAGCGGCACCCGACCGTGGTGGTCGACGACCAGCTTCACCGAGATCGGCAACTGGTACTCGAAGTAGCCCGGGTTGCGTTCGACGAGGTATGGCGGCCGGTCGGACATGGCAGGTGCTCCCATCTGTACTGCCTCAGCCCGCGCAGATCAGGACGGCGGCGACGTCGTCGGCGCGTTTGAAACGGTCACCGCCGACGGCCGGGTCGCTCTCCGTCTGCCGGATCAACTTCCCCAGGTACGCCACCCCACGCTCCCGGGCCTCGGCGACGACCTCGGACCACCCGGCGAAGAGCTGGTAATCGGTGACCAGCCGGGCGAACCCGTCCGTGCAGAGCAGGATGTGGCCGGTCCCTGCCCAGTCCGCGGTGATCCGGTGCGGGACGAGGCGGCGTTGCGGGTGGCCGGAGAAGACCGACTCGACGTCACCGGAGGTCATGGTGTGCCGGCGTCGCTGCTGCATGGCGGCGACGACCATCGCCGGGTCGGTCTCGCGGGCCCGCACCGCCGCCGCCTCTCGCCCGTCGAAGTAGCTGGTGGCGAGGACACGGGTGGTGTCGCCGTCGATGACAGCGGTGGCGTCACCGATGCGGGTCAACTCGAAGCCGTCGCCCCGGTCGACACATAAGCCGATCGAGCAGGCCGGCGGCATCCGGTCCGAGGGGAAGCCGTACGCCTCCTGCTGCCGATGCACCTCGACGGCGATCCGCTCCAACAGGTCGGCGCCACTGCCCTGATAACCGTCCGTCCCGGATTCTGTGAGGAGCGCCCCGACCAGGTCGACCAGCCACACCACGTCACGCTCTGCGGGCAGGGCAGCAACGTCGTACAGGTCGGTGGCACCGTCGATGACCCAGGCCAGCGAACCCGCGTGGCCTACTCGGTCCTCGTTCGACCTGGCCCCGCCGGCTGTGGTGACCGAATCCCGAATCTTCATCTTGATCCAATCCTCGGAACGAGTGCCAGCAGGCTTCCATTTGAGCGAGGGCTGCCGAGTCAGCCTTCCGGGAACGGGTCGTGGATGAAGAAGTTAGGCGGTGCTGGCCAGGGGGCGAGGGCTGATGGCTGCTTGAAGCTCGGGGTCGACCATCTGGAGCGCGGCATCGAAGTGGTGCTGCAGGTTGCTCACCAGTCTGGCGACTGTGTTGCCACAACCATCCTTCCCCAGGTAGATCCTCATCCAGTCGTTGCCGACATCGATCCGTAACTGCTGCCCCACGTGCAGATCCACGGCCGCGACTTCCGCGACGCCGTCAGCGGTGACGGCTGGGCGGCCCCAGAGCCGGAACGGCGCTCTCGATGAGAACAGTTCGCTGAGGAAGGCATCTTGATCATGAATCTCTTTGCTGAATCGGATAGCGATCGGCCCGCCCGTCACGTTGCCGCCGCCATCCTCGGTGCCAAGGGTCGACCAGGAGATGGCCTTGCTTTCACAGAGCGTCACCAGCTTGCTGTACCGGCTCACGGCCCGGCTGACGAAAGCGAGGTGCAGTGGGAAGGAGTCGCCGGACGCGACGAACTTGCCCATCCTACTGACCGCTTCCCGTACTCCACCGAAGTCGGGGTCATCGATATGGCTCTCGATCCGATCGAACGGAACGGCGTCGCGGTAGTCGCTGCGTGAGAGGAAGTCAAGGAACGCCTCGGCGTTGCGGCCAGACAGTTGGAACCCAAGCTCCTCGGTTTCGGCTCCGGCGGATCCGAGCAGAGCCGTACCCTTGAAATTGGTACGCACGCGCCGCGTCTGGGCGTTCGGCCACATGTGCCGTAGATGCTCGGAGGGCAGCCACATCCAGTCGAGGTCACGGCGGTTGGCTACCCAGCCGTTGACCAACGAGCCGGCATTCTTTGTCGGCATGTCCGTGTGCAGGCTCCAGAACCTGGGGTTGAGTTGATCTACCCAGAAATAGCCGAACTCGGTGTGGACCTTGAAGAGGAAGGCGTCGGTGCTTTCCTCGACCCGGCCGGAGCCGGTGAGCCCACGCAGACACTCCAACGGATCCTCTACATGGGCCTCCACGACGAACGTCTTGGTGGGTGAGGTAGGGCTCAGTGCAAGTTCATCTGCCATGGCGGCCCGTGCGGTCAAGATCCACCTCCCTGCTCGTCTTCCTCCTGCGACTCCTCCAGGCCAGTATCCGCGACCTCTAGCTCTTGGAGCAGGTCCAATTGTCCATCAATCTCGGCGCGCCCTGGGCGTTTGATCCCTTTGGTCACCTTTCCGATGCTTTGATATGAGGTGGTGCGGCCTCTGTGATGAAGATCCTCAGGAGTCTTCCTGAACTGGATACGGTCTTCGGATCGAGTCGCTGTGCGTCGCTCGAACGCGAACCATGCAGGCTCGCGGTCGGCGACACTTCGAGCAACCTGAGTGACGAGGCGCCTGAGTCCGGTCTGCGCCTTTTGTCCGTAGATGCTGTAGTAGGGGGCGACCCGCTCGGTAAGGCTAGTCATTGTGACGGCTGGTGCTCTGTGCGTGAGCATGGCGACGAGCGCCGCTAGGACGTACTCCTCAGCTACCTCTACCGGAGAGTCGGGGTCGAACGGAATGATCGAAGGTGGTGGGCCGGCCAGGTCTACGCCTTCGCCGAGAGCCCTGGTGAGTAGTCCTGACGCATGCTCCCTGTTGTGCAGGTCGACGCGTCGGTGAGCGACCGCAAGCAGGGGCGCAGACACTCCCGCACTCTCCAGGCTCAGGCTGATCCGGCTGGCGTGCTTCGACAAGCAGATGTATAGCGTCTCCAGCGTCGGCGGGGTCCGGTGCGTCAGAGTCACGCCTGCGGCCTGCACCAACGACTCAGGGCCCATCGCCGCGTATGCGAAAGCCTGCCGCACCTCGATGTTGGCACCGGACTTCGCTTCGCACTGCACCAGATGATTGCTGGCCTCGTGGAACAGTAGGGCATCGATGACGGCATTGCCGGCGTCGCCGCTGGCGGGAATTTCCAGCCCGGCTGGGCGAAATCCTGCCTGAGCCAGCACGGGCGGAGTGATATCACCGGCCGTCAGCAGCCCGAGCAGGGCGTTGATCGGCAACAGCCGCGCCTCCAATGGCTGACCCTCCTTCGTGATCGCGAGATGACGACAGTAGCGCCGTACGGCCAAGGACCGTACGGCGGCGCACCGTGGCGCGAAGTCATGGCCTTTTGATTTGTCCACATCGGGATGATGGTCCAGGTTCAGCGGGCGATATTGATCTTCAGTTCGCTCATGATCGACATTTGCCGGACGGTCAAAGTACTCAAGTGATCATGCTTTCCGGTCGGCAGGTGCAGTCGATCGCATGAGGACGGTTTTGGTGGGAGCCGTTACGGTGGCGGGCATGGGTGAGGCGGGCGTACTCGGCAGACCAGACGCGGGCGTGATCCGCGACGAGCTGCAGGCGCTGGTCCTGGCCGACCTGCTCGGGCCGCTCGACGGGCCGGACGAGGAGTTCGGCACCCAGGAGAGCCCGCTCGACCGCTACCTGCTCGGCCGGCTCGCCCCCAACGGCCAAGCCGTCGAGCCCGACACCCAGGACGAGCTCTCCGACGCCAGCGCACCGGACATCATGGAGGGCCAGCCGGAGCCGAGCGCCCCCAACGTGCCCAGCCTCGCCCCGTCTGCGCTCGGCTTCACCGCCACCGTGGACGGTGCCGCCACCGCGCTGCGGGTCACCGGCGGCTGGGGCCGCTACGACCGGGCCACCTCGCAGCGCGAGGAATACGCCGGCCGGGTCTGGCAGCGCCAGAGCTACGGCGGCACCATCATCGTCGTACTCGCCGAAGGCCCGCTGCCGCCGCAGGCCCCCGACCCGGACCAACCCGACATCGTGGTACGCGGCCGGGCCCGCCGCCGCGACGGCCGCTGGCTGATCTCCCTGTTCCTGGAGAACCGGCAGCGGCCCGGCGCGCGGCGCGACGCCAGCTCCTGGATCTTCCAGGTGGAGCTGTCCGCCACCGGCGACGGCGACCAGCCGGTCTTCTGGCCCCGACCCGAGCAGATAACCGGCGGCGACGCCTCCGACCAGGCCGAACGCCGCCGGCTCGCGATGGCCTACCGCTTCCATCCCGAGTACGCCGTCGGCCACGGCACGGCCGTGCGGGCCGACCCGGCCGCCGGTGACCACGCGCTGCGCGCCCACCGGATCCGCACCTGCCCGGTGCCCGTACACGAACTGCCGTTCACCGACGTGCCGACCGCCGACACCGACCCCGATCTGCCGGAGCTGGCCGCCGTCGAGCTCGACATGAAACGCCTCGCCGAGCTGGCCGCCACCCCGGCGGCCGCCCCAGCCAAAGGCTCGGCACGCGGTCCAGCCGGTGATCCGCTGCTGGCGGCGCTGACCCCGCTCGTCGACGGCTACCGGGCCTGGATCGCCGGCAACGACGCCGCCGCCGACCAGCCGCACCGCCGGCTCACCGAACACCGGCAGCAGGTCACCGAGGCGCTGCGCGACGCCCGCCGGGCCGCCGACCGGATCACCGCCGGCATCGGCCTGCTCGCCACCGACCCGGCCTCCCGCCGCGCCTTCGGCTTCGCCAACCAGGCGATGTACCTGCAGCGGGTGCACACCAGGGTCGCCGACGCCCGTCGCGAACACCCCGGCCTCGGGCTCGCGGCGGCGACCGACGCCGCCGACCAGCCCGACAACCACCGCTGGCGGCCGTTCCAGCTCGCCTTCCTGCTGATCAACCTGCCGGCGCTGGCCGACCCCCGGCACGCCGAACGCACAGAGGATCTACAGCGAGCCGTCGCCGACCTGCTGTGGTTCCCGACCGGTGGCGGCAAGACCGAGGCGTACCTCGGGTTGACCGCCTTCACCATCGCGATCCGCCGGCTGCAACCCGCCTACGGTGGCCTGGTCGCCGCCGACGGCCTCGCCGTGCTGATGCGCTACACGCTGCGGCTGCTCACCATCCAGCAGTTCGAGCGGGCCGCCACCCTGATCTGCGCCGCCGAAACCCTGCGCCGTGCCGACGAAACCACCTGGGGTGACACGCCGATCCGGATCGGACTATGGGTCGGCGGCAAGGTCACCCCCAACCACACCGACCAGGCCCGGCAGTGGCAGCAGCAGCAGCGTGGCCGGCGCGGTGCCGCCACCCGGGGCCACGGGTCACCACACCAGCTGACCAGCTGCCCGTGGTGCGGCAGCCGGATCGAACCCGGCCGGGACATCATGATCGACCCGACGTACCGCCGGACCCTGGTGCGCTGCCCCGACGTCGAATGCCCGTTCGGCGAGCTCGCCGGCTTCGGCCGGCCCGACGACCAGCGCGGGCTGCCGGTGCTCGTGGTCGACGAGGAGATCTACCGGCACCCGCCGGCCCTGCTGATCGCCACCGTCGACAAGTTCGCCCAACTGGCCTGGAAGGGCGAGACCTCAGCGTTGTTCGGGCAGGTCAGCCGGCGCTGTGAACGGCACGGCTACGTCACCGAAGACCTGGAGCGCACCGACTGGGAAGCGACGTACCACCGGGCCACCGGCAACGCCGGCCCGGCCCGCATCGTCGACTGTCCCCGACTGCGACCCCCCGACCTGATCATCCAGGACGAGCTGCACCTGATCTCCGGGCCGCTCGGCTCCCTCGTCGGCCTCTACGAGACCGCCGTCGACCGGCTCGCCACCTGGCAGCCGATGACCGGCCACTCGACCCGGCCCAAGGTGATCGCCTCCACCGCGACGGTCCGCCGAGCCCACCAGCAGATCGGCGCGCTGTTCCACCGCAGCACCGAAGTGTTCCCGCCGCCCGGTCTCGACGCCGCCGACAGCTTCTTCGCCCGCCAACGTCACCCCGACCAGCGTCCCGGCCGGCGCTACATCGGCATCTGCGCCCACGGCACCCGGATCAAGTCGACCCTGATCCGGGTCTACGTGTCGGTCCTCGGTGCCGCCCAGAAGCTGCACGAACGCTACGGCCGAAACGACGTCACCGACCCGTACATGACCCTGGTCGGCTACTTCAACAGCCTGCGCGACCTCGGCGGCATGCGACGCCTCGTCGAAGACGACGTCTCCACCCGACTTACCCGCGCTGACGAACGCGGCCTCGCCCGCCGCTACGACCCGCTGCTGGAGGAGCTGACCTCCCGGATGCCCTCCGACGCGATCCGGCCGCTGCTGGACCGGCTCGCCGTCCGGTTCACCGGCGGGCGCGGCAAAGCCGGCCCGAGACCGATCGACGTGCTGCTCGCCACCAGCATGATCTCCGTCGGGGTCGACGTGTCCCGGCTCGGCGTGATGGTCGTCGCCAACCAGCCCAAGTCGGCCGCCGAGTACATCCAGGCCACCAGCCGGGTCGGTCGCGCCGCCCCCGGCATCGTCTTCACCGTCTACAACTGGGCCCGCCCCCGCGACCTGTCGCACTACGAACGCTTCGACCACTTCCACGCCACCGTCTACCGGCAGGTCGAAGCGCTGTCGGTCACCCCGTTCGCCGATCGGGCCATCGACCGCGGCCTGACCGGGGTGCTGGTCGCCCTGATCCGCAACCTGGAACACACCTACAACGGCAACCTGAGCGCCCAGCACTTCGACCGCTACGGCCCCCTCGCCGACCACGTGGTGCGTTTCCTCGCCCGGCGCAGCGACGTCGCCGCCGACAACGCCGTACGGCAGCGGGTAGAAGACGAGTTGGAGGCGCGGCTCGACGTGTGGGCGCGGGAACGGGCCATGCCCGCCCGGCGGCTCGCGTACGACAAGCCGCGCCGCAGCGACGACATCGCCGGGCTGCTGCACCGCCCCGAGGAGGGCCGCTGGCGGCAGACCACCTGCCCGACCTCGCTGCGCGACGTCGAACCCGGCGTACAGCTGCAGCTGCAGCTCACCGGGGCCGCCACGGCGGAACCACCGCCACCGTTCGTCCCCCGCGTCGATCCGGCGACCGGCGTCGGGGCCGCCGCCGGTGGGGCCGCTGGCGGAGCCGACGGGCCGGAGGCGCTGGCGTGAGCGACCCACAGCAACGGCAACTGCGGGTCGGCGCGCTGCGCCCCAACCAGCTGCTGCACACCTACGGCATCGGCTCCGTCGCCGACCTGCCCAGCCTGTCGGTGATGCCGCTCGGCCTCGAGCACTGGGAGTTGGCCCGCGCCACCGTCATCACCGAGGACCGGCTGCTCGCCGCCATGCGCGCCAAACTCGGTCACCAGGTGCAGGCGCTGCGGCTGCCGCCACACCTGCCGGAAACCTCCGACCCGTACGCCGAATGGGCCCGCATCGGGGTGCCGGTCGCGTTGTTCCCCGCCTGGTTGCGCTGCTCCGACACCCGGTGCAACCGGCTCGCCCCAGTCGAGTCGGGTCTGTTCGAGCTGGTCTCGGCGCAGACGCCGGACAAGGTCCGCTACGTGCACACCTGCCGGGGCAACGGCGGCGGCCGACCCACCGCCGTACCGGCCCGGTTCGTGCTGGCCTGCGGAAACGGCCACCTCGACGACTTCCCCTGGTCGTACTTTGCGCACCGGGGCAGCGACCCGGGTGCCGGGCACCCGCTGCAACTGTCCGAACGCGGCAGCACCGGCGAGACCACCAACATCTTCGTCACCTGCGATGCCAACGGATGCCACGCCAGCCGGCCCATCTCGGACGCGATCGGGCTCGCCGACCGCAACCTGCCCGCCTGCCGGGGCCGCCACCCGCACCTGGGCAGCTACGAACCGTGCGACGCGACGCCGCGCACCCTGGCGCTCGGCGCCACCAACAGCTGGTTCGCCATGCAGGCGGCGGTGTTCAGCGTGCCGAAGGCCGAACACCCGGTGGACCACCTGGTCGCCGAGTTCTGGCCGACGCTGAGCGTGCTCGCCCCGCTGCCAGCGCAGACCGGCACGATGATCCTGCCCACCCAGACCTGCTGGCCCGAGCTGCAACCGCACGGAGTGGACAAGGTGTGGGCGGCGATCCAGCGGCGGCACGAAGCCGGCGACGCCCCCGGCGGCGGTGACTGGGACAATCTCGACCTGCACCTGCCCGAGTGGCGCGCGTTCACCGCCAGCGTCGGCGCGGCACTGCCGGACTTCACCACCCGGCCGGAGCCGGTCCCGGCCGGGCACCGGGACTGGCTGAGCCAGGTGGTGCTGGTGCCCCGGCTGCGTCGGGTCGCCGCACTGTACGGCTTCACCCGCATCGACGCCCCCGAGCGGGACGTGCTCGACACCCCGGACCAGTGCCGCGCACCGCTGTCCGCCGAGCCGCCCACCTGGGTGCCGTGCGCCGAAACCCGCGGTGAAGGCATCTTCCTGCGGTTCACCGAGGAACGCATCGTCGCCTGGGAGCACGACCCCGCGGTCAAGGCCCGCGAACAGCTGCTGATCCGGGCCCACGACAAATGGCGGGCGCAGCGCCAACTACCCCCCGGAGCCTGGCCCGGCCTGCGCTACCTGCTGCTGCACACCCTCGCGCACACCCTGATCCGGGAGCTGGCGCTGGAGTGCGGCTACAGCGCCTCCGGCATCGGCGAGCGGGTGTACGCGCGTACCGGCGACTCGCCGATGGCCGGGGTGCTGCTCTACACCGCCGCCCCGGACAGTGAAGGCACCCTCGGCGGCCTGGTCACCCTCGGCCGGGCCGACCGGCTCGGCCCACTGATCGACCGCGCGTTGCACGGTGCCCGGCTGTGCAGCTCCGACCCGCTCTGTGCCGAACACGACCCGACCGTGCATGGCCGGCTCGCCGGAGCCGCCTGCCATGCCTGCCTGTACGCCGCCGAAACGTCCTGCGAAGGCGGCAACCACTACCTGGACCGGTCGTTGCTGGTCGACACCCTCGCCGACAGCGAGTGCGGCTTCTGCCGGTGACCGGCTGCCAGCGGTGAACCCGTCCGAGGCCATGGCGCAGACCGTCGCCGAGCTGGCCGCCGAGCTGCCGGCCGGGCACGTCGCCGGGTGGGCCGGTGTACTGGCATCAGTTCAGCGGCCGGACGCCACCGTCGAGGCCGCGCTGATCGACGCCCGACCGGGGTACGCGGTCGCCGGTCACGCCAGACGGCTGGTCGCCGCCTGGCGGACCCACGCCCCCGGCCTGCCCGGCCCGGCCGTCGCGCTCGCTCTGCGCAGCGCCGCCCACCTGCAGCGACGGGCCGAGGCACGGCGTACCGAACTGGTGGTCAGCGGGCCGAGCAGCCCGGCCGTCGCGGTTCGGCTGACCCGGTCGGTGGTGGTCGAGTTGATCCGGCAGGCCCGCCGGTCGCTGCTGATGGTCAGTTTCGCCGCGTACGGCGTCGCCGAGGTCGTGGCCGAGGTGTCCGCCGCCGCCGACCGCGGCGTCCGGGTCGACCTGGTGTCCGAGAGCGGCGCCGCCGACGGCGGACCGCTGCGCGGGGTGACCGGAGCCGACGTCTTCGCCGGCCTCGGTGACCGGGTCGCCTGCTGGCACTGGCCGGCGGCGCGACGACAGCCGGGCCGGTCACTTCCGGCCCTGCACGCCAAGGTGATCGCCGCCGACACCGAGGCCGCGCTGGTCAGCAGCGCCAACCTGACCGACCGGGCGCTGTCGGACAATCTGGAAGTCGGGGTGGTGGTGCGGGACGCGGCGGTGGTACGACGACTCGTTGACCACTTCGCCGCGCTGATGGAACCGCGCACCGGAGTCCTGCGGCGACTCTGACCGGTAGGTCGCGGCCTCACAAGGCACCCGGCCCGGGGTGTCCGCCAGCGGACACCCCGGGCCGGAAGACGGGGCAGGGATCAGCTGGCGGTGGCCGGCCGGTCGTCGGCGAGCTCGCGGCGGGTCTCGAAGCGGGTCGGCGCGGCAGCCCGGCGGGCCGGGCCGGTGCAGAGCTCAGCGATCTGGGCCTCGGTCATCGGGCCGCCCCGGGACCGGGTGACGCCCAGGTGGTCGGGGACCTCGACAGTCGCCTCGAAGTCCCAGATGTACCACTCCTTGCGGCCCCAGGCCTTGTTCTTCAGCTTGATCTCGATCGTGCCCTGGGCGGTCTGCAGCTTGGGGCTGCGGTCCAGCGCGGCCCAGCCCGACGGGCCGGCGTTGAGCGACGTGGTCCGGGAGACCGTCGACTCCCAGTTCCACTGCCGGCCGATGCTCTGGCTGATGCTCGTCGACACGTTGCTCAGCGCGCTGGAGCCGAAGGTGGTCGCGGGCACCTTGGCGGTCATGCTGATCGACCCACCGGTGGTGTCGGACCATTCGACCGACAGGCTGTTGTCGTACGGGGTGCAGTTGAAGTGCGAGGCGACCTCGTGGAAGCCGGCGGTGGTCTCGGTCACCGGCGTTCCCGGAACGAACCGGCAGGACACGGCCCGGCTGTCGCAGTGCTCGAAGAGCTCCGCGCGGGACGGGCCGTCCCAGAACCTGACCGAGCTGTACTGGTTGTCGGCGGGCACCCGCGCGAGCTGGTCGTTCGAGTACCACATGTGGGGGGTGCCGGACTGGTTGGTGTTGACGTAGTAGTTGCTGGCGCAGTCGGTGACGTTCTTGTACGAGCTGATCACGTCGCTCCAGCCGGCGCCGGCGCCGGCAAGGTTGTTGAAGTAGAAGTACTTGCCGCCACTGCAGGTGCCGGATTGCGAGATCATGCTCAGCGAGCCGCCCAAGAAGTTGGCGTCCCGGTACGCGATCCCGAGCACCACCTGGGCGGCTGCGGCCCTACCCGCGGCCATGGCGCGGGTGGCGGTCTCGCCGGCGGCGGCGATCCGCTCGGTGGTCGCCGCGTCGAGTCGGCTGCCGTCGCGCGGGGCGTCGGTGACCGCGCCGTCGGTCGCCACCTTCATCGCGGTCCGGAAGTCGCGGTAGCAGGCCAGCTCATCGGTCGACTCGTAGAGCAGGCAGTCGGCCATCTCCGCGGTGGGCACGGTGGAGGAGGCGGCGGCCGGGGTGCTCACGGCGAGCATCGGACCCAGCATCAGTACGGACAGGACGGTCGCGGTGCGGGCGTGTCGGAACATCCGACGGCGTTGCAGGAATGTCATAGCACGAAGCCTTGCAGCGCTGAACCGCGCAGACTTGGTGGCGATCGAAGGATTCACTGAGGAAAATATGAGGAAGGATTGCGGTCGGTGACCCGTGCGGTGGATTTATGTGATCACTGCAACGCCAATTCTGACCGGAACGCTACACCATTTCTGTCGGGTCTCAAACAGTCCGACTGTGAGAGGTGCTGCTGACCTGCGCATCCGGGCCCACACCAGTCGGAGCTCAAGATCGTCCGCCGAGGGGTGGGCGCGAATTGGGCGGTACGCTCAGCCGATGGCCGGCGACACCTACCGCTTCGGCGAGTACGAACTGGACATGGCCCGCTACCAGCTGCGGCGATCCGGTGAGCCGGTCCACGTGGAGCCCCGGGCACTCGACCTCCTGCAGTACCTCATCGAACACCGGGACCGGGTGGTGTCGAAGAACGAGCTGCTAGACCAGGTGTGGGGCGACCGTTTCGTCAGCGAGGCGGCGCTGACCACCGGGCTGCGTACCGCCCGGATCGCCGTCGGTGACACCGGCCGTCACCAGCGGCTGATCCGGACCGTGCACCGGCGGGGCTACCAGTTCGCGATGCCGGTGACGGTGACGAGGGCCACTGACTCCGCCGACCCTGGGTCGGAGCCCGCCGCGTACCCGACCCGACCGGCACCGGCCCGGTCGGTCGTCGCCGGGGAGACCGGCGGCGCGGACCGCCAGGTCGTCCGGTTCTGCCGGGCCGACGACGGCACCCGGATCGCCTACGCCAGCGTCGGATTCGGCCCGCCGCTGCTCAAGGCGGCCAACTGGATGACCCATCTCGATCTGGAGTGGACCACCCCGGTGTGGTCGCACTGGCTCAACGGGCTGGCCCGGGACCGGCAGCTGGTCCGCTACGACGAGCGGGGGTGCGGCCTGTCCGACTGGGACGTGCCGAGCTTCTCTTTCGACGACTGGGTCGACGACCTGGACACCGTGGTCGAGGCGGTGGGGCTGGACCGGTTTCCGCTGCTCGGTGTCTCCCAGGGCGGTGCGGTGGCGGTCGCGTACGCCGTGCGCCGGCCGGAGCGGGTCAGCCGGTTGATCCTCGCCGGCGCGTACGCCCGGGGCCGCCAGGTCCGGGCCCGCAGCCAGGCCGAGCGGGACGAGGCGGCCCTGGATCTGAACCTGGCCCGGGTCGGCTGGGCGCACCAGGATTCGAGTTTCCTCGGCGTCTTCGCCTCCCAGTTCCTGCCCGAGGGCACCCCGGAGGAGTTGGAAGAGTTCATCGGCTTTCAGCGGCGGACCACCTCGGCGGCGAACGGGGTCCGGTTTCTGGAGGAGTTCGCCCGGATCGACGTCTCGGACATCGCCCACCGGGTGCAGTGCCCGACATTGATCCTGCACTGCCGCGACGACATGCGGGTTCCCGCCTCGCAGGCCAGCGAGCTGGCCACCCTCATCCCGGACAGTCAACTGGTGCTGCTGGACAGCCGCAACCATCTGCTCACCGCCTCGGAGCCGGCCTGGCCGGAGTTCCTGGCCCAGATCGACGCATTCCTGACCGACTGACCAGAGGAGAGCCGACATGAGGATCCTTGTCGTGGGCGGGTCCGGCCTGATCGGTACGCACGTCGTCGACCTGCTGCGCGAGCGCGGCCACGCGGTGACCACGGTGGCACGGACCGCCCGTACCGGGGTCGACCATGTGCTCGACGTCGAGACCGCCTCGGTCGACGATCTGCGGCCGCTGCTCACCGGCCACGACGGCGTCGTGTACGGCACCCGGGTCGACGAGCAGCGGGTGCTCCCCGCGCCGATCCATCCCGTGCTGCGCAGTGAACTCGTCGATCCCGTGGCGCGGATGTTCACCGCTGCCCGGCACGCCGGCCTGACCCGTGGGGTCCTGCTCGGCTCCTACTACACCTACCACGACCGGCTTCGTCCCGAGTGGCGGCTCGGCGAGCGGCACGCGTACATCCGGTGCCGGCTGGAACAGGCCCGGCAGGTGCGGACGGCGGCCGGAACCGACCTGCCGGTCACCGTGCTGGAGCTGCCGTTCGTCTTCGGCCGGGCCGGTGACCGGCTGCCGAACTGGGCCGGTCCGCTGGACCGGTGGGCACGGTCGGCGGCGCCGCTGCTGGTCCCGGTCGGCGGAACCGCCGCGGCCTCGGCCGGCAGCGTCGCCGTCGCGGCGGTCGACGCGATCGAGGGAGCGTGCGGCGGGGACGTTCCGGTCGCCGACGCCAACCTGACCTGGGTCGAGATGGTCGGGCGGATCGCCGAGGCGGTGGGCCGGCCACGCCCGGTCCGGCGGCTGCCCTCCGGTGCGGTCCGCGTGGCCCTGCGGGCCGGCGGCGCACTGCAGGCGCTCGCCCGCAGGGAATCCGGGCTAAACCCCGCTCACCTGGCCGACCTGCTCCTCGACGAGCTGTTCATCGAGCCGCTGACGGGCCGGTCGCTCGAACCGTCGTTGCAGGAGACCTTCGTCGCGTCACCTGCCGGCAGGTGAGTGGGTCACTCGGCCGGCTGCAGGGGTTCGCAGGCGGCCAGCGCCGCGGCGACGGTCGGGTCCGAGGAGTCCAGTTCGTCGGCCCACTCGACGTCGTTCTCTGCCAGGCAGTTGCGGTACGCGACGATGCCGCTGGCGTCCGTCCCGTTCTCGGTGCCGCCGCCGGGACCGCCCCGACCGCCGGGACCGCCCCGACCGCCGGGCGGTAGCTCGGACTGACACGCCTCCTGCGCCGCCGCCCAGGTGTCGTCGTCGACGTCGTCAGGTCGGAGCATGTCGCCGAATCCGCCGCCCGTCCTGCCGCCGCGCGGTTCCGCACCGCCCGGTCCCGCATCACCTGGCGCGCCGGACGGCAACCCCGACGGGAGCTGCTCCGACGGCATCCCGTTCGGGGCACCACGTCGGTAACCACCTCCGGCTTCGGGAACCTCCACGCCGTCGACCCCGTTGTCCCGCAGGCAGTCCACGTACTCCGCCATGGCTCCGGCGCCAGCTGCGGCGGTTTCGCTGTCCGAGTCCGGGTCAGACGCGCTACAGGCGACAATTAGCAGCAGGCAGATGCCTCCGGCAGCGCCCCACATCGAACGACTGAGCGCAACATGCACGATCATGCCCTCCCCATCAGATGGCCTGCGACGGACGTCGCCGGTGCGGGCGTCAGCAGAGCTGACGAACCTCCGCGTCATGTCAGGGTTTGCTGTGACCGCGCTGGGGATGGCGACCAACGCCGGGGTAGGTTCACAGGAAACGCCGAGCTGCCCCCGAGCTGGCCCTGAGCCGGTGCCGGAACACTCTCAATCCATGAAACTCGGCTCCATCAGGGCGCTGGTCAGTCGGCTGCCCGCGAGCCGGCGACTTGTCGCCGTGGCGGCCGGTGCGACGCTGATCCCGGCGGGTGCCGTCGCCTACGCGGTCGCCAGCCCGACGAGCACCGACGGCACCGTACCCGTGGCCATGACGCAGGTGGACAGAGGGACGGTCACTGTTGCGATCGCCGCGACCGGCTCGGTCGCACCGGCCGAGGACCGCCAGCTCGGCTTCGCGGTTACCGGCAGGGTGACCAGGCTGGACGTACGGCTCGGGCAGGACGTCGCCGCCGGTGACGTGCTCGCCGCCGTCGACGACAGCGACGCGGCGGCAGCTGTCGAACAGGCTGAAGAGGCGCTGACGGCAGCGCGGGAAGCCCTTGCCGAGGCGCAGGCGGACGCCCGCACGGACGGGACGGACAGCGACGTGAGCACCGGGTGCACGACGACCGCGCTGGCGGCCTGGACCGCTCCCGACCCCACCACCAGCCCGACGCCGGATGCGACTGGGTCGGCTGCCCCGGACCCGTCCCCAACTGTCGGCACCACCAGCTCGCCGGCACCTTCGCTTACCGCGTCCGTACCGTCGGAAAAGCCCACCCCGACCCCACCGGCCGCGCCGGCCAACTCGCCGGCCGCGCCCACCGGCGACCCCGGAGACCGGGCCGACGGCTCCGACAGCGGTTGCGGCACGGCGGCGGACGGGCGTTCCGGCGGTGGCGGAGCCGGATCCGGGTCAGGACCCGGGTCGTCGGCCGGGGGCGAATCCGGTGGAGACCCGGTGCTGCGGGCCCGGCAGCAGGTCACTGCGGCGCAGCTACGGCTCGCCGTCGCCGAGGACGACCTCGCCGGTACGGTGATCAGCGCTCCGATCGACGGCAAGGTGCTCGGTGTCTCCGGCGCCGTCGGCAGCACGGTACGAGCCGGTGGCACCTTCATCAGACTCGGCGCGGTCGCCGAGATGCAGGTGACCGCGAGCTTCCCCGAGGCCGACGCCGCGCGGTTGTCGGTCGGCCAGCCGGCCGTCGTCACCCTGGCCACCCGGCCGGGCGAGGAGTTCCCCGCCCACCTCGGTCAGGTCGACCCGGTGGGCAGCGTCGAGGGCCAGCTGGTGCGCTACGGCGTGATCGTCGACTTCGACGACGTCCCGGCCGGCCTGCTGGTCGGTCAGAGCGCCGGGGTACGGATCGTCGTCGACGAGGTGACCGACGTGGTACGGGTTCCGGTCACCGCGGTGAGCCGCAGCAGCGTCGGCGGCGAGGACATCGTCGCCGTGCGGGACGGGTCCGGCGTTGAGCAGCAGCGGGTGGTGAGCGTGGGCGTCCGTGGCGACCAGTACGTCGAGGTGACCGACGGGCTGGCGGTCGGCGACGAAGTGGTGGGTGGGTGATGCGATCCGCCGGTCGACTCTCAGCCGCCAACGAGCCCGCTCCGAGTCAGCGTCGAGGAAGCCATCAGAAGCTGTCCGCCATGCCTGTGCGTCGCCTCGCCGGCCTTCGCCGGCCGTTGATCCTCAATGCGGTTCTCGTCCTGGCGGTACTCGGCATGCTCGGCTGGACGTACTACACGGTGGCCGGGCCGGACACCGCCGCTGTCGCCGCCGGTTCGGCGGCAACCGCGACCGTCGTCGTCGAGCAGGCCACGGTCACGGCGACGGTCACCGCCTCCGGTTCGGTACGCAGTGCGAAGACGGCGGTCGCCGACTTCGTCACCGGCGGTACGGTCACCGAGATCCTGGTGTCCGTCGGGCAGCAGGTCGATGAGGGCGCGGTCCTCGCCCGGGTCGACGACACGGTGGCCCTGCGGGAACTGGACGCCGCGCGGGCCGACCTCGACGCCGCGCAGGACGCACTCGACACCGCAGAGGTCGCGGGCGTGTCGACGGCTGACGCCGTCGCCGCGGTGACCGAGGCGGAACTCGCGGTCGACGAGGCGCAGGCGGCCGTCGACGGCACGTCGTTGACAGCCCCGATGGCCGGTACGGTCGTTGCGGTCAACGGCAGCGTCGGCGCGTCGACCGGTGGTGGCACCGGGTCGTCGTCAGCGGGTGGTGGCACCGGGTCGTCCTCGTCGTCGGATGCCAGCGGGTTCGTGGATCTGGCCGACCTGACCCAGCTGGAGGTGACCGCCTCGGTGTCGGAAACCGATGCGACGCGGCTCGAAACCGGTCAGCCGGCGACCGTACGTTGGAACGCGCTGCCGGAAACCGAAGCCAGCGCGAGCATCGGGGTCATCGACCCGAACGCGACCACCACCAACGGCGTGGTGAGCTATCCGATCACCCTCGACCTGGACTCGCTGCCCGAAGGCGTCCGACCCGGACAGACCGTGGAAGTGACGGTGGTCGTCGGCGAGGCGGTGGACGTGCTGACCGTCAGCCCAGCCGCGCTGACCGGCACCGGCACCCGGCAGTCGGTCACCGTACTGGTCGACGGCGCACAGGTCAGCCGTACCGTCGAGGTCGGCCTGCAGGGTGACGACGCGGTGGAGATCGTCTCCGGACTGGCCGTCGGCGAACGGGTGGTGGTGGTCATCCCCACCGAGCCGGAGAGCGGGTCCGGCGGCTTCCCCGGCGGTGGCGGGTTCCCCGGTAGGGGCGGACCGGGTGCCGGTGGTTTCTCCGGCGGCGGCAGGCCGGGCGGTGGCCGGTGAGCCCGGTTCTCGACGTACGGGACGTAACCAAGGTGTACGGCGTCGGTGAGTCGTCGGTCGCCGCTCTGCGGGGCGTGTCACTGCAGGTCGACCGCGGCGAGTTCGTCGCCGTGATGGGCTCGTCCGGTTCCGGTAAGTCGACGCTGATGAACATCCTCGGCTGTCTGGACGTGCCGAGCACCGGCCGCTACCTGATCGACGGGGTGGACGTCAGCCGGCTCACCGAGCGGCAGCTCGCCATGGTCCGTAACCGCCGGATCGGCTTCGTCTTCCAGTCGTTCAACCTGATCCCGTGGAGCACCGCCGTGGCGAACGTCGAGCTGCCGCTGGCGTACGCCCGGGTCCGTCCGACCGTGCGACGTCGGCGGGCGCTGGCCGCGCTCGACCTGGTCGGGCTGGCCGGACGGGCTGGGCATCTGCCGAACCAGCTCTCCGGCGGCCAGCAGCAGCGGGTCGCCCTCGCCCGCGCGTTGGTGACCGAACCGGCGCTGGTGCTGGCGGACGAACCGACCGGCAACCTGGACAGCGCGTCCACCGAGGAGGTGCTGACCATCTTCGACCAGCTCAACGCCGACGGCCGCACCATCATGCTGATCACCCATGAACCGGAGGTGGCTGACCGGACCTGCCGGCTGCTACAGGTCCACGACGGGCGGATCGTCTCCGACGACCGACGCCACGGTGCCGGTCGGCCGGGTGCGGGCAGGTCGTACCGGGAGGTCGCCCAGTGGGGCCGGTAGAGATCATCCGCTCCGGGCTGCGCGGCATCGGCGCGAACAAGCTGCGTTCGGCGTTGACCACACTCGGCATCCTGATCGGCGTGGCTGCGGTGATCCTGCTCGTCGCCGTGGGCAACGGGTCGGCGCAGGCGGTCAACGAGCGGATCGAGGCGCTCGGCACCAACACGATCACCGTGTCGGCGTCCGGCGCTGGCGGCGCCGGGCTGACTGTCGCGGTCGCCGAGGCGCTGCGCGATCCGGTGCTCGCCCCGGACGTCCGTTCGGTGTCGCCGGTGGTGAGCACCTCGGCGACGCTTACCTACGGCGACGCCGACCACTCCGTCGGGCAGTTCGTCGGCAGCTACCCGAGCTACCTGGCGGCGTCGAATACGCCGGTCGGCGAGGGGGTCACCTTCACCGAAGTCGATGTCGCGCAGGGCCGCCGGGTGGCGCTCGTCGGGCAGACCGTGGTCGACGAGCTCTTCGCCGGGACGGATCCGCTGGGCAACCAAGTGATGGTCGACGGCACCCTGTTCACCGTGGTCGGCGTGCTCGCCGAGAAAACCTCCACCGGCGGATTGCAGGACGCCAACGACCTGGTGGTGGCGCCGTTGACTGCGGTGCGTCAGACATTGACCGGGTACGGGTCGATCAACTCAGTGCTGGTGGAGGCGGCTGGGTCGGACCGGGTCGACGCCGCGCAGGCGCAGGTCAGCGCGATCCTGGACCGCAGGCTGGCCACGGACGGCGCTGCCGGCTCCCGCGGCGTCTCCGGCGGCTCCTCGTACCGGATTCAGAACGCGTCACAGCTGCTGGAGACGCAGGCGTCGACGGCGGAGACGTTCACTGTGCTGCTCGGCGCGGTCGCGGCGATCAGCCTGCTGGTCGGCGGGATCGGCATCACCAACATCATGCTGGTGACGGTGACCGAACGGACCCGCGAAATCGGTATCCGCAAGGCGCTCGGCGCCCCACCCGGCACGATCATGGCCCAGTTTCTCGTCGAGGCGACGCTGCTCAGCGCGATCGGCGGCGGGGCGGGGGTCGCGGTCGCGGTGATCGGCAGCCGGTTCACCATCGTCGGGGTGGAGCCGGTGATCGTGCCGGGCTCGGTGCTGCTGGCGTTGGGCGTGTCGGTGGCGATCGGCCTCTTCTTCGGCAGCGTCCCGGCCCGCCGGGCGGCGAACCTGCGACCCATCGACGCCCTGCGGTACGAGTAGGTGACCGACCGATGACAACTGGTGGAGATGACGTGCGCGACGACGACGCCGAATGGCTGGCCGCAGCGACGCCTCGGCCGTGGACGAACCGGCTCACTCCGTGGCTGGTTGCCGTGCTGCTGTCGGTCGCCGGGTTCGCCGTCGGCGTGGCGGTGCCGTTCAACGACGACGACACCGGCGCGGGTGCCGGGCCCGGACTGCGCGGAGCCGGCGCCGGACAGCTCCGATCTGGGGCTGGGGAGTTCCAGCCGGGGGCGGGGCAGTTCCAGCCGGGCGGCGCGGCCGACGCGACGGGCGCCGAAGAGGTCGGCCCGCAGCCGGCAGCGGTCGGCACGGTCAAGCTGGTCGACGGCGACACGGTGTACGTGGAAACCGAGGCCGGGGAGGTGGTGATCGTGCGCACGGGTGACGGGACGGCCGTCCGGGTGCCCGGTGATCTTGAGGGGTTGGCCGTCGGCGTGCCGGTGTCGGTGGCTGGCGAAACCGCGACGGACGGCACCGTCACCGCCGAGTCGATCTTAGCCGGTGACTGACGGCCGAGATCCGCGCCAGCGGGCTGCGCACATCCAACGCGACGGCACCTTCTCGGTGGTGCCGCAGATGAAGGGCGGCTGCACCACCGTGGCCCAGCTGCGCCGGATCGCCGACGTGGCCCGAGAAACACCAGGTGCCGCTGGTCAAACTGACCGGCGGTGTTCCGGCTGACGTCGGGGCAGTTGCGTGCGGTGTCGGCGGTCTGCCCGCAATGCCGGCGGCCCGCTCGCCGACGGGCTGATCGACGCCGAGGTGATGATCTAACCGCTGTACCAGCACGTCTTCGAGTTGGCGACCGGATGCTCCCGCAGCGGGCAGCCGCCGTTGCGCAAGCTACCCGGTCCGGCAAGACCCGGCCGGCACGATGTGGGTGTCGGTGCCGGCGGCACGGGTTTCGACACCGCCCGCCGGTGGCGACGGCCGCGATCTCACAACGTCGGGGCCGGATCGGTGCGAACCATGACCACGCCCCGACATCACCGTTTTCTACGCCAGGAAACATTCGGTTCATAGCCTGACTGCCCAATGCCACCCCGGTAGACGCCCGATCATCGCCGATCCGGAAACGTCGCTCGGCAGCATCTCGATCGCCACCCTACGGCACCCGATGGCTAAGGAGCCAACCTGATGGCCAACGAGACAGTCAACGCGGAGACCATCGAGACCCGCCCCCAGGATAACCGGAAACGGTGGATCGCCCATTGGGAGCCGGAGGACCCCACGTTCTGGCGTACGGTCGGCCGGCCGGTGGCCCGGCGCAACCTCATCTTCTCCATCTTTGCCGAACACATCGGTTTCTCGGTGTGGCTGCTCTGGAGCATCGTGGTGGTGCGGCTGAGCAGCGCCGGGTGGGACCTCAGCGTCAGCCAGACGCTCTGGCTGACCGCCGTACCCAGCGGTGTCGGGGCGTTCCTGCGGCTGCCGTACACCTTCGCGGTGCCGATCTTCGGCGGCCGCAACTGGACGGTCGTCTCCGCCCTGCTGCTGATCATCCCGTGCGCCGGTCTCGCCTGGGCGGTCAACAATCCGGAAATTGGGTACGGCACCCTTCTGGTGATCGCCGCGACAGCCGGATTCGGCGGCGGAAACTTCGCATCCAGCATGGCCAACATCTCGTTCTTCTACCCGGAACGGGAAAAGGGCTGGGCGCTCGGCCTGAACGCTGCCGGCGGCAACGTCGGCGTCGCGGTGGTGCAGTTCCTGGTGCCGAAGGTGATCGTGCTCGGCGGTGGGCTGGCGTTGTCCCGGGCCGGTCTGATGTACATCCCGCTGGCGGTCATCGCGGCGGTCTGCGCCTACCTCTACATGGACAACCTCGCCGAGGCGAAAGCGGACGTCGAACCGGTCTGGTCGTCGCTGCGCCACCCCGACACCTGGATCATGTCGCTGCTCTACATCGGCACGTTCGGCTCGTTCATCGGCTACTCGGCGGCGTTCCCGACCCTGCTGAACGCGGTGTTCAACCGGCCGGACATCGCGCTCGGCTGGGCGTTCCTCGGCGCCGGGATCGGCTCGGTCGCCCGGCCGCTCGGCGGCCGGCTCTCCGACCGGATGGGCGGCGCCCGGGTGACCGCGGCCAGCTTCGTCGTCCTCGCCGCCGGCGCCTACGCGGCCCTGTGGGCGGTGCAGCAGCAGAACCTCGGCGTCTTCTTCATCAGCTTCATGGTGCTGTTCGTCGCCACCGGCATCGGCAACGGGTCGACGTACCGGATGATCTCGAAGATCTTCCGGGTGAAGGGTGAGGACCGGGGCGGCTCTGCGGAGACGATGCTGCGGATGCGCCGGGAGGCGGCCGGCGCGCTCGGCATCATCTCGTCGGTCGGCGCATTCGGCGGCTTCCTGGTGCCGATCTGCTATGCCTGGGCCAAGTCGACATACGGCAACATCGAGCCGGCGCTGCGCTTCTACGTCGTGCTGTTCGTGGTGATGCTGGCCGTCACCTGGTTCGCCTATCTGCGGCGGGGTTCCCGGATGGCGCAGGCCGGCGTCTAGGATCGGCCGTTGTGCGCGTACTTCTCATCGGCAGTGGCGGACGCGAGCACGCGCTCGCGTCCAGCCTGGCCGCCGACCCCGCCGTCGACCAGTTGATCGCAGCTCCGGGCAATCCGGGCATCGCGGAGGTGGCCGAGCTGCGCCCGGTCACCGCCACCGACCCGCAGGCGGTCGCCGCGCTCGCCGTCGAGGTGGCGGCCGACCTGGTCGTGGTCGGCCCGGAGGCGCCGCTGGTCGCCGGGGTCACCGACGCGGTACGCGCCAAGGGCATCGCCTGCTTCGGGCCGTCCGGTGCGGCTGCCGTTCTGGAAGGCTCGAAGAGCTTCGCCAAGGACGTGATGGCCGCCGCCGGGGTGCCGACCGCCCGCGCCGTGACCTGCCGGAGCGCCGACGAGGTGGCCGCTGCGCTGGACGCGTTCGGCACCCCGTACGTGGTGAAGAACGACGGGCTGGCCGCCGGCAAGGGGGTGGTGGTGACCGACGACCGCGCCGCCGCCCTCGCCCACGCCGACTCCTGCGGGCAGGTGGTGGTCGAGGAGTACCTGGTCGGGCCGGAGGTGTCGCTGTTCGTCGTCACCGACGGCACGGCGGCGGTGCCGCTGCTGCCCGCCCAGGACTTCAAGCGCGTCAGCGTCGGCGACACCGGCCCGAACACCGGCGGCATGGGTGCGTACGCGCCGTTGCCGTGGGCGCCGCCGGACCTGGTCGACCAGGTGATGGCCGAGGTGGTGCACCCGACGCTGGCCGAGATGCGCCACCGGGGCACCCCGTTCGCCGGGCTGCTCTACGTCGGGCTGGCGGTCACCGCCGCCGGCCCCCGGGTGATCGAGTTCAACGCCCGGTTCGGCGACCCGGAGACCCAGGTGGTGCTGGCGCTGCTGGAGACCCCGCTGGCCGGCCTGCTGCACGCGGCGGCGACCGGTACGCTCGCCGACCACCCGCCGCTGCGCTGGCGGGACGGGGCAGCGGTGACCGTGGTGCTCGCGTCGGCCGGCTACCCGGCAGCGGCCCGCACCGGCGACGTGATCACCGGCGACGCGATCTCCGGTGCCGGGCAGGCCGGGATCAGCCACGCCGGCACCGCCCACGACGCCACGGGGCAGTTGGTCTCGGCCGGTGGTCGGGTGCTCAGCGCCACCGGCGTCGGTGCCGACCTGGCCGACGCGCGGGACGCCGCGTACCGGCTGCTGGCCGGGGTCGACCTGCCCGGCGGGCACTTCCGGACGGACATCGCCCTGGCCGCCGCCGAAGGTCGGATCACCCTGCCCTGACCCGGGTGCCGGATCACCCCGTGCCGGGCGGATAGCGGGCCGCCCGGCGGGTACGCCCCGGCGCATGGGGACGAGCTACCAGGACGTACTGGACAGTCTGAACGAGCTGGACTTTCCCGCCGACAAGGAACAGATCGTCGCGGAGGCGCGGCGGGTCGGCGCCAGCCCCGGCGTGGTACGCGCGTTGCGCGGCCTGCCGCCGGTCGAGTACGCCAACCGTACGGAGGCGGCCCGCTCGGCGCACATCGACGCCGCGCCGGAGCAGGACCCGGCCCAGCGGGCGGCGCGGGCGCGGTTCCGGGACCACCAGCGGGTGGCGCAGCATCTGCGCCAGCCGTGAGTGCCGGGGTTCACCAAGTCCGGGCCGGGGGGTCAGCTGCCCGAGGGCCGGGGCAGGTCCCGGGTGACCACCTTGCCGGCGGCGTTGCGCGGCAGCGCCGACAGGAAGATCACATGCCGGGGGACGGCGAACCGGGCGCGGTAGCGGCGCACGTACTCCCGGACCGCCTCGGCGTCGAGCGTCTCCTGCGGATGCAGCACCAGGTACGCGGCGAGCCGCTGGCCGTACTCCGCGTCGGGCAGGCCGACCACCGCGGCCTCGCGTACCTGCGGTAGCTGAGCCAGCAGGTCGGCGACGTCGGACGGGAAGATGTTCTCCCCGCCGGAGACGATCATGTCGTCGGCCCGGCCGCCGACGAAGAGCAGCCCGTCGGCGTCGACGTGGCCGAGGTCGCCGGTGCCGAGCAGCCCGTGCCGGCGTTCGGCCATGCCGTCGTCGCTGGTGGTGTAGCCGTCGAAGAGCAGCTCGTTACCGACGAAGATCTGCCCGACCTGCCCGGTCGGCACCGGTTCGCCGTCCGGCCCGAGCACCGCCAGCCGGGTGCCGTACGGCGGCCGGCCGGCGGTGTTCGGTGCCCGGCGCAGGTCGGCCGGGGTGGCGATGGCAGCCCAGGAGACCTCGGTCGACCCGTACAGGTTGTAGAGCACGTCGCCGTACCGGTCCATGAACCGGGTGGCGATGCCGCCGCCGAGCGCCGAGCCGCTGACCGCGACCACCCGCAGCCCGGTCGGCTGCCGCCGAGGCTCCGGTACGTCGTGCAGCAGCCGTTGCAGCATCACCGGCACGGCGAACAGCGCGGTGCAGTCGTGCCGGTCGACGGCGGCCAGCGCGGCTGCCGGCTCGAATCGTCGGTGCAGCACCACCGTGGCCCGCAGCGCGAACGCGATCTGCAGGGCGGCGTACCCCCAGGTGTGGAAGACCGGCGTGGCGATCATGATCCGGTCGTGGACCCGCAGCGGGATCCGGTCGATGATCGACGCCAGCGGTCCGAAGCCGGTCGGGGTCCGTCGCCGGGCGCCCTTCGGGGTGCCGGTGGTGCCGGAGGTGAGCACGATGGTGCGGCCGTCGCGGCGCGGTGGCTCCAGCCGGGTGTCCGTCGGTGCGTCGCGCAGCAGCTGCGCGACCCGGGTCTCGTCGACCCGGACCACCGCGGTGTCGACCTCGACGACCTGTTCGCCGAACTCGCGGTCGTGCAGCAGCACCCGCAGCCGCTGCTCGTCGGCGACGGCGGCGAGCTGCGGCCCGGCCAGCCCGGGGTGCAGCAGGACGGTGTCCGCGCCGAGCAGCCCGGCGGCGACCATCGCGGTCACCATGTCGGGGTGGTTGCGGCAGAGCAGGCCGATCCGGTCCCCGGCGGAGACGTCCAGCGCGGTACGCAGCGCGCCCGCCAACCGCTCGGCGCGGTCCAGCAGCTCCCGGTAGGTCAGCTGTTGTTCGCCGTCGTCGATGAGCGCGACCCGGCGTGGATCGCGGGCGGCGGCCTGGCGCAGTTCGCCGACGAGGGTGAACCCCCAGCGACGCAGTGCGGCGAATTGGGCGACGGTCCGCACCGGCGAGCCGGGGGTGAGCACCCCGCGTCGGGTCAGCGTGGAAATCAGGAACGGCAGGTCCACCGGCACACACCCCCAGCTGCGGGCGTGACCGGTCGGAGGGATGGTCGACCCCGCTGATACAGGACACGTATCAGGCGGGGCTACGGATCGGTGGTCAGCTCTTGGGGATGTCGAACAGGTTGGGGATCTGGGCGGCGAGTCCGAGATCGCCCTTAGCCTTGAGTTTGCCGGTCATGAACATCATCATCGGGTTCGCGGTGCCGGCGACGACCTTGAGGAAGTCGACCGGTCCGAGGGTCAGGCTCAGTCGCGGTTCGCGCTCGGCGGCCGGGGATACCACGCAGGTGCCGTTGTCGACGACGATCTCGTAGGTGTCGGTGCCGCCGTCCGGCCGGCCGGTGATGTTCCAGTGGATCACCGCGCTGGTGGCACCGGCTTTCTCCGGACGGAACAGGACGGGCATCCGGTTGAACACCTCGTCGAGGACCTTGCCGCGCAGGTCGCCCTGCATCACCTCGGCGATCTTGGAATCCGGGGTGGTCTTGACCAGCTTGCTGAACTCCTTCGCGTCGATGGACGCGAAGTTGGCCGGGTCGAACTCGGTCATCAGATACCCTCCAGATCGGAACGTCGGGCCTACCTTAGCGTAATGTTACGCGTCGGTAGGTTCGGCCGGTGGGGCCTGACGCGGACCCCAGCCGCTGCGGTGGCCCGACCACCCGTAGAGTCGGGCGTGCTCAGTCCTCGCCTCGGTAGACGCAGCCGGAGGTGCAGGTTTCCCGAACCACCACCGCCGACAACGGCAACTGACCGGCAAGTCGTTGCCAGATCCATCGGGCCAGCACTTCGCTCGTCGGATTCTCCAGTCCGGCAATCTCGTTGAGGTAGTGGTGGTCGAGTTGGTCGCGGACCGGCGCGAACGCCTGCTTGAGGTCGCCGAAGTCGATCACCCAACCGGTTTGCGCTCCGACCTGGCCACTGACGTGCACGGCGACCCGGTACGAGTGTCCGTGCAGGCGGGCGCACTTGTGGCCTTCGGGTACGTACGGCAGCCGGTGTGCGGCCTCGAAGGTGAACTCCCGGAAGATCTCCATCAGGCAATCCCAATGTATTTGTGGGTCTGTAAACTCAAACGCCACTGTGGATTATCTAGGCAGTACCGCACCGCAGCCGCAGTATTGGCGACTCGATTCGGCCCGTCCATCGGCTGCAGTAGAAAATGGTTGAAGTCGAGGTGCTCGAAGCGAGCCGGGTCGGCCTCTGGCTGGGGAAAGACCAGCTTCAAGTCGTCACCTCGGGTGAGTACGACACTCGCGCCAGCCTTGGGACTGACACAGATCCAGTCGATGCCCGCAGGTGCGGGCAGAGTGCCGTTGGTCTCGACCGCGACCTCGAAGCCTGCTTCGTGCAGGGCGGTCACAGCCGTCTCGTCCAGCTGCAACAGTGGTTCGCCGCCGGTGCAGACCACGTACCGTCGGCTGCGGGGGTGCGCCCGCCCTTGCCAAGCCTCTGCGACGGCGGCGGCCAGCTCGACGGCGGACGAGAACCGCCCGCCCCCAATGCCGTCGGTGCCGACGAAGTCGGTGTCGCAGAATTGGCAGATCGCACGATGTCGATCGCGTTCTCGCCCGGTCCAGAGGTTGCAACTGGTGAAGCGGCAAAA
Source organism: Micromonospora sp. LOL_014 (assembly GCF_048060245.1). Lineage (NCBI taxonomy): Bacteria > Bacillati > Actinomycetota > Actinomycetes > Micromonosporales > Micromonosporaceae > Micromonospora > Micromonospora sp. LOL_014. Next base: position 35,621 of record NZ_JBHMIP010000013.1, read on the forward strand.
GACTGCGGGGCGACCGGCGTGCGTACCCTCGCCCTGGAGTGTGTAAAAGATCTCCTTGACCCGGTACACGCCGATCATCCGTCGCCGGAGATGGCAGGGTCGATCATGCCGAGCTCGGCGAAACCGCGTTGACGGAGCAGGCAGGAGTCGCAACTGCCACAGGCCCGGTCGTCGATCGGGTCGTAGCAGCTGTGTGTCCAGGCGAAGTCGACTCCCAGCTCCAGGCCCCGCTGGATGATTGCGGCCTTGCTCAGCCGGATCAGTGGGGTGTGGATGCGCAACCGCTGTTGCCCCTCGACGCCGGCCTTGGTGGCAAGATTGGCCATTGCTTCGTACGCAGCGATGTACTCCGGGCGGCAGTCCGGGTAGCCGCTGTAGTCCAGCGCGTTGACCCCGAGGAATATGTCTGAGGCGTTCAGGGTCTCAGCCCAGGCCAGCGCAAACGACAGGAAGATCGTGTTGCGCGCCGGTACGTACGTTACCGGGATGGTGTCATCCATCTCGTCGGTGCTGGTGCGGTGTGGTACCGCGAGCGCGTCGTCGGTCAGTGCCGACCCGCCGAAGGCCCGCAGATCGATGTCGGCGACGATGTGCTGGGCCGCGCCGAGTGCCTTCGTCACGCGGGCGGCGGCGTCAAGCTCGACGGTGTGTCGCTGCCCGTACCGGAAACTGAGCGTGTGGGTCCGGTAGCCCTCGTGTATCGCGATCGCGAGCGCCGTCGTGGAGTCGAGGCCACCGCTGAGCAGCACAACGGCATTACGCGTCCCTGCCGGCAGGTGCTCCGTCACCTTCCACCCCCGTCCGTTGGCATCGGTCTAGCCAGCTGGCAAGCATACCCAGCGTGCCGCCGGAGCCCCGATCAGGGCCAGCGTTCCGGTAGGGATCGGAGTCCTCGTATCAGTCCATTCGAGTAGGGTGTTGTGCCGTTGATGGCCAAGAGGGAATCCCCGTTCCTTGAGGGCAGGGAGGAAGCCAAGTGTTGTGGGCGTCCAGGAAGGCCCTTCATCAGGCGGCCGTGACTCAGCGCCGGTAGGTGCTCGACGCTGCTAGCGCGATGCCGCCGCGGACGTTGAAGTCAACCGTGACCTTGAGAAAGATGGGATCGAGTGCGGCTACCAGATCATCCCGCATCCTCGTGGCCAGGTGCTCGTGGAAGATGCCTTCATCCCGGAAGGTCTCCAGGTAGAGCTTGAGGCTCTTGGTCTCCACACCCCGGTCACCCGGACGGTAGTCGATCCGGATGGTCGCCCAGTCCGGCTGCCCCGTGATGGGGCAGCGGCAGGTGAACTCCCGGCAGTCAATCGTGATCTCCTGCGAGCTGTCCGTAATCGGAAAGGTATCGAGTGTTCCGTCAGGCTTGGCCTGCGCCTGCCCAAGCTTAGTCAGCGCCATGGACCGATCATAGGCTCTGCCGTAATGCGCCCATTTTGCTCCTAACCTCGGCCGCCGCGTGCAGCATGTCCGGTACGTCCACCGTCTTGACTGACAGCAGAGAGTTATGAGTCCCACACCGCCCAATCGAAGGTGACCCGCGTGGCCCACTGGCAAGTGGGACACGTCCGGGAGATCGTGTCGCCGTAGGGTTCCGGATCGCCGACCAGTCGTCGGCGGCACGCGCCCGCTACGAACACTCGCATTGCGATGGCGAAGCTGCTGACCACAGGGCCTACCCCGGGGAACCTGTCGTACGGCAACTCCTCGCTGCTGGTGACCCAAGGCAGCTACCCGCACCCGAGGTTATGATCTTGCTAGTTTCGAAGCCGGGTGGCAGCGTCACGTACCGTGGTGCTGCACGGGGAAGGTCGGAGGTGATTTTCGGGATGAGCCTGGGGGAAATCTGCTCACTCCCCCGGTCCGCTCTGGGCGGTGGAGATCCCGAAGAGAGGTGGTACCAGGATTCTGGGAATTCCCAACGCGGTCAGCCGGGTGGCGCAAATCGCTGCGGTACTGACGCCGGAGCCCGACGAAACTTTGACCTGTCGGAGCAGGAGAACCCCGGAGGGCGGTTCGATCTCTCCGTTGATCACTATCGTTTTCCTGCACTATGGACCGAGCAATGACGCGATCTGCGGGCGACGAGCGAGTCGACGAGATTGTGCAGGCCATTGTGAAGAGTCGGCGCTACCAGACGGTGGCTCCAGTCACCGTGCGACGTCTGGCCAGAGCCGCTCTCGTCGCGGCTCGGGGCGATGTTTCCGATGCGGTGAAACGGACCAAGCGCGGACTACATGAGATTTACGGTGCGTTTTTGCCGCCCAAGCCGCCCAACTATGCAGCGTTACTCAGCCAGATCGAATCTGCCGTTGACACCGGAGATGACGAAGCGCTACAGGGAGCCCTCCGACGTGCGATGTCGGTGCATCTATCCACCCGGGAGCGGCTGCCACACCTGGCGGGGTTCTACCAAGAAGTTTTCCGTGACCTGCCCGAGCCGAGTACGGTGCGTGACTTGGCCTGTGGCCTCAGTCCGCTAGCTGTGCCGTGGATGGGTCTACCCGAGCAGGCCATGTACGTCGCGTCCGACATCGACGCCCGCCTGATCGACTTCGTGGGTTCCGTGCTGACGAGATTGGGTGTACAACACCGGGTGGGGGTGGCTGATATTCTTGAGGATCGGGTTCACGAGCCAATCGATGTCACGCTACTTCTGAAGACCTTGCCCTGCCTGGAAACTCAGCGCCGGGGATCCGGTTGGGAAGCGATCGACCTCGTCAACTCGCCGATTATCGTGATAACCTTTCCGACCAGATCTCTTGGTCGGCGGTCGAAAGGGATGTTTCAGACCTATTCGCGAAGCTTTGAGTCGCAGGTCCGGGAGCGGTCATACAGCTTCCGGCAACTGGAGATTGGCAACGAGCTGGTCTACGTCATTCAGAAGTAGCTTTTGCCTGATTTTTCAGAAGACCTGAAACGAGCGAATTCGCGGCTCAAGGCGGACCGATACCACCTGGGTCTTACCCCTTGTGGATCGCTATCAGCTCCTCCGACGCCAGGCTGGCCCGTGAAAAGCGCCAACCCCGATCGCGGGCCAGCGCGGAGAGCTCTTCGACATGTCGAGAAACGAAGACCGCGGCTCGACCGTTCATGGCCCGGGTAGGGAACGAAACCACCACATCGCGGCAGTCCAGTCGGTCGATCAGCGCCTGCCCGGCACCCGTACGGCGTCCCTCCAGGCAGTGGTACGTCTTCAGTAGTAGCGCCAGGTCCGCGCTCACCGGCCGGCCGTCGGCGAGCACATCCTCGTGCTGGACCTCGCAGTCCGGGTAGGTCCGCGCCAGAAACGCGTTACCCAACGCGACGAACGACGCGTTGAAGTCGTAGCCGACGTACCGGGCCTCGCTGACCTGCCTCAACCAGGGCAGGGTGAACGGGTTCAGCGCGCACGCGAGGTCCGCCACCGTCCGTGGCGGCGGTACCAGTCCGAACAGGATGGGGTAGAAGTCGTCGAGGTCGGGCAGACGCTCGGCGGTGGAAAAGTGGCCACCCAGCATCTGCCGGCACCAGTCCCGCCGGCCCTGCGGATCGTCGAGATCGGCTCGGTCGACGGCCCGTCGTAGCGCCGGTGGCCGGGCGGTGAGCAGATGCAACGCAGCCACTTTGTGTAACCGGGCCCGGACCCGTCGTTCCAGCTCGGTCGGGTCGCCAGTGCCCCGCCCTTCGCGCCGCACCAGGTCGACAATGGTCTCCGGATGGATGTCGCGGTACTTGGCGGCCGAGGTGAGCCGGGCGATCACCTTGTCGACGGCGGGAGGCTCGGCCGTTCGTGCTGTTGACGTGGCGATGCCCGGTGGGTGGGCACCGGCTCGGCCTAGCGGGTGGTGACCTGCTGGCCGCAGGCTGGCCAGTGATTGATCGTGGTCCGGCGCTGGGTCCGGTGGAGGTGTGGTCACCGGTCGGTCATCCCTGCCCGCCCGGCTCGGGTGCGGCGGGTCCGGCCATCTGGCCGGACCGAATCATCTCCAGCAGGCGGGTGTAGAAGCGAAGATTGTGCAGGGTGGCGAGCCGGTCCGCCAGTCCGTCCTTCACCCGGAACAGGTGGTGCAGATAGCTGCGGCTGTACCTCTGGCAGGTCGGACAGTCGCAGGTCGGGCAGATTGGCTGGTCCTTGCGGGAATTCTCCTCGTCGAGGATGTAGATGTTCTGGTAGAAGCTCCGATCCGGAGTGAGCTGCCGGCTGGCGATATCAGGTTTGAACGCGTAGAGGCGGCCGTGTCGGGCGTCGCGAGTTGGGAGCGTGCAGTCAAAGATCCATCGAGTGTCGAGTTCGCAGAGGGCGACCAGATGCTCGGGCCGGCCGACTCCGAGGGCGAACAGCGGCGCGTCGGGCGGAGTGCTCCGGGCGAGCAGGGTGAACATGTCACGCTCCAACTCGCCGGCGGAGTTCAGCGGCCAGCCGCCGAATCCGAACCCCTGCGCCCCCGACTCGACGAGGGCGTCGACGCAGCGTTGCCGCAGGGTCGGATCGGTACCGCCTTGGACCACCCCGACCAACAGGGGCGGCTCCGAGGTCCGGCGCTGCCGACATTGGAGGTCGTACGCCTGTCGGGCCTGCCGGAACCAGCGGATCGTGCGCTCGGTGGAGGCGAGTTGCTGAGCCGGGGAGTCCTCCGGACCGGTGCAGTCATCGAGGGCGATCACCACGTCGGATCTGAGGCCGAATTGCCATTCGATGACCTTTTCTGGGGTGAGTACGATCTTCTTCGTGTCGGGCGATTCTTGAAAAGTCACCCCGTTCGATCGGATTGATCCTGTCTGACCCCGTTTGCGGATGAGAGAGAGTATCTGGAACCCGCCGGAGTCAGAGACGATCACACCGTCCCAGGCCATGAAATGGTGTAGCCCGCCGGCCCGTCGGACGGCCTGGAGCCCGGGGCGCTGGGCCAGGTGCATGGCGTTCACCATCACCGCCTGGATCCCCACTGCTGCCAGGTCACGGCTGTCGACCGCGCGGACCGAGGCCCGCGTGCCGTCGGGTAGGAACGTTGGCAGAGCGATCGAACCGTGAACGGTCTCCAGTCGGTGCCCGGTCTGGGATGGGTGCCCAGCGGGAGCGGCAGGGTCTGCGGAGATCATCAGGTCGCAGCTCCTCGATCGCGGCAGACGGCTTCCCTACGATACGCGACCCGCCGGACACCATCTCAGCCGCCATCTTGTCAAAGAAGCCAAATTCACCTCTTGTCGACGTCGCCGATCCGTCTCGTCTCTGGGTCGAGTTGTCCGCCGGCGGCGAACCGCAGGGCGGCACCAACCAGGATCGCCAGAAGGCCGCTGACAACGAGCGGGCCCAGCGTGCGCCCAGTGACCGGAAGACCGTGATCCGATGCCCCGTAGCCTGGTCCGCCGGTTACCAGTGGCCCTTCCCCGAGGTACCGGAAAGCCATCTCGTTGGAGGTACCGGCCGGGGTGCTGACGGAAATCGTCGTCGCGCCGCCCTCGCAGGCGGGAGCTGGGAAGGTCAACACGTTTAACGCGCCACCGACCGTGACGACCGCCGGCCCGAGCGTCCGGCCGCAGACTGTCACCCGGGTCTGCCCGGGGATGAAGCTGGTACCGCTGACCGTCGCCGTCGTACCGCCGGCGGCGGTACCCTCACCGGGGTTCACCGAGTCGATCCAGGGCGTGGCATCGCTGCGATACGCGGAGCCGATGAGCGCTTCGACGCCCGTAGGTCCTGGTGGAGCCGGGTCGGACGGTTGCGCTGGCCACGCGTACGCCGCCTCGGCAACGGTCGCCGTGGCGACGGGTCCGTCTCCTTCCGCCGCCGTGACCGGCCCGGACGGCGCCAGGCTGGCGAGTGCGCCGGCCAGAGCTGCGACGGCGAGCATGGATGTATCGCGGCGTGTGGTGGTACGCACAGTTCCTCGTCTCGGACTTCGGCCTCACCGACCCAGGTGGGGATGCGACTCGCACCGTCGGGCAGGAGCAGGAGCGGCGTGGCCGGAAGAATCCGGCAACGACAGGCTGAACGACGGAAAATGCGGCCAGTTACGCAATTGTCCCTAGATCCGCCAGATCAGTCAGATTGCCACCGGCTGCCCGGCGGGGCCGGCAGGCCGGCGTGTCAGACTGCCGTACGTGACATCGCGCCCGCAGATCCCCAACGTGCTCGCCGCCCGGTACGCCTCCACCGAGCTCGCCGCTCTCTGGTCCCCGCAGGAGAAGATCCGGCTGGAACGGCGACTCTGGCTCGCCGTCCTGCGCGCCCAGCGCGACCTCGGCATCGCCGTGCCCGATGGGGTGATCGAGGCGTACGAACGGGTCGTCGACCAGGTCGACCTGACCGCCATCGCCGAGCGCGAGCGGGTCACCCGGCATGACGTCAAGGCCCGGATCGAGGAGTTCAGCGCGCTCGCCGGCCATGAGCACATCCACAAGGGGATGACCTCCCGGGACCTGACCGAGAACGTCGAACAGCTGCAGATCCGGGCATCGCTGGAGCTGATCCGCGACCGGGTCGCCAGCACCCTGGCCCGGCTGGCCCGGCTCGCCGTCGAGCACACCGACCTGGTCCTCGCCGGCCGCTCACACAACGTCGCTGCCCAGGCCACCACGCTGGGCAAGCGGTTCGCGTCGGCGGCCGAGGAGCTGCTCATCGCGTACGAACGGTTGACCGACCTGATCGACCGCTACCCGCTGCGCGGCGTCAAGGGGCCGGTCGGCACGGCCGCCGACCAGCTGGACCTCTTCGACGGTGACGCCGCCAAGGTCGCCGAGCTGGAGCGCCGGGTCGCCGGTCACCTCGGCTTCCGGCGGGTGCTGGACAGCGTCGGCCAGGTCTACCCCCGCTCCCTCGACCTGGACGTGCTCTCCGCCCTGGCCCAGGTCGCCGCCGCCCCGTCCTCGCTGGCCACCACCATCCGGCTGATGGTCGGCCACGAGCTGGTCACCGAGGGTTTTCGGCCCGGGCAGGTCGGCTCCAGCGCCATGCCGCACAAGATGAACACCCGATCCAGCGAGCGGGTCAACGGGCTGGCCGTGGTGATCCGGGGCTACCTGTCGATGGTCGGCGAGCTGGCCGGCGACCAGTGGAACGAGGGCGACGTCTCGTGCTCGGTGGTGCGCCGGGTGGCGCTGCCGGACGCGTTCTTCGCCGCCGACGGGCTGTTCCAGACCTTCCTCACCGTGCTCGACGAGTTCGGCGCGTACCCGGCGGTGGTCGCCCGGGAACTCGACCGCTATCTGCCCTTCCTGGCCACCACCCGGATTCTCGTCGCGGCGGTGCGCGGCGGTGTCGGCCGGGAGGTAGCGCACGAGGTGATCAAGGAGCACGCGGTCGCGGTGGCGCTGGCCATGCGGGAGCAGGGTGCCGCCGACAACGACCTGTTCGACCGGCTCGCCGCCGACGGGCGGCTCGGGTTGAGCCGGGACGAGATCGCAATGGTGGTCGCCGACCGGGCTGGCTTCGTCGGCGCCGCGCCGTCGCAGGTGCGGGCGGTGGCGGACCGGGTGGCCGCGGTGGTCGCCGACCACCCGGTGGCCGCCGCCTACCAGCCGGCCCCGATCCTGTAGACCTACCTGCCGCCGGAGCCGGCCGAGCCGCCGGTCTCGTTGCCGGCGCTGGCGTCGGCGTGACTCGCGTCGATCTTCGACTGCTTCGAGTCGTCGCCGGCGTCGGGCCGGAGCTGCAGCACCACGGCGGCCGTCCCGTACGCACAGAGCTCCATGTGGGTGCTGCCCACCTGCCGGGTGTCGAACCGCATTCCGATGACGGCGTTCGCGCCCTTCTTCTTGGCAGCATCGCCCAGCTTGCCGATGATCTCGGTCCGGTACTTGGTGAGGCTGGCCGGTCCGCCCGGGTCGGACTTGCCGCCCCGCAGCGCCTTGACGCCTTCCTTGAAGGGGTTGATCGAGCGGACCACCGAGGTGACCACCTCACCCAGCACAATCCGGATTTCGTATCCCGGTAGATCGTTCGTCGTCACGATCAGCACGGAACCGATGCTATGAGTGATGGCGTGCCCTGCTCGCGGGCATTGGTGGGGCCTGCGCCATCCGTCAAACGGCACAGCGCGGCCACTTGGTACCTCAGCGGAGCCCGCGCCAGCTAGCGGTCAGCCGACACCCGCTGGGCAGGCACTAGTCAACTGCCGGGAATAGAGGATCCACGGCCGCGGAGCGACGGCCCTCCTCGCCAACGAAACGGCAGTTCATCCGTTTCTTAGCTGGTTGGGGCTACTGGGCGGTTCTGGGCACTCCTGCCAGGATTGCCGCCGTGTCCGACTACGACTACGCGTACCGTGGGTTCTCCCGCCTCCAGGGAGATGCAGGCAGGCTGACCATGCTGCTGGAGACATCCGGCGGGGCGACCCCCGAGGGCCCGGTGACGCATCCGCAGCTGTTCACAGGTTTCCTTACCGCCCCCGTCGCTGCCGCGACCGCGTTCCTCGTCGTCGCCGACGTGGCGGCGACGCGTTACTACCGGCCACAGCTCGCCGCCTCGCTGGACCCGGTGGTCACGGCCAACGGCGACCGGCTGCGGATCGAGTCCTTCTCCGGATGCTGTGGGGTCTACGCCCGCCTCGACATCCTCGACGACGGCTTGGACGGCGAGGTGATCCGGCACGGCACCACCAACGTCGACGTCAACTCGGATTTCCGCCGAGCGCTCAACCGGGTCGGTGCTGCCACGCCGCTGCACTTGCTCGTCGGGGCGGACGAGGTTGCCGTCACGACGCTCGACGGGCGGTACGTGGAAAAGCAGGTACCCCTGCCGTCGCGGTGGGTGCGCGGCTTCGCCGAGGCGCAGGTGCTGGCCACCGGGCTGAGCCTGCGGGCGGAGGTGCCGCCGGCGGACGCGGAGGCGGTCCTGCGGGCAGCGCCACGCCCTACCACCCGGTCAGTCATCGGCACCACGCACTGGGTGAGCGCGACCGGCCGCGGCCTGCGCCCGGCCACCCGCCCCGGACCGGGCACGATCGGCCTGCCCGGCGTCGAGCGGCTGACCACGCTGTGGCCGGTCCTGCCGTACGCGGACGCCGTCCGGATCTACGCCCCAGCCGACGGAACCCTCGGGCCCGTCGCGTGGGAGGCACGGCTGCCGGGGATGCGGCTGACCTTGATGCTCTCGCCGGCGGCGGCACGGGGCTTCTCCGGCGAGGGCGGGGTGCTCGACGATCTGGCCACTTCGACGGCGACCGAGGACGCCGCCCTGGTGTCCGCGCTGCTGGCCTGGGACCCGACGATCGATGTCGACCAGCTGGCCCGGATGGCGGACCTGCCGTCACACCGGGTCCGGGCAGCCCTGACCACCCTGGGCACGGCAGGTCAGGTCGGCTATGACCTCGCCGAGCAGTCGCACTTCCACCGCGACCTGCCGTACCGACCGCAGCAGGTCGAAGGGCTCAATCCGCGGCTGCGGGCAGCGCGCAAGCTGGTCGCCGCCGGTGCCGTCACGATCGCCGACGGGTTGGCGACCGTCGGTAAGGGCAAGGAGATCCACACCGTACGGTTCGGTGCCGGTGCCGGTGCCGGTGCCGGTGCCGGGGCGAGCTGCACCTGCCTCTGGTGGGCGAAGTACCAGGGCGGACGGGGGCCGTGCAAGCACGTGCTCGCCGCCCGTATCACCACGAACTCGATGTGAGGCTACAGTGGACATAATGGACCGGATCGTCGCTGGTGACGTGGCCGGGGTGGGCCGGGCGATGAGAAATCTCACCCCGGCGCAGCGCGCCGGACATGCCGAGACGCTCGCCGAGTTCCGGACGGCACTGCTGTGTCACAAGTGGGAGAAACTGCCTCAGCCGGAGCGGTTCGCGCGCCTCGCCGCCGAATTCGCCGCGCAACCCGACCCCAGCACAGCCGGAAAATGGCTCACCCGGATGGAGAACCACTACTGCCAGAAGGCTGACATCAGTTGGGAGGACGACAAGAACAAGACCGCTGGGCCGCACCGGTGGGTGGTCGAGGTGGTCGACCACTGGACGGCCGAGCAGCAGACCGAGCTGGTTGCCGCGATCGACAGCGCAAGGAAACTCTTCCCGCTTGCCGACTACCTGATCCGGCGCACCGGCTGCCCCCCGCCGACCTCCCACCCGTTCCTGCTCAACTGGCTCTCAGCCCGGTGGTACGGCGGGGACCCGGATCTGGTCCCCAACCCGCCCGGCGCGACGTTCGGTGAGCGGATGCGAAACGACCCACTCACGCCGGTCCTGCTGCCCATCGTCGAGAAAGAACCATATTACTATATGTCGGACTCGGCACAGGCCGAACTCATCGAAGCTGGCCTCATCAGCGGGGACTACGTCGTCGACCTCATCTTCCGCCGAGTCGACAACGGCGATCTCTGCTCGCCGCAGGGGGACAAGGCGCTGGTGCGGTTGATCGCTGATGATCCGCGGTGGCGTGCGCTGGCGGCGGCGTACTGGTCCGAAAGGCTGCAAGAGTGGCTGGAGCAGGTCCGGCAGACGAGCGAACGCAGCGTACTGCGCCGTCGTTTGGAGATGGTCGACGATATGCCACCCACCTTGGCGCAACATGCCGCAGTGGGCCGCGACTATCTCACCTTTCTGGACCTGTGGGTTCCGGTGGCCGAGTACGCCCGGGTCCGCCTCGCCGAGCTTGACGAGGCCGGCCTGATCGAGCCGGAGCTGGTCACCGAAACGACCCGACGACTCCTTCGCCGAGCGGACAAGAAGCTCATCCGGGCGCACCTGACGTGGCTCGACCGGACAGCGCGACGAGACCCGGCACGAGCCGGCCAGCTGGTGCGATCGGCAGCTCTGGCGTTCGGACATCCGGACATCGCTCTGCAGGAGCAGGCGCTCAAGGTGGTCGCCCGGCATCTGGATACCGCGTCGGCGGCGGAGCACGCCGGTGCCGACGAGCCGATCCGGACTGCCCTTGCGGCAGCGGCGGCCCGGTTGACGCCCGCACTGTCCGCGCAGGCCGCTGACCTGTTCGGACCGGTGGCGCGGCGCGACGAGCCGTACGTCGAGACGCTGCCGCTGGTCGAGGCGCCCACTGCGGTGCCGGAACCGCTCGGCACGCCCGCCGAGGTCGCCGAACATGTAGCCGCCGTGCTGGCCGGCAGCCCGGACATCGTGGTGTTCGAACAGGCGCTCGACGGACTCGTCCGCCACTCGGTCCGCGACCGGGTCGGACTCGCCGCAGCGCTGGCCCCCGTCGTGCGGCGGGTACCGGGACGGCCGAGTGACTGCACACCCGTACACCTGTGGGTCGTCGTCCAGGCGGTGACCGGAGCGGTGCCAGACGACGACTGGCTCGTTGCGCGCTGCTGCTGTTGCCGCGGCGAGTTCTCGCCTCCAGGTCAGCTGCTCGCCGCACGTATTCGGGAGGCCGCCGGGGCGGTACGCGCCGGTGACCTTCCGTACCTGCTGGCGGTCCCGACCGACGCCACCGGAGCCCTCGACGCGGCGGTACTCGTGGAGCGCCTGACGGGGTATGCCGAGCGTGGCATCGCCGCGCGATCGGTCGATCTTAGTCAGGCCCTGCTGCGGGTCATTCCCACCACCGACGAGCAGATCATCGATGCGGCCGAGAGGCTGCCGGGCGACGCCGGTCGCCGCCTGTCCAGCTGGCTACGGGCCGGCGGCTACCCGCATCAGCCGTCGACACCGGACGACTGGGAAAAAATTAGTGCCTTCAACATCGTGCACAACTTGATCGACCTGCCCGGGGCCGTGACCGATCTACAACTACCGGCCGACGCCGAGCGGCTCTTCCGTACCGGCACGAGGTGGGATCGGCAGTGCCGCAACCAGTTGGCGGCCTGGGTGGCCACGTTGCCGCACCACCGGGACAGGGTGGCGAACTGCTACTACGACTACAGCGCTCGTGAGCCCTACACGGAGCGGGACAGGCGGGCCTGGATGCGTCTGCTTCCGCAACTGGCCGAGTCGGGCGGCCCGGCCGATTTCGCCCTGCATCTCAGACTCGCGCTGGCCATGGACGCCGACCGTCCTCGGGAACGCGCGGCGGCGATTGACGCGATCCTGGTCCTGGCTGCCCGCGGTGACCTCAACGGCGAACTGCTCGGCCGGCAGATCGTGAAGCTTGGTCCCGAGGGGTATTCGTTTGTGACTCTCAGCCGGGCAATCGAGACTCTGAGGGAGATGGCCGCTACCGGTGCGTACGCCACGGTGTGGTCGGTGTGTCGAGGCGCGCTCCCCGGCCTGCTCGAAGGCGAACCGGTGGCGCGGGGGGTAGGGAAGTTGCTGACCCTTGCGGTGGAGTGCGTGCTGCGGTGCGGGGCGAGCGGCGAGATTCCGCGGGTGACCACCGTGGCGGCGCGTCGTGGGTCGAGCGAGCTGGTCAAGAGTGCCCGAGCGCTGGTGGCGGCGCTCGCCGGCACCCGTCGGTAGCGACCGGATGCCGCACAGTCGGTGAGAGCACGGCGGCGCGGACCCCGTGATCTGTCCACGGGGTCCGCGCCGTCGCGCGTCAGCACCAGTCGGTTCCAGACCAGGTTCAGCTCGGGTCAGACGCCGGCTACCGACCGAATCCAGGACCGGTTGTACGCCACGCTGCCGTAGTTCTGGATGTTGACGCCGTTGGCGGTGGAGGCGACGCCGACCTGCTGGCCGTTGTAGAACTGCGGGCCGCCCGAGTCGCCGCGCCACGCGTTGCCGTTGATCCGGGTGCTGCGGATCGCCCGGCCACCGTACGCGTCGCTGACGCTGGTGCTGGTCACCCGGACCGAGGCGGTCTTGAGCTGGGTCGACGCGCCGCAGCCGCTGTAGCAGGTCATGCCCCAGCCGTAGATGCTGTTGGTCGAGCCGACCGGCGGGTAGCTGCTGGACAGCGTCACGTAGCTGGTGCTGACCGGGCTGGAGAAGTAGAGCAGCGCCAGGTCATAGCGGCCGTACGCGGAGCTGATCGTACGGGTGACGCCGCCGGAGGAGCGGTTGACGCTGCCGATCCGGACCGACATGGATCCGCTGACGCAGTGCCGCGCGGTGAGCACCCAGTTGGAGGCGATGATGCTGCCGGAACAGGTGAACGAGCCGTTGCTGAAGACCGCGGCGGCCCATGGGGCGGACGATACCGTCCCGCCGCCGATGATCTCCTCCGGTGCGGCCGTCGCCGCAGTTGGCGTGGCCAGCAGGCCGATCAGGGTGGTGGCTACTGCTGCCGCAGCCAGACGAACGCGCATGGGTGGGGCTCCTTCCGAGGGAACAACCCGGGGTACGGGTCGGTGAGCCACGCCGCCGGACGGGTATCCGGCAGCGGAGTTTGTTACAGCGCCCGTCCGAAGGTCGTCACCGGGCGTTTGACGAATGACGTTAAGCGCTCCGATGGTCATCTACAAGGATCAAATCGAAGTCATACGATGCATTGATGTCCCGCGACGGCGTCCCGCGCCCCTCGGGGCCCCGCGCTGCCCGCGTCGTGTCGGCCGGTGGTCGCCAGCCGGGTGTGGCAGGCCGTTCGTGGGCGCCCGGTCCGCCGATGAGCCGGTCCGTCGGCGGTGACCGATGTCGTCGTTATCGGTTCGTGGCTGATTTGTGGCCCGATCACCGATTCGGCTCTTCGACCGCCGGTGCGTCGTACCCGGTGCCACCAGGTAGGCTGAGGGGTGCGCGGCCCGTTCGAGGCCGGCACCCCCAACGCGTACACGGTCAGGAGTGCCACGTGGCTCGCGTCGTCGTCGACGTCATGCTCAAGCCGGAAATTCTCGATCCTCAGGGTCAGGCTGTCGCGAACGCGCTGCCGAGGCTCGGTGTCAGCGACGTCTCGGCGGTGCGCATCGGCCGGCGGATCGAGATCGAGTTCGCCGGCGAGCCCGACCTGGATCGGGCTCGTGAGATCGCGGACAAGTTACTGGCCAACCCGGTCATCGAGGACTACCAGGTCCGGCTGGCTGAGCAGCCTGAGACAGCCGGTGATCCGTCATGAGCGCCCGGATCGGTGTGGTCACCTTCCCGGGCTCGCTCGATGACGGCGACGCCGCCCGCGCGGTGCGGCTCGCCGGTGGGGAGCCGGTCCGACTGTGGCACGGCGACGCCGATCTGCGCGAGGTCCAGGCTGTGGTGCTGCCCGGTGGCTTCTCGTACGGCGACTATCTGCGCTGCGGAGCCATCGCCCGGTTCGCCCCGGTCATGCAGTCGATCGTCGCCGCCGCTGGTGACGGCCTGCCGGTGCTCGGCATCTGCAACGGCTTCCAGATCCTCTGCGAGGCTCACCTGCTGCCCGGCGCGCTCACCCGCAACCAGCACCTGCACTTCCGCAACCGGGACCAGATGCTTCGCGTCGAGACCGCCCGGACCGCGTTCACCAACGCGTTCTCTCCGAAACAGGAAGTCCTCGTCCCGCTCAAGAGCGGCGAAGGCTGCTACGTGGCCGACGAACAGACCCTCGACGAGTTGGAATCGACCGGCCGGGTGGTGGCCCGCTACGTCGGCGGCAACCCCAACGGTTCGCTGCGCGACATCGCTGGCATCACCAACGCCGCCGGCAACGTCGTCGGGCTGATGCCCCACCCGGAGCACGCCGTCGAGGACCTGACCGGTCCGTCCCGGGACGGGCTTGGCTTCTTCACCTCCATCCTCAAGCACCTCGCGGGAGTGCCGGCATGACCACCCAGTCGGAGGCCGCCGCCGCCGGCCCGGCAGCGACCGACCTCGGCGTACCGGTCGACCGGTACGCCGGTGGCCCGGACACCGTCGAACGCGCCACCGACACACCTGATGAGCTGCAGCCGTACACCGAGCTGGGGCTGCGCGACGACGAGTACGAGCGGATCCAGCAGATCCTCGGCCGTCGGCCGACCCAGTCCGAGCTCGCCATGTACTCGATCATGTGGAGCGAGCACTGCTCCTACAAGTCGAGCAAGGTGCATCTGCGGCAGTTCAGCGAGAAGGCCCCGGCCAGCGACCTGATGCTCGCCGGCATCGGGGAGAACGCCGGTGTCATCCGGGTCTCCGACACCCTCGCCGTCACCTTCAAGGTCGAATCGCACAACCACCCCAGCTTCGTCGAGCCGTACCAGGGTGCGGCCACCGGCGTCGGCGGCATCGTCCGCGACATCCTCGCCATGGGTGCCCGCCCGGTCGCCGTGATGGACCCGCTGCGGTTCGGCGCCGCCGACCACCCGGACACGGCCCGGGTGCTGCCCGGCGTCGTCGCCGGGGTCGGCGGCTACGGCAACTGCCTGGGCCTGCCCAACATCGGCGGCGAGGTCGTCTTCGACCCCTGCTACCAGGGCAACCCGCTGGTCAACGCGCTCTGCCTCGGCGTACTGCCGGTGGACCGGCTGCAGAACAAGGCCGCCGCCGGGGCTGGCAATGTCGTGGTGCTGCTGGGGGCCAAGACCGGCCGGGACGGCATCGGCGGGGTGTCGGTGCTGGCCAGCGCCACCTTCGACGACGCCAGCCAGCAGCGCCGCCCGTCGGTGCAGGTCGGCGACCCGTTCATGGAGAAGCTGCTGATCGAGTCGTGCCTGGAGCTGTACGACGCCGGGCTGGTCGTCGGCATTCAGGACCTCGGCGGCGCCGGCCTGACCTGCGCGCTCACCGAGACCGCCGCTGCGGCCGGCACCGGCATGCGGGTCTGGCTGGAGCGGGTTCCGCTGCGTGAGCCGTCGATGGAGCCACACGAGATCCTGGCCAGCGAGTCGCAGGAACGGATGCTGCTGATCGTCGAGCCGGCGCAGCTCGACGCGGTGCTCGCCACCGCGGAAAAATGGGGCGTGCTGGCCACCGCGATCGGTGAGGTCACCCCGGCCGAGTCGGACGGTCGAGTTGGGCGGCTGGTGATCAGCTGGCGTGACCATGTGGTGGTCGACGTACCGCCGGGGTCGCTGGCCGACGACGGCCCGGTCTACGCCCGGCCGATGCGCGAGCCGGCGGACCTGATCCTGTTGCAGGCCGACCGGGCGGAGACGCTGCCCCGCCCCGGCACCCCGGACGAGTTGCGGGAAACCCTGCTGCGGATGATCGCCTCGCCTAACCTGTGCGACCGCAGTTGGGTGACCGAGCAGTACGACCGGTACGTGCTAGGCAACACTGTGTTGGCCCAGCCCGAGGATGCCGGGGTCATCCGGATCGACGAGCAGAGCGGCCTCGGTGTCGCCCTGTCGGTCGACGGCAACGGCCGGTACGCCCGGCTCGACCCGTACCAGGGGGCGAAGCTCGCCCTTGCCGAGTCGTACCGCAACGTGGCGGTGACCGGTGCCCGCCCGGTGGCGGTCACCAACTGCCTCAACTTCGGCTCCCCCGAGGACCCGAGCGTGATGTGGCAGTTCGCCGAGGCGGTTCGCGGCCTCGCCGACGGCTGCGCCGAGCTCGGTATCCCGGTGACCGGCGGCAATGTCAGCTTCTACAACCAGACCGGTGCCGCCGCGATCCACCCCACCCCGGTGGTCGGTGTGCTCGGGGTGCTCGACGACGTGGCGCAGCGCGTCCCGATGGGCTTCGTCCCGCCGTCACACAGCGACGGTGACCTGATCATGCTGCTCGGCGAGACCGAGCTGGAACTCTCCGGATCGGAGTGGGCCTGGGTCACCCACCGGCACCTCGGCGGTACGCCGCCCAAGGTCGACCTGGATCGGGAGCGGGTGCTGGCCACCGTGATCGGGGCGGCGGCCCGGGTAGGGCACATCACCTCGGCCCACGACCTCTCCGACGGCGGGCTCGCCCAGGCACTGGTCGAGGCGTGCCTGCGCCGGTCGATCGGGGCGCGGATCGCGTTGCCGCCGGAGTTCAGCGACGGTTCGATGCCGTTCGTGTTCCTGTTCAGCGAGTCGGCGGGGCGGGCCATGGTTGCCGTGCCGCGCGGGCATGAGAAGGCGTTCACCGCGCTCTGCGTGGAGCACGGACTGCCCTGGACCATGATCGGAGTGACCGACCCGGCGGCCCGGCTGCTGGAGGTCCGCGACCAGTTCAGCGTCGGCCTGGACGAGCTGCGCGGTGCCCACACCGGTACCCTGCCGGCGCTATTCAGCGCGGTGGGGCCGCGTAACGTGCCGGCGGACCCGCAGGATCCGGACGCCGTCGGGGTGTTGGCCAGCGAGGCGGTCGCGATTGACGCCCCGGCCGGTACGCCGGAGCAGACCACGGCGACGGTGGACGTCGACCCGGACAGCGACGAAGCCGAAGCGGTGACCGAACCTGCTGCCGCGGTGACCGAGCGGGAGACGGAAGCAGTCACCGACAGCGAGGCGGTAGCCGAGGAAGCGGCAGACAGCGGCGGCGTAGCGGCGGCCGAGGAAACGGTGGCCGACGACGCGACCGCCGACGACGCGGCCGACGACGCGGCTCAGCCGGTGGACCGCCCCGACCCGTCCGCCGGCAAGCCGAAGAACCAGAGCTGACCGGGCGGACGGCAGACTGACTCACCGATGAGATGGGCCGGACCCGATCGGGTCCGGCCCATCTCATCGATGAGGCGTCGAGTAGCCGTCAGTCGTCGAGCCAGTCGAGGGAACGTCGCTCACCCCGGTTGCCGGCCTGCGGCGTGGCACCGTGCCGAGTTTGGTCGCCAGGCGGCTGCTCGGCGCCGTAGGGCTGCTGGTCGTAGGGCTGCTGTCCGTACGGCATCTGCTGGTCGTAGCCGCCCCGTTGGTCAGGGACGCGGCGGTCGTCGTAGCCGCCCCCAGGCGGGTAGCCGCCACCTTGGTCGTAGCCGCCACCGGTTGGGGGGCCGTACCCGCCCGGTTCCCGGCCGGACTCGTAGCCCGCCGACCCGCCGGGGCCGTAGTCCGGTGACCCGTAGCCCTGGTCGGAGCCGTATCCACTGCCCCGGTCGCCACCGTAGTCACCGCCCGGGTAGCCCGCGTCGGGGTAACCGCCGGCCTGGGGCGGGCTTTCTCCGTAGCTTCCGCCGTAGCCCGCACTCGCGCCGTAACCACCGCCATCCGGCCCGTAACCGGGGCTGCCGCCCCGGTAGCCGGGCTGCGGCGGCTCCGGACCACGCGGTGGTGGCGGCACGTCGCCGCGCCCCTGATCCGGGCCGGGGTAACCGGCGGATTCGTACGGTGGGCCGGACTGCCCGTAGCTGCCCGGCTCGTAGCGCCCGGTCGGCTCGTCGTAACGATCGGTGCCGTACCCTCCGGCGGAGTCCGCTCCGTACCTGCCGCCGGAGTAGCCTGCGCCGCCGGCGTCGCCGTAGCTTCGGCCACCGCGGTAGCCGCCGGCCTCGTCGGCTGGCGGCCGACCGGCCGGCTCGCCGTACGGGCCGCCGGACGAGGGCGGGGTGCCGTAGGTGCCGGGTGCCCCCGACGACGGGGCGTTGCCGCCGTACTGACTGCCGCCGTAGGTCCCGCCGGAGCGGGCCGCACCGCCCGGTCCATCGTAGCCGGACCCGGCCCCACCACCCGGCTGGTCGGCGCCGGGAACCGCGCCGTAAACGCTGGTGGCACCGGCGGGGTCGGAGCCGTAGCCGGGCTGGGTCGGCGGTCCACCCCAGCCCGGGCGCTGGTCCGCGCCGTACCGTGGCTCGGGCCCGGCCGGTGGGTTCGGACCGGGCGGCGGCGGAGCACCGTACGGGTCGGGGAACTCGTCCTTGATCGGTGGCATCTGGTGCAGCATCGTCGGCGCGTCCGATAGCGACGGCCGGGTCACCATCGTGGCGTCGGAGACCGGGCCGGGCGGCATCGGCGGCATCGCCACCCGGGTCGCGTCGTCGGCACCGTGGTAGACGCCGCGACTGCCCGGCAGTGCGGCCCGCCCGTCAGCTGGGTCGTCGTCGGCCGGCTCTGGGTCGTCGTCGACGTCGCCATCCTTGCGCCGCACCAGCAGCAGCACGATGGCCCCGACACCGAGCGCGACCAGCAGGCCGCCCATGATGATCAGCAGCCAGGAGCCCATCCCCCCGCCGCTGCTCTCGTTCGCCAGGTTCTGGGTGTCGATCGGTGGGGCTTCGGTGGCCGCGCCGCTCGGGGTCGCCTCGGCGGTCGCCGACGGGGTCGCCTCCGGAGTGGCCGACGGGGTCGGCTCCACGTTCGACTTCAGGGTGATCCGGTCGACGGTGATCGACTGCCCGGCGGCGGCGGTGACGACCTTCACGTCGCTGTCGTTGTACTCGTCGGCGGTCGCTGCGATCCGGATGTCGCCGGGGACGATCGGCCGGTCGTTGCTGGAGGTGAACCGGTAGTTGCCGTTGCCGTTGGTGGTGGTGTCGTAGCTGTTGCTCTGCGAGTCGCTCATCACGACCACGGCGCCTTCGATCGGTTCACCGGTGGAGACGTCGGTGACCTTGCCGGCGACCTCCTTGACCCGGGGCGCCTCCTGCGGCCCGCGGACCGAGACGTCGCGCTGGACCCGGCCGTTCTCCCCGTCGACGACGGCGACGATCTCCACCCGGCCGTTGCGGTTCTGGTTGGTCCCGAGGTTGCCGGCGATCAGCTCGACCGTGTAGGTCTTGCTCGCGCCCCGGTCGATCGTGTCGGTGAAGTCGCACTGCCCTTCGCACCGGAGCTCGTTGATGTTCGTGGCGACCCGGATGTTGAAGGAGGTCCCGCCCTCCACCTCTTCGCCCGCCGGGTTGTTGTTGCGGACCTCGAATTCGAGGGTGGCCCGGCCACCGGAGCTGAGGTTGGCGTTGGAGAGGCTGCGGATGGTGACTGTGGGTGCCTCGGCGGCCGCTGGCGCGGCGGGCAGGCCGACTAGTGCGACGGCAGCCAGCGCTGCGACAACACCGGCCCGCGAAAGCCAGGCTCGTAGGTGTGTTGTCACGTCCACCGCCTTCCGGTTTGATCCTTCCCCCGCACCAGGATTCGGGCAGGGGTCACCCGTGACGAGTACACCGTCGGCAACTATGCCTTGCCGAGACGGATGTGCGCGACCCAGGGGCGGGAGCCACTGGCACCGGAGCTAGTCGTATCGTCCCGATGTGTCCTCTCCGTACAGTAAGTTCACTACGGTCGCCGCCGTGCGGGACGCTTTGGCCGCCGGTGCCGTCCCCGCCCGTGTGCAGCTACGCGATGCGGTCCGCCTGCTCTTGGCGGCGCTGGCCGAGCGAGCGCCGGGCCGATCGGTGGAGGTCCGTGTCCCACCTTACGGTGCAATTCAGTGTGTAGCCGGGCCGCGACACACCCGAGGCGCCCCCGCGAACGTGGTGGAGATCGACCCGGTGACCTGGGTGCTGCTGGCGACCGGCGAGCTCGACTGGGCCTCGGCCGTGCTGGATGGACAAATCTCCGCGAGTGGTCCGAGGTCCGATATATCCCCGTACCTGCCGCTGTGAGGCGGGCTGGCGATTTGCCAGCCAGCTGCGGCGGTCACCCGGCTGACTGCGGTGGACACCCGGCGGGTGTGGGGCCAAATGGAGCACACTGGGCCAACCGGAACCTCGCGTACACTGTTCGGCGACGGTAGTCCGGTGACACCCCGCGCTGAGGCGTGCAGGCCACATGCAGGCCAGGCGTCAGTGCAGACCAGTACGAGGGAGCGGCAGGTGCCTCGAGGCGACGGCCGGTTGAGTCACGATCTTGATCCCCAACGACCCGGTCCGCAGGACGCCTGTGGCGTATTCGGCGTGTGGGCACCGGGGGAAGAGGTCGCGAAGCTCAGCTACTTCGGTCTCTACGCCCTGCAACACCGGGGTCAGGAGGCCGCCGGGATTGCGGTGAGTGACGGCTCCGGCGTGGTGGTCTACAAGGATCTCGGCCTGGTGGCCCAGGTCTTCGACGAGCCGACCCTGGCCAGCCTGCGCGGTCACCTCGCCATCGGGCACGCCCGCTACTCCACTACCGGCGGCTCGACCTGGGAAAATGCCCAGCCGACGATCAAGGCGACCAGCGCCGGCACGACGATCGCCCTGGCGCACAACGGCAACCTGGTCAACACCGCCGAGCTGGCCCGCGAGGTGGTCGACCGAGGGCTGTCCGGTGACGGCTCGACCTCGGACACCGCCCTGGTCACCAGCCTGCTGGCCAGCCGCCCGGACCTGTCGGTCGAGGCCGCGGCGCTGGAGGTGCTGCCGACCTTGCGGGGCGCGTTCAGCTTCGTCTTCATGGACGAGACCACGCTGTACGCGGCGCGCGACCCGCACGGCGTCCGGCCCCTGGTGCTCGGCCGGCTGGAGCGGGGATGGGTGGTCGCCAGCGAGACCGCCGCGCTGGACATCGTCGGCGCCACCGTGGTCCGCGAGGTGGAGCCGGGCGAGCTGATCGCCATCGACGAGCACGGGCTGCGGTCGGCCCGGTTCGCCCCGCCGGAGCCCAAGGGCTGCCTGTTCGAGTACGTGTACATCGCCCGCCCGGACACCACCATCGCCGGGCGGAACGTGCACGCCGCCCGGGTGCAGATCGGCCGCCGACTGGCCCGGGAGCACCCGGTCGAGGCGGACCTGGTGATCCCGGTGCCGGAATCGGGCACGCCGGCCGCGATCGGCTACGCCGAGCAGTCCGGCATCACCTACGGCGCCGGCCTGATGAAGAACTCGTACGTCGGCCGTACGTTCATCCAGCCCTCCCAGACGCTGCGTCAGCTCGGCATCCGGTTGAAGCTCAACCCGCTGCGCGAGAACGTCCGCGGCAAGCGCCTGGTGGTGGTCGACGATTCGATCGTGCGGGGCAACACCCAGCGGGCAATTGTGCGGATGCTGCGCGAGGCGGGTGCTCTGGAGGTGCACGTACGCATCTCGTCACCGCCGGTGAGCTGGCCGTGTTTCTACGGCATCGACTTCGCCACCCGGGCTGAACTGCTGGCCAACGGGCTGGACACAGAGGGTATACGCCGGTCCATCGGTGCGGATACTCTCGGTTATGTCTCGCTTGCCGGTCTGATAGCGGCAACCGAGCAGCCGAAGACACGATTGTGTCGGGCATGTTTCGATGGGGAGTACCCGATCGAGTTGCCAGCTGGCAATCTGATCGGCAAGCACGTGCTCGAAGGTGTGGACCGCCGGGTCGCTGGCGGGGTCGGCCATCCGGGGGACATCACCGAGCAGGACTATCAGGCCGGCGGCGACCGGACCGGCCCGGGCGCTCAACGGTTCGCTGTCAGCACTGGCGGCCCCGAGGCCCTGCACCGCCCGTAGCACCGGCCGGACCGGCCTCGGTCGTCCGACCGGCAGCCCGAGTCGAGCGATCCTCGACAGCTACCCGACGCGGCCTCGCCGCGAGAAGCACAAAGGGGAGAACCGTGACGCACGTGACTGAGCGCGGCAGCGCGGACGTCGGCCCGCCCGCCGACGACTCCGGCGCCCGGACGGTCAACCGCCAGCCGTGGACGGCCAGCGCCGGCCGGTCCGGCCGCAAACGCACGGTGACGTACGCGGACGCCGGCGTCTCCATCCATGCCGGTGAGCGCGCCGTCGAGCTGCTCAAGTCGAAGGTGCACAAGACCACCCGGCCCGAGGTGATGGGCGACATCGGCGGCTTCGCCGGGCTCTTCCGGCTCGACGTGCAGAAGTACCGGCAGCCGATCCTGGCCTCGTCGACCGACGGGGTGGGTACCAAGCTGGTCATCGCCCAGCAGATGAACATCCACGAGACGGTCGGCATCGACCTGGTCGCGATGGTGGTCGACGACCTGGTCGCCTGCGGGGCGGAGCCGCTGTTCCTGCTCGACTACATCGCCTGCGGCGAGGTCGTGCCGGACAAGGTCGCCGAGATCGGCGCCGGCATCTCCGATGGCTGCCGGTATGCCGGCTGCGCGCTGCTCGGCGGCGAGACCGCCGAACACCCCGGGGTGCTGCGGCCGGACGAGTACGACGTCTCCGCGACCGGCGTCGGCGTGGTCGAGGAGAGCGAGATCCTCGGCCGGGACCGCGTCGAGGTGGGCGACGTGGTGATCGCGATGCGGTCCTCGGGTCTGCACTCCAACGGCTACTCGCTGGTCCGCCACGTGCTGCTCGGCGCCGGCCGGATGCGGCTGGACACGGTGGTCGAGGATTTCGGCCGGCAGCGGACCCTGGGCGAGGAGCTGCTCACCCCGACGAAGATCTACGCCCGGGACTGCCTGAAGCTGATCGAGGAGTGCGAGGTCCGGGCCCTGGCCCACGTGACCGGCGGTGGCATCCCCGGAAACCTGGTACGGATCCTGCCCGAGCACGTCGACGCGCTGGTCAACCGCGCCACCTGGAAGCCGCAGCCGATCTTCGACCTGGTGCAGGCGAAGGGCCGGATCGAGGACAACGAGATGGAGTCGACGTTCAACATGGGCGTCGGCATGTTCGCCATCGTCTCCGCCCAGGACGCCGACCGGGCGCTCGCCTGCCTGACCGGCAGCGGCATCGAGGCCTGGCAGGCCGGCGACATCATCGAGGGCTCCGGCACCGTACAGATGGTCGGTCACCACACCCGAGGCTGACAGCGGGCCGCTGCCGCGTCACCTCGGCGGGCCGTCGCCGCCGCGCTCCGGCGGGCCGTACCGCCGATTCACCTCGGCAGACCCCGACACCTAGCCTGGAACGACATCCGTCACAGGCAGGAGGATGGGGATGAGCAGGGCCGAAACCCGGCAGGACCCGACCGGTGGGGGGCGGCCGGCCCCCACCGGCATGCGCGGCGTGGCGACCGTCCCGAGTTACGTCGTCATGCAGCCCACCACGCTGTGCAACCTGGACTGCAGCTACTGTTACCTGCCGTTGCGGGCGGCCAACCGGCGGATGCCGGTCCCGGTGGCCGCCGCGGTCGCCCGACCGGTGAACACCTGGGCCGCGCAGCAGGGACGCCGGTTCTCGGTGGTCTGGCACGGCGGTGAGCCGTTGGCCGCCGGGCGGGACCACCTCGCGGCGCTGATCAGCCCGTTCAGCGCCGACGTGGAACACCACGTGCAGACGAACGCGACCTTGATCGACGACCCGTGGTGCGAGTTCTTCCGGGAACACCGGATCCGGGTCAGCGTCAGCGTCGACGGCCCGCGGGCGCGAAACGACGGCCGGCACACCCGGGGTGGTCGGCCCGCCTACGACCAGATCCGGAGCGGTGTCGAGGCGCTACGCCGGCACGGGATCGAATTCTCGGCGCTCTGCGTGGTCAGCGACCCGAGCCCGGGCCTGGCCACCGAGCTGTACCGGTTCTTCCTCGACCTCGGCTGTGACGTGCTGGGCGTCAACATCGAGGAGACGGAGGGCGTGAACGTACGGTCGAACCGCTGGCCGGACCGGGCCGTCGCCGGCTTCTGGGCGGAACTGGTCGGAGCCTGGCGGCAGGCACCGCGGATTCATCTACGCGAGGTGGAATGGTCGCTGCGGTACGCGGCAGCCGTACTCGACGGCACGGCCGACGAGGTGCTGCCCCGCCAGCTCGACCCGATTCCCACCGTCGGGTACGACGGGTCGGTGGTGCTGCTCTCGCCGGAGCTTGCCGGCTTCTCCGACCCGCGGTACGGGGACTTCACCAGCGGGAACGTGTTGGCTAGCGGGCTGGCCGAGATCCTCGCCACGCCGGAACGGACACCCTGGGTCACCGAGTTCGTGGCGGGCGTCGAGGCATGCCGGACCACCTGCCCGTACTTCGGGTTCTGCGGAGGTGGTCACGCTGCCAACCGTTACTTCGAACACGGGCGTTTTGATGGTACGGAGACCAACCACTGCCGTAACAGCAAGATCCATCTACTGGAGGGAGTGTTGGCCCATGCCAGAGACCAGCCGGCAGCGGCCTGAACCGGTCCGCGCAGCCCCGGGAGCCACCGTCGCCGAAGCAGGTGGCGACGATCAGATGGCGGACCGGGTGTACGCCGTCCGGGACGGCCTGGAACTGCTGCTCGCCGAAGCGGAACAGGCCCGGCGGCGTCGCGCCGAGGTAGCCGGCGCCGACGGCGCGGTCTGCGCCTGGAACCACTTCGAGAACATCCCGACCTTCTACAACTGGAACAACCGCCCCCGTTGACCGCTCCGACCAGCCGCGTACCTGGCGCCCTGCCCGGACCCGTCCCCCGGGCAGGGCGGCACCGATCAGTCGCCCGCCTGGCGCGACGACATCCGGTGGTGCCTACCCCGCCGGGGTAGGCACCACCGGATGGTGGCATTCCGACACACGTACGGCGACCAGCCGGGCCGGAGTCCTCGTCGACATGAATCAGCACGCGGACACTGACCGCGTGCTCTGATCAGTCGGACCCTCAGCGGGACGATGAGGGTGTCCAGTTACCCCGGTCGTCGTCGGCTGGGTCGTCCTCGTCATCGTCGTCGAGGTACGGATCGTACTCGTCGTCGAAATCACGGTCCGACTTGCCGCTGCCGGCGAGCTCTCGCTGCAAGGCGGCGAGGTCGGTGTTCGGGGAGTGGTATTTCAGCTCCCTGGCCACCTTTGTCTGCTTGGCCTTAGCACGGCCGCGCCCCATGGCTCGACCCCCTCGCACAGAATTCGGGGCAGCCCGAAGGCGGGCCCCGATGACGTCAGGCATCTCTCGTGGCTCTTACGGTACATGGGCGGACCCAGGTTCGGCACCTCGGGTTGCATCGGGTCGCTCCCGCGCGTCATCGGCGGCCGACATCGTCACGGGCAGCGGCGGGATTCGTCACGGGCAGCGGCGGGGTAAGGAGCCCGATCCCCGCCGCTCGTGACCCGTACGGGTGATTCTCCACACGCCCGGTGACGGCCACCCGGGGCGGACCGGCGGGTCAGCGCCCGGGACGGCGGCGCTCGGGTTGGCGGCCGCTCACCGGAGATGGATCGCGCGCAGCCGACCGACCTCGGCCATCCGGCGTTCGGCGAGCCGGTCGGCCGCCACCGCCGGGGGTACGCCTTCCCGGTCGGCGCTGCGCAGGATCTCCCGGGTGGTCTGGTAAATACCGGTCGCCCGGGCCTTGGCCCGGTCGAAGTCGAACCCGTACCGGCCGTTGGCCGACGGTGTGGCCGCCCCGGTCACCTCATCGGCCACCTGGATCACCCCACCGGCGTTCACCACGTAGTCCGGGGCGTAGAGGATGCCCCGTTCGGCGAGCAGCTTCTCGACGCCGGGGTGGGCCAACTGGTTGTTGGCGGCCCCGGCGACGATCTCGGCCCGCAGCGCCGGCACGGTGTCGTCGTCGAGCGCCCCACCGAGCGCGCAGGGCGCGTAGACGTCGATCTCCTGGCGGATCAGCACGTCGGTGTCGTCCACCAGGTCGACCTGCGGATAGGTGTTCCGGGCCCAGTCCACCGCCCGTTCGCTGACGTCGGTGGCCACCACCGCGGCTCCGTCGTCGAGCAGGTGACCGGTCAGGTAGCGGCCCACCTTGCCGAGCCCGGCGATACCGATTCGCCGCCCGGCGAGGCTGGCCGAACCCCAGCGGTGCTCGGCGGCGGCGCGCATGCCCTGGAACACCCCCCAGGCGGTGAGCTCGGAGGAGTCACCGGCCCCGCCCTGCGCACGGCTACGCCCGGTGGCGAACCGGGTCTCCCGGGCCACGACGTCCATGTCCGGCACGTAGGTGCCGACATCACAGGCGGTGTAGTAGCGTCCGCCGAGCGATTCGACGAACCGGCCGTACGCGCGCAGCAACGGCTCGGTCTTGAGCTGCTCCGGGTCGCCCCAGATGACTGCTTTGCCGCCACCGAGGTCCAGTCCGGCCATTGCGTTCTTGTAGGCCATCCCCCGGGACAGCTCCAGCACGTCGTGCAGGGCGTCGGCCTCGGAGGCGTACGGGTAGAATCGGGTGCCGCCGAGCGCCGGCCCGAGCGCGGTCGAGTAGATGGCGATGATTGCTCGCAGCCCGGTCGGCTGGTCCTGGCAGAAGACGACCTGTTCGTGCCCGGTGGCGGTGCCGGGGCCGGCAGTGGTGGTGAAGACGCCCATGTCTGCTCCTGAGACGGTGTCGGCACCCTCGTGAGGTGCGTCCGGTGCGCCGGGCCGTGGGCCCTGCTGGCTCCGAGCCTAGTATCGGCCGCAGCGCGACGGACCAGCCCGCTGCGGGGGTGTTTGCCCCCGGCCGGGGCGGTGTCGTGCGGTTTCGTGGGAGGATCGCGCCGTGCCGTCCCTCTTCGCTTCCTTCGCCTCATACCTGCGGGTGTACGAGCCGCTGGCCGCGTTCGACCGTGAGCGTCAGGTCTACTGGCGCCGATACGTGCGGGAAGGCCGCGCGGTCGGCCCGCTGGAAGGGCCGGGCCGGCAGCGGACGGCGGTGATCGAGGCACTCGGCGCGGGCTGGACCCGGCTGCCCGACCTGCCGGACGAGGCGTACGTGCTGGAGTCGGACGACACGCTGCTGGTCTGCCCGTGGAACCTGCGGGTGCGGGTAGCGGAGGCGGCGTTGAGCGCGCGCGACGGTGTCCCGTCGGTGTTGGCCGACGCGTTCGTCCCACCGGTACTGGCCGGTCAGGCCAGGGCGGTGATCGACGACTGGCGCAGCGGGGCCCGGGTACTGGAGCACGGGGTGCCGCGGGTGCATGAGCAGGCCGCCACCTGGGGGGTGCCGTTGCGATGGTTCGTCTTCGTGGACCTGGCCGAGCGTGACTTGATCGTCACTGGCGTGCGTCGGGCGCTGCGCTATCGGACCGAAATCTCCAAGGCCCGTCGCCGGGCGTCGCGCGGACTGTCGGTGTTGCGCAAGTCGGTGGGGGATGCGCCGATCACCGAGGCGGTGGAGGAGAGCGCCCGGTGGCTCGAGGAGTTTCATCCCCGGTCGGTGGTGGAGCTTGACTACGGTGGGTTGGTGCGGCTGCTGCCGGACGAGACGCTGGAGGCCGACGATTCGCCGGGTCTGGTGAGCGCCGGGCTGGCGGCGCTCGGCCGGGGCGACGCCGAGGCGGCCGGCGAGGCGTACGAGAAGCTGGTTGCCCGATGGCGTGCCGTTCAGCTACTGGAGCGCTGCAACTAGTGGTCGACCAGAGGGACGAATCGGTTTCAATCACCGGGTATCAGGCGCAGATTCTGCCGCGAATCCTGAATATGATTCGTAATCACCCGTTCACGACCGGTGATCAAGAGTCCGATTATGGTATGTTCTGTCACAAAAAAGGGATAAAAATCGGTCATTGCTCATCCGTCCATCCAAGGACGTTCGGCCGTTCGGCCCATGTCGGACATCGGGGACTAGCCGGACCATGGGAGACGCGTCGGCCGGCGGGACCCCGGCCGATGTCTATAGCACTGTGGAGGAGTGACTGATGGCATCGCGTACGCACGAACCAGAGCCGTTGCTCACGCCGGCCGAGGTGGCGTCGATGTTCCGAGTCGACCCGAAAACCGTCACCCGGTGGGCGAAGGCCGGCAAGCTCAGCGCCATACGGACGTTGGGCGGCCACCGCCGATACCGGGAGTCGGAAGTACGTGCCCTGCTGCAGGGGCAGATTCCCCAGCAGCGGCAGGGTGATTGACTGGCCTCTCCAAGTGGCTGACATCGGCTACGCCAAGGGGCGGTGATCTCGGCTCGTCCGGGGTCACCGCCCCTTGTTTCATGGACGTCGACGTGCACTGCGTCGACGGCGGCCCGGCGGAGATCCGCCGGGCCGCCGTCGTCACGATGCGTACCGTACTCAGCTCGCCGGCGGGTGCCCGCCGTCGCCGTCGACCACCTCGTCCGGGGTGCCGTCCTCGTCCAGATCGACCATGGTGATGTCCACCTTGCCGTCTCCGTCGGTGTCGAACTGGTACATGTCGGCCTTGCCGTCCCCGTCGGTGTCAACCACCCAGACGTCGGTCTGCCCGTCGTTGTTGGTGTCGGCCTTGAGTAGATCGACGCGATCGTCACCGCGCGTCTCCACCGACTCCTGTGCCTCGGTCATCCCAGGTCCCTCCATCGCTCAGTCACAACAGCTGCGGATGTCGACAGTAAAGTGCCATCCGGCCGGTCGCGACCCGGGCGCGACCCGGCCTCACCTTGTCGCGTACGGGTTGACCGTCGGATGCAGATAGGTCACCGTCTCGGGCACGCCGTCCTGGTCGGCGTCGCGCAGCGTCTGGTCCGCCCGACCGTCGTAGTCGGTGTCCTGAACCCAGGTGTCCGTCCGGCCGTCGTGATCGGTGTCGGCCGCCACCTGGTCGATCAGGCCGTCACCGTCGGTGTCGGTGGCGACGACGTCGATCCAGCCGTCGCCGTTGGTGTCCGCGCTGACCTCGTCGACCAGCCCGTCGCCGTCGAAGTCGCGCAGCATGCTCTCCAGCCGACCGTCCCCGTCGCCATCGACGTACGCGGCCTCCGCCAGACCGTCGCCATCGCTGTCGTGCAGGACCACGTCGGCGAGGCCGTCCCCGTCCCGGTCGACCAGCACGTCGGTGGAGCCGTCAAGATTGTGCTGGACGATCGTGTCGGACCCACCGTCGCCGTACGGCTCGACGCCGTAAGGGCCGTCGCCGTACGGCTCGTAGCCGGCATCGTCGTGGCCAGGGCCGCCGCTCGGGCCCAGCCCCTGTTCAGCTTCGACTGCCTCGTCACCGAGGGCCGGATCGACCCACTCACTCATCCTGCCGCCTCTTCCGCAGATCGTCCTGGCCGCTGACAAGGGAAACCGTACGCAGCGGCGACCTGCCTGTGATCCCGAGAAAGTGCCAGCAGGACGGACCGGCCGGCGGGGCCCGGCGACCGCCGGCCCGATCTGCTACCGGCCCGGTCCTACTCGGCGATCGGCAGCCCGGCTGCGGCCAGCGACTTGATCACCTCGGCCGACTCGGCGAAACCGATGATCAGGATCGCGTCCGCGCCGAACGCCTTGATTTCCTGGGCTTCACTGTCGAAGTTCACCGGCGGCGCGTCCGCGCCGGCCGGCGGCTCGTAACTGAGCAGCTTGAGCCGGTCCGGTCCGACCCCGGCACGGTCCAGTTCCGCCCGGACGTTCTCCTGCAGGCCCTCGCCGTACGAGTCCCTGCGGGCCACCAGCGCGATCCGCTGCGACCCGTCCCGCAGGATCACGTCGGCGAGCGCCCGCCCCTGCAGCAGGTCCGACGGCGCGGTACGGAAGTACAGCCCCTGATCGTCGACCTCGCTCAGCCCGGCGTCGGTGTTGCTGGGCGAGAACAGGATCAGCCCGGCGGCCGCCACGTCCGGCAGCACTTCGCGGGAGATGCCGGACGCACCGGCGCCGATGATGACGTGCACCCCTTCGTCGACGTGCCTGGCGACTGTCCGGCGGGCCACATCCGGGTTGGTCCCGTCGTCGCCGTCGAACCATTCGACCGGCTCCCCGAGCACCCCGCCGGCCTCGTTGACTTCCCGAACCGCGAGCGCCGCGCCGGCCGCCAACGGCGGGTACGCCAACGCCAGGTCGCCGGTGCGCGGCAGCAGGCCGCCCAGCTTCAGCGGCGCCTCGGCGCGGGTGACGAAGGTCTCCGGTTCGGCCGGTGGCGGCGCGGCCGTGGTGGTCGTGGACTCGTCTCCGGCGCCGACGAACTCGGTCTTTCCGTCGTTGATCTGGCCGTCGCCGTCGAAGTGCAGGGTGGCGTAGCTGGCGGTGGACGGCTCCCCGGCGTCGGTGAAGCCACCCCGTTTCAGGGAGACCCCCCGGTAGGCGATGTCCGTCCCGTCCCGGGCCAGCTCCAGGCACACCGCGACGACGTCGCACTGCTCGCCGCCGGTGGTCACCCCGTTGATCTGGGCGGCGATGTCGGTCGGGTCGGTGCTGCCGGCCAACTGGGTGGCGAGCGCGCTGATCACCACCGCGTCGTACGCCTCGCCGGCGTACAGGAAGCCGTTGAGTTGCCGGTCGACCGCGCGCAGCCTGCTGATGAAGTCGTCCGGCAGCGGGGTGAGCGGGCTGGTGCCCTTCATCCCGGTCAGCAGCGTGGTCTGCCCCTCGAACTCTGCTCCGAACGAGTTGCTCATGTTGCCGTCGGTGCCGTACAGCCGCACCGAGTTGACCTGGGACTCCTCGGTGGCCGCCGGTTCGGCGCAGCTCGCCGCGCCGACCAGCATGATTGCGCAGAACGCCAGGGCGGCGGTGCGGGAGCCGCGTGACACGAGCATGGGGACGTCCTCCATCGGCCGAAGGTCCGCAGGGCACCTTAGCGCCTCCTCGGCCGGAACGCGACGTCAGCCGGCCCGCCGGTGACGGCGACCCGGCCGGTGCCTTGACCTCGCCGCCTACCCTTCGGCTCATGACCGACCGACGCGATGGGTCCGACGAGGCGTTCACCGACGCTGCGGAGATCCTGCGCTCCGCCCTGGCCGGTGACAGCGACGGCGTCGCGGACGTCTTCGACGCGGTGGTGGACCGCAACGGCGTCACCGGGGCGTACGACGTCGCGTGGTGCCTGGCCGCGACGATGGTCGGCGACGACGTACCAGCCGGTGGCTGGGCCCTCGACTTTCCCGGCATCGACGAGGCGGGCTATGACGCGCGGTGGGTGGCCAGGTTCATCAGCGCGTACGCCAACTCGGACGGCTCGACCGGGGAGGCGCTGTTCGGTGCCGCGCTGGCCGACGGACAGCTGCCGGAGTGCCTGCTCACCCTGGCCGGGTCGGCGGTCGCCACACTGCGTCGCCGCCGGGCCGCCTAATGGGAGCCCGGTTGGCCGCCGGTCACCTGCTCCAGTCGTGTTTGGCCGCCCGGACCAGCTTGTCCTTCAGCTCCCGGGTGTGCCGTCGGGAGACCGGCAGCTCGGTGCCGTCGATCACCACCACGTACCCGGAGTTGGCCAGCCGCAGCTCGGTGATCAGCCGGAGCTGGACCAGGAACGACCGGTGGACGCGGACGAAGCCGGCGTCGGCCCAGCGTTCGCCGAGGGTGGCCAGCGGCACCCGGACCAGGTGCGAGCCGTCGGCCGTGTGCAGCCGGGCGTAGTCGCCCTGCGCCTCCACCCAGCGCACCGCCGACCGGGGCAGCATCCGGGTGGTCCCGGCCAGCTCCACCGGGATCGCCGGGTCCTCCTCGTTGCGGGCGATCGCCGCCGGATGGGTCGGCACCACCCGGGCGGTCAGCACCCGGCGGACCGACTCGGCCAGCCGCTCCGCGCGTACCGGCTTGCGGACGTAGTCGGTGACGCCGAGGTCGAAGGCGTCGACCGCGGCGTCGTCGTACGCGGTGACGAAGACGATCGCCGGCGGCCGGGCGAACCGGCGCAGCACCCGGGCCAGCTCCATGCCGTCCAGCCCGGGCATCCGGATGTCGAGGAATACGGCATCGACGTCGGTGTCGCGCAGCACCCGCAGCGCCTCGGTGGCGTCGGCGGCGGTGTGCAGCCGAGCCACCCGGGGGTCGGCCCGCAGCAGGTACCCCAGTTCGTCGAGGGCGGGGGGTTCGTCGTCCACCGCGAGTACCCGCAGGAACGGGGTCACGACAGCACCTCCCACCGGCCGGTCGCGCCCGCCCCCGGCCGTACGTCGGGGTGGAACTTCGGCACCCGCATGCTCACCTTCGTACCCGCTCCCACCGCCGTCTCCACCACCAGCCCGAACTCGTCGCCGAAGACCGAGCGCAGCCGTTCGTCGACGTTCGACAGGCCGACGTGCTGGCCGGCGTCGTCGGCCGGGTCGGCGCCGCGACGTACCGGGTCGGCGCCGCGACGTACCGGGTCGGCGCCAGCGGTCAGCACCGCCGGGTCCATCCCCACCCCGTCGTCCTCGACGGTGATGTGGCACTCGGTCCCGGCGTCCCGCGCCTCGATGCTGACCGTGCCGAGCCCCGGCTTGCGCGACAGCCCGTGCCGCACCGCATTCTCTACCAGTGGCTGCAGGCAGAGGAAGGGCAGATGCACCGGCAGCACCTCCGGGGCGATCTGCAGCCGGACCTGGAGCCGTTCGCCGAACCGGGCCCGTTCGATGGTCAGGTACCGGTCGATCGACCGCAGCTCCTCGGCGAGCGTGGTGAACTCGCCGTGCGCCCGGAACGAGTAGCGGGTGAACTCGGCGAACTCCAGGATCAGATCCCGGGCCCGTTCCGGGTCGGTGCGGACGAACGACGCGATCGCGGTCAGCGCGTTGTAGATGAAGTGCGGGCTGATCTGCGCCCGCAGCGCCCGTACCTCGGCTCTGGCCAGCCGCTCCCGGGACGAGTCCAACTCGGCGAGCGCCAGTTGGCTGCCGGCCCACCGGGCGGTCTCCAGGGTCGCCTGCACCAGCCCCGGCGCCGGATCGTCGTCGACCACCGCGACCAGCGCGACTGTGGCGTCGCCGTCCGGCCCGGTGAGTGGGGCGACGACGGCCCCGCGCACCAGGCAGTCGGGCCGGTCACAGGGCAGGTCCCGGGCGGTCAGCACGAGGGAGCGGCCGGCGTCGAACGCCTGCTGGGCTGCGGCGGTGAACTGCTCGGCATGGTGCTGGCCGCGGCCGTCGAACGCGAGTACCGCCTCGCTGCCGGTCAGCGCCGCGCCCGGGGCGCCGACCAGCGCCCGCAGATGCCGGACGGCCTTGGCCGCGTCGGTCGCTCCCAGCCCGTTGCGCAGCGGTTCGGCGGCCAGGCCGGCGGTGTGCAGGACCTGGTACGTCGCCCGCTGCGTCGCGGTGGCGATCCCGCGCCGGGCGCGCAGCCGGACGACCGCGTACACCGCGGCGGCCAGCGCGGTCACCAGAGCCAGGACCGCCAGTGGTGCGGATAGGTTTGCCGGCACGGACAGATCCTGTCCGCTACCGGCGGTGCTGCCAAGCGGAAGGCGACGATCGGTCGGTCAGCGGTCGGCTGCCCGCTTTCGACGGACTTCTGTCATCCGTCGGCATCCGGGTCGGTCAGTAGGCACCCTTGCGGGCCAACACGACGCCGATGGTGCGCCACAGGATGCTCAGGTCGTAGGTCAGCGACCAGTTGTCGACGTAGTAGAGGTCCAGCCGGACCGCTTCGTCCCAGGACAGGTCGGACCGGCCGGAGACCTGCCACAGTCCGGTCATCCCGGGCCGGACCAGCAGCCGCCGCCGGACGTCGCCGAGGAAGTCACCGTCGTCGGCGGGCAGCGGCCGCGGCCCGACCAGTGACATCTCGCCCTTGAGCACGTTGATCAGCTGGGGCAGCTCGTCGATCGAGCTGGCTCGCAGGAACCGACCGATCGGGAAGACCCGCGGATCGTTGCGGATCTTGAACAGCATCCCGTCGGTCTCGTTCTGGTCGACCAGCGAGGCGAGCCGCTCCTCGGCGTCGACGTACATGGTCCGGAACTTCCAGACCCGGAACACCCGGCCCTCGTGGCCGACCCGGGGCTGCCGGAAGAAGACCGGCCCCCGGTCGGAGAACCGGATCGCGATCGCCACCGCCAGGAACAGTGGCGCCAGCATGATCAGACCCAGCCCGGCGGCCACCCGGTCCAGCAGGTTCTTGGCCAGCCAGCCGAGCCCGGAGAGGGTGGGCTCCTCGACGTGCAGCAGCGGCAGACCTTCGATCGGCCGAATGTGCACCCGAGGACCGGCGATGTCGGTCAGCTGCGGTGCGACCACCAGGTCGATCCCGCTGCCCTCCAACTGCCAGGCGAGCCGGCGTAGCTCGCCCGGCTCGGAGCTGGCTGAGCCGCAGACCGCGATGGTGTCCGCGCCGACCTCCCGGACCAGCGCGAGGACGTTGCGGCCGGCGTACACCGGCACCGGGGTCTCGAGCCCTCGGGCCGCCGCGTAGCCGTCGGTGAGGTGGATCGCGACCGGCATCAGCCCGGCGGCGGGACTGCGGGTCACCGCAGTGAAGACCTCCAGGGTCTCCGGCAGGGTGCCGACCAGCACCATCCGGTGCGTGGCCTGCCCGATCCGCCGACGCAGTACGTGCAGGGCGTACCGGGCGAGGAAGCGGAACATCAGGATGAACGCCAGGGCGCCGAGCAGCGCGGTGGCCACCGAGAGCCGGGACAGGTCGGTCTTGGTGGCGAAGGCGAGGAACGAGACGCTGGCGGCGACCGTCACCCCACCGCGCAGCACCCGCTTGAACTCGTCGGTGCCGAGCCCGAGGTAGCGCCGGTCGTAGGAGCCGGTGCCCCAGAGCACCACCACCCAGCCGAGTGGCAGTAGCAGGTAGGTGACGGTGTGGAACCAGGTGGCGTCGGCGTCGGAGAACCCGGAGGTCGCCTTCTCGAACAGCGAGATCGACAGGTAGCTGGCCAGCACCGCCGCCGCGAAGTCCAGCGCGAGCAGGGCCGCGGTGTACGGACGGTGCCAGCGCGACGCGCGACGCCGTGCCCGCGCCCAGGCGGACCGGGGTACGCCGTTGGTCGGTGTCGGCGTCGGCGGTTGGATCTCGAAGCTGTCGACGTGGCGCACCCTGTTGCTCCGGCTGGTGTTGGATACCGGGCGCTGGAGGCTTGTCGTCACCTCACCCACGTCCTCCCGCGTGACACGTGCCGCCCACTCTCCGTGAAGGCTTGGCTCGCCCACCAGCTCAGTCTCTCACGGTGCCCGTACACGGACGGTAACCCGAAAGACTCTACGCCCCCCGGCCGAACGGTGGGGACCGGCGGTTCCGGTGGTGTTGGAGCATTGGGACCGGGCCACTATACCGATGGAACGGCTCCGAGGAAGTCTCCGTTGTGGTGCAGATCGCCGTGGCGCGGGACGTACGGCCTTCTGTGCTCTATTTGGTCACCTAACGCACAAGACGGGACAACCGTCGGTCAGCGAGTGGGCGGCCGCCGGTCTGGCAGGTGGGGCAGTACTGCAGGCTCGAATCTGCAAAAGAGACTTCTCGCACCTGATCGCCGCAAACAGGGCAGAGCAGGCCGGTTCGACCGTGCACCCGCATCCCCGAGCGCTTCTCGCCCTTCAGTTCGGCTGCCCGCTGACCCACCGACCGGTCCACCGCGTCGGTCAGCACCCGCCGCGCCGCCTCGTACAACCCCGCCAGCTGCTCGTCGGTGAGCCGGTTCGTCAACGCGAACGGCGACAACCGCGCGGTGTGCAGGATCTCGTCCGAGTATGCGTTGCCGATGCCGGCCAGCACCTCCTGCTGGGTCAGTACCCCTTTGACCTGACCCCGTCGACCGCGCAGCCGCTGCGCGAAGGTGTCCGGGTCCACCGCGAGCGCGTCCGGACCCAGCCGGGCCACCCCGGGCACCTGCGCCGGATCGGTCACCAGGTACGCGGCCAGCTTCTTCTGCGTACCGGCCTCGGTCAGGTCGAAGCCCGAGCCGTCGGCGAGGCGGA
Organism: Micromonospora sp. LOL_014; assembly: GCF_048060245.1. Lineage (NCBI taxonomy): Bacteria > Bacillati > Actinomycetota > Actinomycetes > Micromonosporales > Micromonosporaceae > Micromonospora > Micromonospora sp. LOL_014. The sequence continues at coordinate 71,432 of NZ_JBHMIP010000013.1, forward strand.
CCCGTACGGCGATCGGCCCCTTGCCCGGCTTCAACGGCGCGGCCGAGGGAAACGACTCCCGGTAGTGCAGCCAGCCGGCCCGCGCCAGATGCACCACCAGATGGAGGGTGCCGTCCAGTGCGACGTCGAGGAACTTGCCGTGCCGGCCGGCGCCGGTCACCGGTCGACCGGCTACCACCGACGGCGGCGGGTCGTACGTCTTGAGCACGTTGATCGCCGACACTTCGACACGCTCGACCCGGCGGCCGACCGCGCGCTGGCGCAGGTAGGCCGCGAGCGCCTGTACCTCCGGCAACTCGGGCACCCTCAGACGGTAGCGTCTGACGACGTCGAGCAGGAGGGTTGACCGGGTGAGAGTCGTCGTGGCGCACAACCGATACCGGCAGGCCCAGCCGTCCGGCGAGAACGTCATCGTCGACAGCGAGATAGACCAGTTGGCCGCCGCCGGTGTCGAGGTGATCCCGTTTCTGCGCAGCTCCGACGACATCCCGGCGCTGCCGGCCACCGGCAAGGCGCTGCTGCCGATCTCGCCCAGCTACGCCCCGGCCGCCCAACGCGACCTGGACCGGCTGCTCACCGAGCACCGGCCGGACATGCTGCACCTGCACAACCCGTACCCGCTGATCTCGCCCTGGGCGATCCGCACCGCGCACCGGCACCGGGTGCCGGTGGTGCACACCGTGCACAACTACCGGCAGGTCTGCTCGGCCGGGCTGTACTTCCGCGACGGCCGAATCTGCACCGACTGCCGGGGCCGGGCGATCGGCCTGCCCGGCGTGGTGCACCGCTGCTACCGCGGCTCCCGGGCGCAGAGCGCGGTGATGGCCGCGACCCTGGCCCTGCACCGGCCCACCTGGCGGTCGGTCGACCGGTTCATCGCGCTCACCTCGGCGGTCGCCGAGCATTTGCGCGGGTACGGCATCCCCGACGAGCGGATCGTGGTCAAACCGAACGCGATCGCCGATCCCGGCCCGCCCGCACCGCTCGGCGACGGCTTCCTGTTCCTCGGCCGGCTCACCCCGGAGAAGGGCATCGGCCTGCTGCTCGACGCCTGGCAGCGGCACCCGGACGGGGCGCTCGGCACGCTGCGGATCGGCGGCGACGGCGAGCTGCGGCCGCTGGTCGCCTCGGCCGCCGCCGGCCGCACCGACATCGACTTCCTCGGCCCGCTGGACAGATCAGCGGTACGCGACGCGCTGCGCGCCAGCGCCGTGGTGCTGGCCGTCTCCACCTGGCACGACGTGCTGCCGACAGTGGTGATCGAGGCGTTGGCCAGCGGCCGGCCGGTGCTCGGCACCGCACTCGGCGGCATCCCGTACCTGGTCGGTGCCGACACCGGCGCTGCTGGCGTTAGGGCTGCTGGCCCCGCCGGCTGGGTGGTACCGCCGGAGGCCGCCGCACTCGCCGCCGCCCTGCCGGTCGCCCGTGACGGGGCCGCCGCACTGGCCGGCGTCGCCCGCACCCGTTACGAGACCACCTTCCACCCCGACGTGGTGATGAAGCAGCACCTGGCCGTCTACGACGCGGTCAGCGCAGGGCAGCGCGGGCCGAGAAGGTGATGCTGGCCAGCAGGAAACCACCGTTGACCACGGTGAACGCGGCGATCAGCCAGACCGTCAGCGCCGGAGCGGCGATCAGCACCAACCCGGCGACGAAGATCACCGCGCCGTAGTCGCGGATCAGCTTCACCAGCCGTACGGGCAGCGAGGTCGAGGTGACCATGCTGGCCGCGTTCGGGCCGGCCTGCATCACCGAGGTCACCAGGTTCACCATCCAGGTGCCGGCGAACGCCGCGAGCAGCCACACCGGGGTCTCCGGCAGCTGCGCCACCGCCACCGCGGACAGCGCCGTGACCAGCGCGATCTGCGCGGCGACGTCGCAGAGCACGTCGACCCGGGCACCGGCCGCGCTGGTCTGCCCGGTCACCCGGGCCAACTGCCCGTCGGCGCAGTCCAGCGCGTACGCGATCTGCCAGCCGACCAGCGCCACCAGCCCGATCAGCCAGGCCGGGACGGAGCCGTCGGCCACCGCGTCGGCGGTCGCGATCACCATCACCGACGCGGCCAGCCCGAGCAGCAGGTTCGCCACGGTCAGCACGGTCGGTGGCAACCGCAGCCGGGCGGCGGCGTACGCGAACACCGCCCCCAGCCGCTGGCTGACCGCCTCGCTGAACAGCCCGCCCCCTCTGTTCGCCTGAAAGAAGTCCTTCAGGAACGGGGTAGACACTGCTTGTTCACCTTGCGGGCATGCTGAGGGCACCGAGGTATTCTGCCAGCCGCTCCCGGACGGCATCCGCACCGAGGTGCAGGTGTTCCAGGACGGTGTACCGGTCCGGCCGGGTGTGCGGGGCGTGCAGCACGGCGGCGACAAAGTCGTCGTCGGTCAGCCCCAGGTCAGCGGGGCGCACCGGCAGCCCGTGCCGACGCAGTGCCGCCGCCAACTGCCCGAACCGCAGCTGGTCGCCGCGCAGGAAGGTGCAGAACAGCGCACCCAGCCCGACCTGCTCGCCGTGCGAACCGGCACCGGGGTGCAGCAGGTCGAGGGCGTGCGAGATCTCGTGGCAGCCGCCACTGGCCGGCCGGCTCGACCCGCACACCGCCATCGCGATCCCGCCCAGGATCAACGCCTCGGCGAGGGTGGTCAGGAACGCGTCGTCGCCGAGCCCGCCCGGATGGCTGATCAGCGCCTCCGCCCCGGTTCGGGCCAGCGTCACGGCGAGACCGTCGATCGGTTCGTCGCGGACCGCGTGCGCCAACTCCCAGTCGGCGACCGCGCTGAGGTTGCTCAACGCGTCGCCGATGCCGGCCCGGGTCTGCCGGTCCGGGCCGGCATCGACGAAGTCCAGGTCGACCACGATCGCCAACGGGATGTGCACCCCGTACGACCCGCGTCCGCCGTCGTGGTCCAGCGACGCCACCGGGGAGGCGATCCCGTCGTTGGCCAGGCTGGTCGCCACACTCACCATCGGCACGGCGTACCGGGAGGCGGCGTACTTGGCGGTGTCGATGGTCTTGCCGCCGCCGATACCGACGACCGCGTCGTAGGAGCGTTGCCGCAGCTTCTCGCCCAGATCGTGGGCGGCGTCCAGGGTGCCGCCGGCGACGGTGAAGACGTCGGCCCGGCCGAGCCCGGGAGAGATCAACTCGGCGATCCGTTCGCCCTGTCCGGGGCCGACCACCACGGCGACCTCGCCGCCGGCGGAGATCCGGCGGTCGGCGAGTAGCGCGCCCAGGCCGGCGACGGCACCCCGGCGTACGTCGATGGCGAGCGGGGTGTGCACGGTACGGGCTAGTAGCGGCATGCGATGTCCCGAGCCTTGATCAGGTCGTCGTGGTTGTCCACCTCGACCCAGTCGACGTCGCCGATCGGCGCTGCCCGTACCTCGCCGCCACGGTCGGCGTACTCCTGGTAGCCGTCCTCGTAGTAGAGGTTGGGGTCGCGCCGCCAGGTCGCCTCCAGTGCCTCGGCGAGCCCGGCGGCGGCCGACGCCTCGATCAGCGTCGCGCCGATGTACTCGCCGTGCGCCTGCGCCGGATCCATCAGCTTGGTGATCCGGGTCAGCTGTCCGGCGTCGTCTAAGACGACCTTCATCTCCTCGTCGGCGAGCTTCTTGACCGTGTCGACCGCGAGCAGGATGCCCGGCCCGCGCCCGGCCAGCAGCGTCTGCTCGACGCTCGCCGGGTGCACGGTGTCGCCGTTGACCAGCAGCGCACCGGCGGCGAAGTGGTCCCGCGCCAGCCACAGCGAGTACGCGTTGTTCCATTCTTCGGCGCGGTCGTTGTCGACCAGGGTCAGTTTCACGCCGTGCCGGTCCTGCAGGTCGGCCTGCCGGGTCCGGACCGCGTCCGCGGCGTAGCCGACGACGACGACCACGTCGGTGAGCCCGGCGGCGGCGAGGTTGCGCAGCCCGATGTCCAGGATCGTGGTCTCCCCGTCGACCGGTACCAGCGCTTTCGGCAGAGTGTCGGTGTACGGCCGCAGCCGCCGTCCCGCTCCGGCAGCGAGCACGAGACCGATCATCAGACGGTCCTCCTGGTGAGGGGTGGGTGGGATACCGGTGGAGGATAGCGGCATCAGCCGGGAAGCGCGGCGAGGTCGGCGAGCAGCGTCAGCCGCTGCTCCGGCTCCAGCGCCTGGTGCGGGCCGGCCGCCCGGCGGTCGGTCTCCTGCTCAATGGCCAGCCGGGCCGGGCCGGGTGGCAGGTCGACGATGCTGCGGGCGGTGTGCCCGGCGGCGGTCCAGGCGGCGGCGTGCGCGTCTGCCCGGTGGTGACGCAGCACGGTGAGCCGGTTGAGCAGCAGCACCCCGGCCGGGGTGCCCTCCGGCTCGTACGGCGGGGCGACCGCGCGGAACGCGTCCTGCCCGCCGGTGTCACTACCGGCCAGCGCGGCGGCCAGCAGCCGGCCGGTCAGTTCGACCAGCCGGACCAGCCGGGCCGCGTGTTCGGCACCCCAGATCTGCCCGGTGACCGCGGCGTGCAGCCCGTACAGGTCGGTGAGGAAGGCGGCGCCGCGTTCGGTGGCCCGCAGCGCCCCGTCCGGATGGCGTACCAGCATCCCGTACGCGACCTGCTTGTCCAGCACCCGCTGGCAGCTCGCCGCGTCCTGGTAGCGGGTGACGGCGGCGAACCCGGCGGCGTCGACCAGGCCGCTCGGCGCGGCCAGCCGGGTCCGCAGGTCGACCAGGTAGCCGACGGCGGCCGGACCGCCGTACCGCTGACGTAGCTCGACCCCGGCGGTGTCGGCGGCGGCCATCGCGGCCCGGTGCACCCGGTCGATGACGGGGGCGGTGAGCGCCGCGCACCGGTCACCGGGCAGCCACAGCTGGTCGCCGGCGCTCACAGGCCCAGGGAGCGCAGTACGGCGAAGCCGTTCTCGGCGATCCGCCGGATCAGCCCGTCGTTGACGTGAGCCGATTCGTCGAGCACGTCGAGCGCGTCGGCGGCGAGCCAGCGGAACTCGGTGTGCTTGCCGGCTTCGAGCTGCGGATTGGCCAGGTCACCGTCGACCCGTACCAGATAGTCGAGCTCGACCCGGGCGATGCCGTCGTTGCCGACGTAGGTGTACTCGCCGACCTCGGCGAGAATGTGGGAGACGGTCCACCCGGTCTCCTCGCGTACCTCCCGGTGCAGGGCCTCGATCGGCGTCTCGCCGGCTTCGAGGTGGCCGCCGGCGATGTCCCAGGTGTCGGGGAACAGTCGACGCTGCGGCGAGCGGCGCTGGAAGAAGATCCGGCCGTCGTCGTCGACGATCAGCGCCGCGACGCAGCGCAGCGGTTCGGGGGGTGGGGCGGACACGCCTGTGACCCTAGCGAGCACCCCGGGGGAAGAACCAGGACCAGCATGTGTGCTGGCGCACCAGCCGACGGTGATCGGCCGGGCAGGTCGTACGCTGGCACCCATGAGCGCCGAGCAGCTGATCTCGTTCGCCCGTGGGGCGCCCTCGCTGGACATCGTCGACATCGACGGGCTGAAGGCCGCCGCCGGCCGGGCCTTCGACGCCGACCCGGCCGGGGTGACCGCCTACGGCACCTCCGTCGGCTACGTTCCGTTGCGCCGCTGGATCGCCGACAAGCACCGGGTCGCGCCGGAGCAGGTGCTGGTGACCAACGGGTCGCTGCAGGCCGACGCGTTTCTCTTCGACCACCTGGTAAAGCCGGGCGACGCGGTGGTGGTGGAGCGGCCGACGTACGACCGGACGCTGCTCAACCTGCGCCAGCTCGGTGCCGAGGTGCACCCGGTGACGCTGCAGCCGGACGGGCTGGACACCGAGGAGCTGCGCAAGCTGCTGGAGTCCGGGGTGCGGCCGCGGCTGGCGCATGTCATCCCGAACTACCAGAACCCGGCCGGGGTGACCCTGTCGCTGCCGAAGCGGCGAGCGTTGCTGGAGCTCGCGGCCGAGTTCGGGTTCACCATCTTCGAGGATGACCCGTACGCCGACATCCGGTTCCGGGGCGAGGCGCTGCCGTCGATGCTGTCGCTGGACACCGCCGGCGTGGTGGTGCACGCCTCCAGCTTCACCAAGACCGTCTGCCCGGGGGTCCGGGTCGGCTACCTGGTCGGCGAGGTCGGGCTGGTGAAGGAGATCGCGGCGCGCGCCACCAACCTGTACATCTCGCCGGGCATGGTAGCCCAGGCGATCGTGCACCAGTTCTGCGTCTCCGGCGACCTGGACCGGTCGATCACCACGGTGCGCACCGCGCTGGCCGAGCGCGCCCGGGTGCTGGCCGAGTCGTTGCGCAAGCACATCCCGGGGGTACGGTTCACCGAGCCGGACGGCGGGTACTTCCTCTGGGTCGACCTGCCGGACGATGTGGCGGTGGACGCGCTGGTGCCGGCGGCCGCGCAGCGCGGTGTCGCGGTGGTCAAGGGCAGTGACTTCCTGCTCGACGGCGGCGAACACGCGCTGCGGTTGGCGTACTCGGCGGTCACCGTCGATCAGATCGACGAGGGCGTCCGCCGGTTGGCGGCCGCGATCGACGAGGTACGCGCGGGGTAGCCGGCTGGCGTCTCTGCCGGCTTCGGCCGGCCGGGTGCCGGGGAGCCGGAGTGCCGGGAAGGAGACGGGCGGATGGCGGACCAGGACCGTGGGCAGCAGCGGTGGCCGGACGGCGGAAGCAGCCGGGCGTTGTCGCGGGCCTGGACGTCCCCGGTCCGGGCGGTCAGCCGGATGCTCAACTCGACCGAGACCCCGCTCGCGCCGGACCCGGCGCCGGTCGAGGAACGCAGCGGGGTGGTCGACTGCGCGCTCTACATCGACGGCATCCGCCAGCCGGGCTCGTGGCAGCATCCCGAGGCGCTGGCCACCGCCCGTCGGGAGCGCAACGCGTTCGTCTGGCTGGGGCTGCACGAGCCGAGCCTGGCCGAGATGGCCGGCATCGCCGACACGTACGGGCTGCACGAGCTGGCCGTGGAGGACGCGGTCAAGGCCGAGCAGCGACCGAAGCTGGAGCAGTTCGGCGAGGTCAACTTCCTGGTGCTGCGGACCGCCCGGTACGTCGACCACGAGAAGCTGACCAGCGACTCGGAGGTGGTGGAGACCGGCCAGGTGATGCTGTTCATCGGGCAGGGTTTCGTGATCAGCGTGCGGCACGGCGACGCCTGCCGGCTGGCGCCGGTGCGGGCCGACCTGGAACGCAACCGGGACCTGATGGTGCAGGGGCCGTGGGCGGTGGCGTACGCGATCACCGACCGGGTGGTGGACCTCTACCTGGAGGTGGTGGACCGGGTGGAGACCGACCTGGACACCGTCGAGGCGGACGTCTTCTCGCCCGAGGCCAGTGACAAGGTGCACGAGATCTACCAGCTGAAGCGGGAGCTGGTGGAGTTCAAGCGCACCGTCGCGCCGCTGCAGCGGCCGATGATGACCCTGACCGCCGAGATCAACGAGGACGTGCCGGCCGAGATCCGCCGCTACTTCCGGGACGTGCAGGACCACCTCAGCCGGGTGGTGGAGCAGGTCAACGCGTACGACGATTTGCTGAACTCGATCCTGCAGGCCCGACTGGCGCAGGTGACCGTGGCGCAGAACAACGACATGCGCAAGATCGCCGCCTGGGCCGGTATCGCCGCGGTGTGGACCGCGTTGGCCGGCATCTACGGGATGAACTTCGAGTTCATGCCGGAGACCGGCTGGAAGTTCGGCTACCCGGTCGTGCTCGCCCTGATGCTGAGCATCTCACTGGTGCTGTACCGGTCGTTCCGGCGCAACGGCTGGCTCTGAACCCGCCAACCGTGCGCCGGTCCGACCGCCGGTACTCAGGCGCGCCCGTTGTGGGCGGTCGCCGCCGTCGGGTCGCTGTCCATCGCCGAGATCGGGTCGCCGTGCGGCTTGCCGCCGTCGGCCGGCTTCGGCGTGACCGACTCGTGGGTGGCACTACCGGCCGCCCGCATCGTGTCCAGTGCCTGACCCGGGTCGTACTCCTCCCACTGGGCGGCCTGGCGACGCCGTACCGCGATGGTGCCGATCGCGGCTCCCGCCGCGAGCACGCCGACGATCATCGGCCAGCGGCGGCGGCTGTGCTTGGCACGCTTCGACGGGGTGAGCTTCGCCTTCATCGCCGGCATCGCGGTCCGTTTCGCTGCCTTCATGTTCTTCATGTTCTTCGTCTTCGCCTTCCTGGTTGCCCGGCTGGCCTGGCGGGCCCCGTCGGCGGCGGCCACCGCCAGCGGCGCCAGCGTGGCCATGGTCGCGGTCATGCCCTGGGACGCGGAGCCGCGTACCCGGTCGGCGGTGGGTGCCACCGCGTCCCGGGCGGCGTGGATCCGGGGTCCGACGGTGGCCCCCACGCCCCCGGCCGCGTGCGTCGCTGCCTGCATAAAATGATCTAGGCTCTCGCCGAGCTCCGCTCGGACGAGATCCCGCCGCTTGGCGCGCCTGGAGATCCTCAACACCGCTGCCTACCTCCTGTGCCGTCGTTGCAACGTCATCCTCCACCTTCGGGTGCCTCCGTGTGACCGGATCGGGGCACATGGGAGGATCCGCATGGAACTGACCAACAACTGAGGAGTACCCGTGGCTGAGGCTGTCTACGCCACCTTGCACACCAATCACGGACCGATCCGGTTGGAGCTGTTCGCCAACCACGCACCGAAGACGGTCCGCAACTTCGTCGAGCTCGCCGAGGGCACCCGGGAATACACCGACCCGCGTACCGGTCAGCCGGGCAGCGGTCCGTACTTCGACGGAACCATCTCGCACCGCGTGATCAGCGGGTTCATGATCCAGATGGGCGACCCGACCGGCACCGGTCGGGGCGGTCCGGGCTACACGTTCGCCGACGAGTTCCACCCGGAGCTGCGCTTCGACCGTCCGTACCTGCTGGCGATGGCGAACGCCGGACCGGGCACCAACGGTTCGCAGTTCTTCATCACGGTCAGCGCGACCACCCACCTGAACAACCGGCACACGATCTTCGGTCAGGTGGCGGACCAGGACTCGGCGAAGGTCGTCGACTCGATCGCGAACACGCCGACCAACCCGGCGGACCGTCCGCTCAGCGACGTGGTGATCAACCGCGTGGAGATCGAGCGGGTCGGCTGAAACCGGCCGATCACGAGGCGGCAGGCGCGAAACCTGCCGGGTAACCTTGGCGCTCATGAGCGAGCACCGGGGTTGCCGGCTCTCGGCGCGGGTCGTCGGCACCGGCGCAGTGAGGTGGCGTGATGAGTGATCCGGCCCCGACGGTGCCGGTCTGCTACCGGCACACGTCCCGGGAGACCTGGGTCCGGTGCGCCCGGTGCGAGCGGCCGATCTGCCCCGACTGCATGCGGGACGCGGCGGTCGGGCACCAGTGCCCGGAGTGCGTCGCAGAAGGGCGACGGACCCAACGGTCGGCGCGCACTGCCTTCGGTGGCAGTGCCGCCGGCCAACAGGGCACCGTCACCAAGGTCCTGATCGGCATCAACGCGGTCGTCGCACTGATCGGGTTGGCGATCTCCGGCGGTGGTGCGCTGCTCGGCGCCGGGCTCTTCTCGGCCGCCGGGCGGCTGCACGCGTTCGGCGGGGTGATCGGCCCGGACGTCACCGTCCGGCCCAACGGCACCGTGCTCGCCGGTGCGCTGCCCGGGTACGGCGACGTCTTCATCGGCATCGACGGTGGTGGTGTCTACCGGCTGATCACCGCGATGTTCATCCACTACGGGCTGCTACACCTGCTGTTCAACATGTGGGCACTGTGGGTGCTCGGCCGCAACCTGGAGGCGGTGCTCGGGCCGGCCCGGTTCCTGGCGCTGTACCTGATCGCCGGGCTCGGCGGCAATGTCGCGGCCTACCTGGTCGACCCGGGTGCGCTGTCCGCCGGCGCGTCCACTGCGGTCTTCGGCCTGTTCGCCGCGTTCTTCATCGTGCTGCGCCGGCTGAAGCGGGACACCTCAGCGGTGGTCGGCATCCTGGTGATCAACCTGATCCTGACCTTCACCGTGTCCAGCCTGTCGATCGCCGGTCACCTCGGCGGTCTGATCACCGGCGGGTTGATCGGGGCGATCCTGGCCTACGCTCCGCGCACCAACCGCACCGTGGTGCAGGCGGTCGGCAGCGGTGCCGTGCTGCTCTTCCTGATCCTGGTCACGGTGGCCCGGATCGCCCTGGTGCACGCCGGCTGACGGTCCGGGCGCCGCCCGCAGCAGCGCCGCCGCGACCTCGTCCGGCGAGGCACCCAGCTCGTTGCCGCCGATCAGGTGCAGCGAGTCGCCCGCGTCGATCTCCAACAACTCGCTGCGGATGCCCCGGTGGCCGCGGCGGTCCACGCTGTACGGCAACCGCGATCTTGCCGGCCGGGACCTTGCCGGCGACCCGCCAGGTCAGCTCCCTGGGTTCGCTGTGCACGGGTCAAGGATGGCTGTGCACCGGCCGAGGCTGCCACTCGCGCGGGTCGCGGCGTACGATTCGGGAAACGAGGTTACCCGGGAGTAGGTAGGCATGAGGGACGCGGTCATCGTCGGAGCGGTCCGGACCCCGATCGGGCGACGCAAGGGTGCCCTGGCATCGGTGCACCCGGTTGAACTGTCCAGCCACGTGCTGCGGGCGCTCGCCCAGCGGACCGGTCTCGATCCGGCCGACGTCGATGACGTCGTCTGGGGCTGTGTGTTCCAGGCGGGCGACCAGAGCTGGAACATCGGGCGCAACGCCGTACTCGCGGCCGGCTGGCCGGAGTCGGTGCCCGGCACCACCGTCGACCGGCAGTGCGGGTCCAGCCAGCAGGCGCTGCACTTCGCGGCCGCGACGGTGATCGCCGGGCAGGCCGACCTGGTGGTGGCCGGCGGCGTCGAGTCGATGACCCGGGTACCGATGGGGGCCAGCACCGGTGCCGGGCAGCCGTTCGGCGACCAGGTGCGGGACCGGTACCGGGGGGTCGACGGCGTCGTCGCGGATGACCCCGTCCCGTTCAACCAGGGGGTCGGCGCCGAGCTGATCGCGCGGCGCTGGGGATTGTCGCGCACCGCCCTGGACGAGTTCGCGCTGACCAGCCACCAGCGGGCGGCGGCCGCCCAGGACGCCGGCGAGTTCGACGCCGAGATCGCGCCGGTGCCGGTCACCGACGACGCCGGGTCCGGTGCCGACAAGTTCGGTGCCGACGAGGGCATCCGCCGGGACACCTCACTGGCGAAGCTCGGTGAGCTGGCCACGCCGTTCCGGGCCGACGGGGTGGTGACCGCAGGCTCCGCGTCACAGATCTCCGACGGCGCGGCGGCGCTCGCGGTGACCACGTCGGAGTGGGCCCGGGCGCACGGCGTACGGCCGTTGGCCCGGGTGCACACCGCCGTGGTGGCCGGTGATGATCCGGTGATGATGCTGACCGCCCCGATCCCAGCGACGGCGAAGGCATTGCGTCGGTCCGGGCTCGACCTGACCGACATCGGGGTGTACGAGGTCAACGAGGCGTTCGCGCCGGTTCCGCTCGCCTGGCTGGCCGAGACCGGGGCGGACCCGGTCCGGCTGAACCCGCGTGGCGGCGCGATCGCGCTGGGCCATCCACTCGGGGCCAGTGGCGCCCGGATCATGACCACGATGCTGCACCACATGCGCTCCAACGGCATCCGGTACGGGCTGCAGACGATGTGCGAGGGCGGCGGGATGGCCAACGCGACCATCGTGGAAATTCTGTAGCTGAAATTTCGCCGTTACCCCGAGTCATTGCGCATTGACGTGTCGTTAACACGACATGGACGTCTTCTCCCGCACGTTCCTGCCGGCGGCGGCAGAGACCGCCGTCCCGATCTCGACCACCAGCCGGCACATGCCGGTGTTCCGCCGCTGTGTCTCGCCCAACGAACGCACCGTGCTCGTCACCCGGTGCCAACGCCCCGACCAGCCGATGCAGGGTGACTACCTGCTCCTGTTGACCCGGCGGCGACTGGTGGTGACCCAGGAGACACTGCTGTGGCGCCGGCTACGGCTGCACCTCAACAGCGAACTGCGTCACCTCGACCATGTGACCTGGACCACCGATCCGAGGGCCGGCATCGTCGAGCTCGCGGTCACCGCCGTCGACGGCATCCGGGAACGGTTCCTCATCAAGGCCGGCGATCCGGCCCGGGCCGGCCACATCGAAGCCCTGTTCGGCTACGCGTTCCTGGCCCGCCCGTTGGACGCCCGCAGCGGTGCCGCCGCCTGACTGACAGTAACCGACTGCCGGCAGTGGCGTAGTCGTTACGGCCGGCGGTCAGCCGGTCACGGACCGGCGATCGGCGACTGCATCGACCCGGAACAAGCTGAGCACTTCAACCACACCTCGCGGGTGCGGCCACTGATCAGGGCGAAGGTGAAGGCCTTACCGGCGCCGAGGCATTTCGGGCAGATCGGCGGCCGCCGTCTCCTCGGTCCCGGCAGATCATCTTTCTCGCCCATGGAAACGAGATTACCGCCCACCATTACTCCGAGTGGAAGTCGCCGCCGTCGAAGGATCTTTCGGACCACCTGGGGGCGCACCTGCGGCTCGCCTGGCCCGTGCGCCCCCACGGGTTGGGCTAGTCTGGGTCCACTGCCACCGTACGCATTCGGAGACCACCGTGAAGCTCTCGATCCTCATGCCGGTCTACAACGAGGAGGCGCGGGTCGGCGATGCCCTCAAGCAGGCGCTCGCCGTTGACTATCCGTGCGAGATCGAGTTCGTGGTCGTTGACGACGGCAGCCGGGACGGCACCGGTGCGATCCTGGAGAGCGTCGACGACGCGCGGCTGCGGGTGATCACCCATCCACGCAACGCCGGCAAGGGCGCGGCGATCAAGACCGCAGTGGATTCCGCCGAGGGCGACTACATGGTGATCCTCGACGCAGACCTTGAGTACGACCCGCAGGACATCCCGAAGCTGCTCGAGCCGGTGCTGGACGGTCGGGCCACGGTGGTCTACGGCAATCGGACCTTCGGCAGCCACAGCGCTTACAGCTTCTGGTACGTGATGGGTAACAAGGCCGTGACCACGGCTGCGAATGTGATGTTCAACTCCTACATCGGCGACCTGGAGACCTGCTTCAAGCTGCTGCCGCTGTCGCTGTACCGCTCACTCGACGTGCGCTCGCGCGGGTTCGGCATGGAGGCGGAGGTCACCGGCAAGCTGCTGCGTCGCCGGGTTCGCCCGTACGAGGTGCCGATTTCCTATCGGGCCCGGGGCCGCGAGGAAGGCAAGAAAATCACCTGGAAGGACGGGGTCGAGGCACTGTGGATCCTGGGTCGGGAGCGGACCCGGCGCCAGGGGCGTACCGTTCCCGGCGCCTGAGCCCCGCCGTCTTCTCCCCCGGCTGCTAACGGCCCCGTTCAGCCGCTGACGAACCGGGTGACTGAGCGCCGCAGCCCGGCCGGGTCCAGCCCGTGCCAGCGGTCATGGTCCGCCGCGCTGCCGTACCGATGCAGGTCCTCCCGCCCGACGCCCAACGACAGCAGCCGGTACGGCCGGTCCGCCAGCGCGGCGCCGATCAGGTGACTCGACGTCCCGGCCAGGTACGGCTCGACCAGCACCACCACCGGATCGACATAGTCGACGAGCATCCGTAGGCCGGTGACGTCGAACGGGCGCGGCGTGTTCGTGTACGCCACCGTCACGTCCAGCCCGGTGACCGCGTCCAACGTCTGGTCGAGCATCGGGCCGACCGCGACGACGACCGGGGCTCCCCCGCTGCCCCGACGCACCGTCACCAGTCGACCCGACACCCCGTCACCATGCGGGCTGTGGTTGCCGCGTGCGGCCAGCCGCAGGTAAACGGCGTCGTCGTGACCGGCCGCCGCCCGCAGCAACGGCCCGACCTCGTCCGGATGGCCCGGTACGTGCACCGTCCACGGCCCGGCCGTGTCGAGCAGCGCCACGTCACCGGGGGACATGTGGGTACGGCCCTCCGCCGCCGCGTCATACGACCCGCCGATGCTGACCAGCACCGCGCCGACGCCCTGGTGGTCGAGGTCGAGCTTGATCTGCTCGTACGCCCGGTCGACCAGGAACGGCGCGTAGGAGTGGGCGATGGCCCGCAGCCCGGTCAACGCCAGCCCACCGGCCACGCCGATCATCAACTGTTCGCGGATGCCGACGTTGAACATCCGGTCGGGGTGCCGGCGGGCGGCCGGGGCGAACGCCTCGGCCGAGATGTCGGCCAGCACCAACGCGGTACGCGGATCGTCGTCCAGCAGGCCGGTGGTGGCGCGGGTGAAGGCGTCACGCATGATCATTCTCCTTGCCGTGCGGTCTGGTGTACTTGGCCGGGGTCAGGGCGACCACCAGGTGCGGGCGTACTCCGTCATGTCCGGTCAGCGCGTCGGTCAGTGCCTCGTGGTCGCGGCCGTCGACGATCGTCGTGGTCCAGCCGTTCACGCGGAACCGGCTGGCCAGCCCGCCGGGCCAGCCGTGGGTGGCCGAGTCGTTGTCGACGACGATCGCGGTCAGCTCGGCGAGCTGCCGGCTGCCGGCGTACGCGATCGCCTCGTGGTTCGACCCTTCGTCGAGCTCGGCGTCGCCGACCAGGACGTAGACCCGGGCTCCGTTGGCCCTACCGGCCCGACCGACCTCGCCAGCCCCGCCGGCCCGATTGGCTCCGCCGGCCTGGTCGGTCAGGCCCTGGGCACGCAGGCCGAGCAGCGTGCCGACGCCGAGGCCGAGCCCGTGCCCGAGCGAGCCGGAGCCGATCTCCACCCCAGGCACCAGCAGCCGGTCCGGGTGGTGACCGAGCGGGCTGTCCGGCCCGGCCAGGTCGTCGAGCCAGGCGTCGGGGATGAACCCCTTCGCGGCGAGTACGGCGTAGTAGGCGGCCGGACCGTGCCCCTTGGATAGCAGGAACCGGTCGCGGTCGACGGCGTCGACGGTCTGCGGGCTGATCCGCAGAATCCGGTCGTAGAGGACCCACAGCACGTCCAATGTCGAGTTGGCGCTGTGCTCGTGCTTCTCGTCGCCGGTGATCCGGCGTAGCAGCGGCCGAAGGGCCGCGTACCCAATGTCGGTCGGCGGCTGATGCGGCGGCGCGACCGGGCTGGCTACGAAGGCTGACATGACCCTACCCTGCAAGTTGAAGTTGACTTCAACTCAAGGATGTTGTGATGCAGCGGACACTGGCCATCGGCGATTTGGCTGCCCGGTCCGGGGTGGCACCGTCAGCCCTGCGGTACTACGAGCGAATCGGGTTGATCCGAGCCGGGCGTACCGGCGGTAACCAGCGCCGGTACGCCCGCTCCGAGCTGCGCCGGGTGGCGTTCATCCGGATCGCTCAGCAGATCGGCGTGCCGCTGGACGAGATTCGCCAGGCGCTGGACGAGCTGCCCGATTCGCGTACCCCGACGAAGGCCGACTGGGCGCGGCTGTCCCAGCGCTGGCAGGACCGGCTCGACGAGCGGATCGCGCTGCTCACCCGGCTGCGCGACGACCTGGCCGGGTGTATCGGATGCGGCTGCCTGTCACTGCGGTCGTGCACGCTGTACAACCCGGCCGACCGGCTGGCCGCCGCCGGCCCCGGCCCGCGCATCCTGCTCGACGGCGGCTAGCCGTTGCCACTCGACGGCGGTTGGCCCTCGCCGGTCACCAGTAGCACCTTGCCCAGGTGGTCGCTGCTCTCGACGATCCGGTGCGCCTGCGCGGCCTGCGCAATTGGCATCCGGCGGTCGATGACCGGGCGGATCGCACCCGACGCGATCAGCGGCCAGACCTGGTCGTGCACCCGGCGGACGATCTCCGCCTTCTCGGCGAGCGGACGGGACCGCAGCGTGGTCGCGAAAATCGTGGCCCGCTTGGCCAGCAGCGCACCCAGGTTCAGCTCGGCGGTGCGGCCGCCCTGCAACCCGATGATCGTCAACCGGCCGCCGGTGGCCAGCGTTTGGACGTTGCGCTCCAGGTAGCCGCCGCCGATGATGTCGAGGATCACGTCCACCCCGCCGTCACCGTCGCCGGTCAGCTCGCGGGCGCGGGCGACGAAGTCTTCGGCGGTGTAGTCGATCGCGTGGTGGGCGCCGAGCGCCCGCAGCTGTTCGTGCTTGGCCGCGCGGGCGGTGGTCAGCACGGTGGCGCCGAGCGCCGCACCGAGCTGGACGGCGAAGGTGCCGATCCCGCTGCCGCCGCCGTGCACCAGCAGCGACTCGCCGGCCCGCAGCCCGGCGAGCTTGACCACGTTCGACCAGACGGTGCAGGCCACCTCGGGCAGCGCGGCGGCGTCAACCAGGCTCAGCCCGGCCGGCACCGGCAGCAGCTGCCCGGCGGGCACGGCGACCCGCTCGGCGTACCCGCCGCCGGCAAGCAGCGCGCAGACCTGGTCGCCGACCTTGCGGTGGGAGACGTCCGCGCCGACCGCGCTGATCACCCCGGAGCATTCCAACCCGAGGTACGGCGACGCGCCCGGCGGCGGAGGGTAGTGCCCCTGCCGTTGTAGCAGGTCGGCCCGGTTCACGGCGGTCGCGGCGACGTCGACGATCACCTCGTCCGGGCAGGGGGTGGGATCGGGCACCTCGGTCCAGACCAGGGCGTCGGGTCCGCCGGGCTGCGGCACGGTGATCGCGTACATGGCATCAGTCTTACCGGCTCGGCCGGTGTGCCGCCCGCCGAACCCGGCTGGTGAATCCTGATGGCCCCCTCGGCTACCGCCGCGTTAACCTGCGCCGCGGAGTGCTGTCGGACGTCCGTGGCACACTAGGGCACAGTGACGCGGCGGCTGACCGTCTCCGGCCGGCCGCACCGGGAGGGCTCGCCTAGTGGCCGATGGCGCTGGTCTTGAAAACCGGTAAGGCAGCAATGTCTTCGTGGGTTCGAATCCCACGCCCTCCGCTCCAACAAGCAAGTGTCCGTCCGGGGAAAGCCGGATACGATCCAATCGTCGTCAGGTAACTACTGAGAGTTGCCCCGGCAGTCGTCCTCGGCTGGCGGGACGGCTGGGTCCGCAACGTCAGGCGGTAGTGGGCGAGCCAAGGCCAGTTGCCGTCGGGGCGAACCGGCGGACCGTAGCAGGATCGGCCAGCCAGGTCAGCCCGGTAGGTCTGGCTGCCGGCGGCACCGGTGCCCGGGTAGGCATCGCACCGGCTACGGTGCCCCCGAAGAGCCGGCGGGACGCCGGGAGTACCAGCCCCGCGACGATCAGCGCGACGGCAGGTACGCCGGCCGGTGGGGTGGGCGGCGCGGTCGCCGTGAACTCTACTGATCGGTCGACCCGACGGACCGGCCGACCGGTTGTCCGTCCATAGTCGAATGGCTGAGTGACTGGCGCGGACGTGTTTGCCGTTTCGTCGGATGGACCACTCGTCCGATCGGACCAATCATGCGCACCGAGTCCGCCTGGCGGAACGGGGCGTTGAGCTGCCCCGACAGTCGCGACGTATGTTTCGCCAACATTTCATGTAGCACAGGTCGCACCAGGGGGTCACGGTGACGCAAACGGCGCACGATCGGCGTTTCTTCGTCGGCACTGACATCGGTGGCACTTTCACCGATCTCGTCGTGCTTGAGGACGGCGCGCCGCCCCGGCTGTTCAAATCACCGACGACGCTTCCCGACAGGTCCGGCGGCGTGCTCGCCGCACTGGAACTGGCGGCCGAGGCGTACGGCCTTGAACTGCCGGAATTCACCCGGCGTATCGACCACTTCGCCCACGGCACTACGGCGGCGACCAACGCGCTCATCGAACGCAAGGGTGCGCCGACCGCGTTGCTGACCACGCGCGGCTTCGCGGACACGCTGTTGATCCAACGAAGCATGACCTCCTGGGTCGGGCTCGGCGCGGCGACCGGGCACTACAGCCGCCGTCGGAACCCGGAGCCGATCGTGCCCCGGGCCAGCATCGTCGAGGTCACCGAGCGAGTCGACTCGGCGGGCCGCGAGGTGGTGCCGATCGACCTGGCTGCGGTTCGCGCGGCTCTGGTCGAAATGCGCGATGGCGACACCGAGGTCGGGGCATTGGCGGTCAGCCTGCTCTGGTCGTTCGTCAATCCGGCGCACGAACGCGCGCTGGCCGAGTTGATTAAGCAGGAGTGGCCGACGGCGTACGTGACGTTGTCGCATCAGGTGGCCCCGGTGATCGGCGAGTACGAGCGGACCGCCACCACGGTGATCAACTCTTACCTCGGTCCGGTGATTCGGGACTACGTGAACCTGCTGGAGACGCGGCTGCGGCAGGCCGGCTTCACCGGCGAGTTGTCAATCATGGACTCGGGCGGCGGCGTGATGCGGGCCGGCGACGCGGCCGCCCGAGCCGCGTCGATGCTCACCTCCGGCCCGGCCGGTGGAGTGCTCGCCTCCGTGGCGCTCGCCCGCCGGCTCGGTCACCGCAATGTGATCACCAGCGACATGGGCGGGACGAGCTTTGACGTCGGCCTCATTGTCAACGGCGAACCGTTGGTGGAGCGAATCAGCGAGGTGGGCAACTATCACCTGGCACTGCCCCGGATCAAGGTTCAGGCGATTGGTGCGGGCGGCGGTTCGATCGCGTGGGTGGACGAGGTGGGTGCCCTGGTCGTCGGCCCGGAGAGCGCCGGGTCGGTGCCCGGCCCCGCATGCTACGGCCGCGGCGGCGAGCGGCCCACCGTCACCGATGCCGACGTGGTGCTTGGGATCATCGATCCAGACCACTTCCTTGGCGGCCGGATGAAGCTGGACCGCCCCGCCGCGGAGGAGGCCATCCGCCGGCACGTTGCGGAGCCGCTGGGCATGTCAGTCACCGATGCCGCCGCCGGCATCCGGCAGGTCGCGGACAACCAGATGGCAGACCTGTTGCGTAAGGTCACCGTCGAGCAGGGCCATGACCCGCGCGACTTCGTGATCTACGCGTACGGTGGTGCCGGCCCGACCCACGCCTACGCGTATGCCGACGCCGCCGGCATCGGCACTCTGGTGGTGCCCCCGACGGCGACGGTCCACTCCGCGTTCGGGACGGTCATCTCCGATCGTTATCGGGCTGTGCAGACCACCGACCCGCAGCGTACGCCGCCCGGCGCCGATGACCCGGCGGCCCATCTGGACAGCGACCGCATCGCGGCGACCTTCGCGACACTCATCGACCGCTGCCACGCCGACCTCGACCGTGATCCGCGAGCCACCTTCACGCGCATCGTCTACCTCAAGTTCCGCCGGCAGACCCAGGAACTTCCGGTGGTCGTGCCGGCAGGCCGGGTCGACGGGCAGATGGCTCGGCGCCTGGTCGAGGACTTCCTGGCCAGCTACGAACGAATCTACGGCGCGGGCACCGCATTGCGCAGCGCCGGGCTTGAGCTGCTCACCCTGCGGGTGGAGGGGCGGGTCCGGGTAACCGAGCTGGCCGCGGCGGCACCGCGGCGGCGCGGAACGCTCGCCGCGGCGGTGCTCGGACAGCGTTCGGTGCACTTTCCAGAGACCGGGCTGGTGCCGGCCACCGTCTACCGCGGGGAGTCAGTCGGGCCGGGCCTCTCACTGCCCGGCCCGGCAGTCCTGGAATTCGCCGGCACCACCGTGGTCGTCGGCCCTCGCCAACAGGCCGATGTCGACGACGACGCCAACCTGGTGATCACCGCTCGGGAGGATTCATGACCACCGCCAGCTCCACCGGACCCGCCGGCCACTCCACCGCCGGACGGGACGTGGACCCTGTCACCTTCGAGGTGATCCGGCACCGGCTGCTGGCCATCACCGACGAACAGGGCGCCGTCCTGTCCGCCATCTCCGGCTCGCCCCACGTCACCGAGGCCAGCGACTACAACGTCGGGCTCTACCTGCCGGACGGCTCGGTAGCCGCGATGGGCCGTACCATTCTGCTGCACTCCGCGTCGATGGCCGCGATCACTCGGCACGTGATCGCCGATTGCGGCGACGATCCCGGCATCGCGGCCGGCGACATGTTCATCGTGAACGACCCGTGGAAGGGTGCCGTTCACGCTCCCGACCTCGGCATCGTCGCCCCGATCTTCTACGAAGGTGAGTTGCTGGCCTGGAGTGGCGCGATGTGCCACATGGTCGACGTCGGCGCCATGCAACCTGGTGGATTCTGCTCTGCGGCGACCGAGTCGTTCCAGGAGGGGCTGCAGCTTCCGCCGACGAAGCTGATCGACGGTGGCCGGACCCGCACCGACGTGTGGAACATCGTTCTGGCACACACCCGGATGGCGAGCACCGCGAACCTGGACCTTCGCGGACTTGTCGCAGCCAACCACACCGCCGTACGGGCGATGACCGAACTGGCTGACCGGTACGGCGCCGCGACGGTCCGCGAGGTCATGTCAGGTCTGATCGAACTCTCCGAGACCCGGCTGCGCAACCGGCTCCGTGAACTGCCGGACGCCACCGTCCGGTCCCGGGCCTATCTGGACAACGACGGCGGGCTCGCGGCCAGCGAGGTCGACGCGGTCTACGACGTGGACCTGGTGCTCACCAAGCAGGGCGATCGGCTGCACTTCGACTACTCCGGCTCGTCACCCCAGGCAACCGGGTACATCAACTGCACTCGGTCCGGCCTGATGGCTGGAGTCGCTGCGGCGTTGCTGCCGACCCTGGCCTTTGACTCGCCCTGGAACGAGGGGTTGTTCCACCCGGTCGAGGTGTACGCACCGGAAGGGCTGATTATCAACGCCCGTCGACCCGCGCCGGTGAGCGGTGGTGTGCTCGAGGCCGCCTGGCTGGTGGAGATGACAGCGGTGGAGTGCCTGTCCCGGCTGGCGGCCTGCTCCGACGAACTGATCGGTGAGGCTCAGGCCGCGCCGGCCGGCGGCCCCGATCAGTTCGTACTGACTGGCACCAACTCGCACGGCGAGCATTTCACCCACGTGATCCTCGACTGCCTCGCCACCGGTGGCGGCGCGTACGCGCATCGGGACGGGGTCTGGACCCAGGGGCAGCACAACATTGAGCGGCAACGTATCGCCAACGCCGAGACCGTGGAGTTGGACATGCCGTTGCTGTACCTGTGGCGGGGCTTGGTGACCGACTCCGGTGGGGCCGGCCGGCACCGCGGCGGGCAGAGTATCGGGGCACACTACGCCGTGCACGGCAGCGACGACGTCAGCGCCGTCTGCTCCGGGCACGGTTGGTTGGCGCCGAACTCCACCGGGCTGTTCGGCGGCTACCCGTCCGGCCCGAACGGTCGGCGCCTGGTCCGCGATAGCGACCTGCCGGAGCGACTGGCCGGCGGGGAGATTCCGGACCCGGCGACACTCACCGGTGAGCGGCCGCCGATGCGGGGCCGGGCCGGGAAGTTCCGGCTCGGCGCGGCAGCGACGCTCAGCTATACCCACCAGGCCGGCGGTGGTTGGGGAGACCCGCTGGAGCGCCCGATCGAGGCACTGCGGGTGGACCTACGGCAGAGGGCTGTCAGCCCGGAGGCAGCCGTCCGACTCTACGGTGCGGTGCTCGACGCGGCCGGCGAACTCGACGCAGCAGCGACCGCAGACCGCCGGAGTCGGCTGCGTGCCGAGCGCCGGGCCTGGCCGGCGGCCGAGGCGTTGCCTGCACAACCCGCCGCCACCGGCCGGCGCCGGCTGGGTCCGATCGGTGACCGGTTGGAGCGGATCGAGGTCGACGGGGCGCGCTACGTAGCCTGCCACTGCGGCACCGTGCTGGCTCCGTTGGGCCAGTCGTGGCGTCGCCGGGCAGCCTGCCTGGTGAGTACCGACGTGTTCCAGTTCAGCCCGGCCACCCGGCTCGCCGAGGAGTTGGAGATCCGGCAGTACGCCTGCCCCGGTTGCGGACTGCTGCACGCCACCGACGTGAGCCGGCGCGACGCCGACCTCGCCACCGACATCACCTTCGCTGATCACGCGCCGGCCTCGGCGGTGGTGCGCTGATGGGGACCGTGGCGTACGCGGCGGCGACTTCGCATGTCGGCGCGATCATCAAGAACCCGTTGGGAGGCGCCGACCGGTCACGGGCACTGCACGATGCGTGGCAGCGGATGGACGAGGCCATTGGTCGGGCCGACCTGACAGCGATGATCGTGGTAGGCACCGACCACTACGAGACCTTCGGGCTCGACAACTACCCGACGTACTGCCTCGGCCTGGCCGACCGGTACGAGGGTTGGGGCGAGTTCGGCACTCCGGACGGTACCTTCCCGGGCGCGCCCGGGGTCGCCCAGGCGTTGTTGACCGGGTTGGTGGAGCGCGGCTTCGACGCCGCCCGCTCGCACACCATGCGGCTGGACCACAGCTTCACGGTGCCGTTGACCAAGCTTCCGAACGCGGCGCGCGCCGGAGTCGTTCCGCTCTTCCTCAACTGCAACACGCCGCCGCTGCCGTCGCTGCGCCGTTGCCTGGAGTTGGGCAGGGCGATCGGTGCGGCCGTGGCGACGTTGCCCGCCGACAGCAGGGTCGGGGTACTGGGCACCGGCGGCATCTCACACTGGGTCGGCCTACCTCGGTTCGGTGAGATCAACGAGGAGTTCGACCGGGACTTCGTGTCGTGTCTGCGGGACGGTCGTCTGGAGCCGATCCTCGCCCTGTCAGACGAGGAAATCCTGGAACAGGCCGGCAATGGGGCACTGGAGATCCGGACCTGGCTGGTGGCCGTGGGTGCGACAGCTGGTGCGGGGGAGCCCGCGCCGGGAACGCTGCTGGCGTACGCGCCGATGGCCGAGTGGGCGATCGGCGCCGGGATCATGGAGTTCGTGCGATGAGCGTCGTGGAACTCAACCGGCTGGCCTGGGACCTGGAACACAAGCCCGGTTTGCTGGCCCGGGTTCGGGACGGCCTTCTCGACGGCTACGCGCTCGACGAGGAGGAGGTCCGCGCGGTGCGCGCCCGGGACTCCTGGAAGCTGCTGGCCCAGGGGATGAATCCGGTGGCGCTGCGGAACCTGATGGTGATGCTCGGCGTCCCGCACGCCGAGATGTACCCGCCTCGGGACACGCCGTGACCGCCCCGCTGCTGTCGCTGCGTGGCGTGAGCAAGTCCTTCGGGGGCGCTCGCGCTCTGATCGACATAGATCTGGATCTGCACGCCGGCGAGGTCCACGCCCTGCTGGGGATGAATGGCGCCGGCAAGTCGACTCTCGTGGAGATCATTTCCGCGTCGCTGACGCCGGATACGGGAACCCTGTCCGTGGCGGGCGAACCGGCCGGCCCACTCACTCCACGACGGGCCCGGCAGATCGGCATCACCACCGTGCACCAGCGCCGGTCCCTGGTTCCGTCGCTTTCCGTCGCCGAGAACCTGTTGCTCGGCCGGCTGCCGCGTCGAGGCCCGTGGGTGCGCTGGGACGAGATTCGGCGGTCGGCCCGCGCGGCACTTGACGACATCGGGGTACGGATCGATGTCACCGCCC
The DNA here is from genome assembly GCF_048060245.1 of Micromonospora sp. LOL_014. Lineage (NCBI taxonomy): Bacteria > Bacillati > Actinomycetota > Actinomycetes > Micromonosporales > Micromonosporaceae > Micromonospora > Micromonospora sp. LOL_014. The sequence continues at coordinate 94,608 of NZ_JBHMIP010000013.1, forward strand.
CGGTCCGGACGCTCCCTGCGGCCCAACAGGTGCTGGTGGAGATCGCCCGGGAGGTGCACGCCGGCGGCAGGGTGCTGATCCTCGACGAGCCGACCGCCGCCCTCGGTGGCGGCGACGCTGCCCATGTCCACGAGCTGGTCCGCACCCTCAGCCAGCGGGGAGTCGGCATCGTCTACGTCTCGCATCACCTGGACGAGGTGCTTGCCCTCGCCGACTCGATAACCGTGCTGCGCGACGGCCGCCGGGTCACCACCGTGCCGGCCGAGGGCACCACCGTTTCTGACCTGGTGACCTCGATGACCGGCGGCAAGGCCGACATCGGCCAACGCCGGCCGGCCGTCGAGCCCGGGCCGGTGGTGCTGGACCTGGTCGGCATCGGCACCGGCGACAGGCTGCGTAAACTCAACCTTCAGGTCCGCGCCGGGGAGGTGGTCGGCGTACTCGGTCCAGCCGGCGATGGCCAGTCCCAGCTATTCGGCCTGCTCTCAGGCACCCGTCGCCCGCGCACCGGGAGCATCGTGGTGGACGGCCAGCCGGTACGGCCGGGCAGCGTACGTGACGCGCTGCGGCACGGCATCCGGTGCGTCACCGGGGACCGGCTTGCCCTGGGCCTGATTCCCGAGCTTTCCGTGGACGAGAACGTCACGCTGGCCAGACGGGCGCTATCGGGCCGGCCGTTCGTCCGCTGGCCGGCGCTGCACGCCATGGCCGCCGAGGCCCGCGACCGCTACCGGGTCGTCAGCATCGCCGCCGACCCGCCGGTCCGGGCACTTTCCGGTGGCAATCAGCAGAAGGTTCTTCTGGCCAAGTGGCTGCCGACGGGCGGGCGGGTCTGTCTGCTGGAAGAACCGACGAACGGGGTCGACGTCGCGGCCAAGGCCGAGATCCACGAACTGGTAGAGGGTCTGGCCGCGGATGGAACAGCGCTCCTGCTGACCTCCTCCGACGTCGACGAGGTGCTGCGGCTGGCGGATCGGGTGGTGGTGATCCGGGGCGGCGCGGTGGTGGCCGAGTGCGCCGTGGCGCAGACCAGCAGAGACGAACTGGTGACCATGACGGCCGGAGGGACAGCATGACAACGTCGGCGCTCAACAAGCGGACCCGGCTCGCGGTGCCGGGCGGGTTGACCCACCATGCCGGACTGATCGGCCTGCTGATCGTTCTGGCGATCTTCACGGCGACCCAGTCGGACGCCTTCCTGACGGGGCCGAACCTGCTGAACGTCGTCCGGCAGATCTCCGTGGTGGCCGTGCTCGCCGCGAGCCTCACCCTGCTGATGACGGCCGGCGGTATCGACTTCTCCCTGGCCAGTCTCGCCGGAGTCAGTGCCGGGGTGCTCGCCCGGCTTCTCGAGGCCGGCGTGTCAGAGCTGACGGCGGTGGCGCTCACAGTCGGTGTGGGCATCACCGTCGGCCTGCTCAACGGCGCGATCATCACCGCCTCGGGAGTAGCGCCGTTCGTGGTCACGCTCGGCACCGCGACAGCGTTGGAGGGCGTCGCGCTCCTGGTCATCCGTGGGCAGAGCATCTCGATCGGGCAGAACCTGTCCGGCCTCGGCTTCGGTGAGGTGGTGGGCATTCCGGTGTTGTCGCTGATCGCGCTCGCGGTCTGCGTCGGGGTGGGATTGGTGATGCGCTACACCACGATCGGCCGGCACGCGTTCGCGATCGGTGGGAACGAGGCCGCCGCACGGCTGTCCGGCGTCCCGGTGACCAGTGTGAAGCTGGCCCTCTACGGACTCAACGGAGCGCTCGCCGCCATCGGCGGCACGATGCTGCTGGCCAGGCTGGGAGCGGCCAGCCCGGGCACCGCCGGGTTGCACCTGGAACTGACCGTGGTCGCCGCCGTGGTGATCGGTGGAACGGCGCTGGCCGGTGGCAGCGGCACGATCATCGGCACCGTCCTCGGCGTGATCCTGCTCGGGGTGGTAGCCAACGCGCTGAATCTTCTCCAGATCGACTCCTACTACCAGCAGGTCTCCGTCGGCGCCGTGCTGCTCGTCGCGGCTGTCGCCAATCAGGTACGTCGCCGGCACAGCGGCTGATCTGGTGCCGTTGCCCGGCCGTAGACCGTTCTCCCGTACGACCACACTGGTCCGTCTTTGAGAGGTTGACCGCTATGAAAAGAAAGAGCAGATTCTTCATCGGGGTTGCCGTCGCCGCCCTGACGGTGTCGGCCTCGGCCGGCTGCGGTAGCGACGACGCAACCGTCGACTCCGGTGGCCAGGAGGGATACCGGATCGGCTTCGTGAACGGCAATACCATCCAGTTCCACACTTGCCTGGAAAAGTCGGTACGGGCGCAGGCCGAGGCGAAGGGCGTGGAACTGCTGGTCGCCAACTCCGCCGGTGATCCCGCCAAAGAGATCTCCAACGTGGAAGACATGATCATCAAGCAGGTTGACGCGATCATCGTGCAGACCGTCAACATCGATGCTCAGCAGGGCGATGTCGACCGAGCCAACCGCGCCGACGTCCCGATTTTCCTGACCTCCGTGGCGGCTGTCGATCCCAACAAGATTCTCGGCGCGGCCACCACCGACGTGGAACACGCCGGCGCGCTGCTCGGCCAGTGGGTGGCCGAGGACGGCGGCCAGGAACCGGCCGAGATCGCGATCATCGGCGGCGCCCCCGGCGCCTCGGCCGACCTGATGAACAAGGGGTTCAAGGCAGCCCTCGGAGACGGTCAGCAGGTGGTCTTCGAGCAGCCGGCGCTGTGGCAGCGGGCCAAGGCGCAGGAGGTCGCGGAGAACCTGCTGCAGGGCAACCCCGGCATCAAGTACCTCTTCGTTCACAACGAGGACATGGCGTTCGGCGCGCTCTCCGCGCTCCGAGCAGCCAACCGCGACGACATCAAGATCGTCACAATCAACGGCACCGACGACGGCCTTGCGGCGATCCGCGACGGCCAGATCTCCGCGACGATCAGCCAGCCGCCGCGCCTGATCGGTGAGATGGCCATCGACGCCGTGGTGTCCCTGCTCGACGCCGAGAACGGCGGTTCCGGCCCGGCTGCCCCCAAGGTGCAACAGATCCCCGACCAGCTCATCACCAAGAGCAACGTGGATCAGGCTCCGCAGTACTGCCTGTAGCCCAAGCCCGGTGACGGAAGGCTTCTGATGATCGACCTCGATGATGACCCGGACCGTCGGCGGGGCGTGCGCTCGGTGGCGCGGGCGCTGGACATCCTGACCGCGTTCAGTACCACCCACCCGAGGTTGCACCTGTCCCAGCTTGCGGAGGCCGCCGGGCTGCCGCGCCCGAGCGCCCACCGGATCGCGGTCACGCTCGTCGAACGGGGCTTCCTCCGGCAGGACCCGGACGGGGCGTATCTGCTCGGCATCCGGTTGCTCGAACTGGGCAACCAGGTCTCGGAGAGTTCCGCCCTGACCCACCTGACCCAGCCGGCGGCCGACGAGTTGGCTCGGATCACCGGCGAGACCGTCCTGGTGGCCGAGGTCGACTGGTCGGACTGCACGTTGGTCATCACGGGCAAGCGCCCGGCGGCCCACCCGCTGGCCGTGTCCTCCCCAGTTGGTCGGCGCTCGGTGCTCGGCGGTGGATGCATCGGCAAGGCGGCTCTGTCCGGGCTGCCACCCGAGCGGGTCGCCGAGATCGTGCCCCGGCTACGACTGACCCGGCGCACCCCACGGGCGATCGTCGACCATCAGGAGCTCTGCGCCGAGGTCGAGGTGAGCCGCGCCCGGGGCTACGCGATCGAGTCCGGCGAGTATCTGGTCGGTGTGGCCGGGGTCGCCGTACCGGTGACGGTCAACGGCCGGGTCGCGGGGGCGCTCGCCGTCATCGGCCCCGCGTCCCGGTTCCTGCGGCGCCAACTCGACCGGACCGGGCAACTGGTCCGGCAACAACTCACCTCCGCGTCCCCGGGCGAACGGCGTCCGGTGGCAACCGCGATCGAACCGGAAGGATGGGAACACCTGTGAGCCCCAACGAGACACCCGGTTGGGTCACCTTTCCCAGCGGGACCGACCAGATCCAGGGCTACCTGGCCCTGCCCGAACCGCGCGCCGACCGGCTCCCTCCGGTCGTGCTGATGGCGCACGAGAACCTCGGCGTCACCGAGCACCGGCAGGACGTCACCCGCCGCTACGCGGCGCAGGGGTTCGCCTGCCTGACGGTGAACATGTTCAGCCGCGTCGGTGGCCGACCCCCACAGGACTACACCACTGTGGAGGAGCGACGTGCCAAGGCGTTCCTGGCGGCGACCGACGAGCAGGCCGTACCCGACTTCGAGGCTGCGCTCGACTACCTCGCCGGGCGCGGCGACGTGGACACCTCTCGGGCCGCGGCCGTCGGTTTCTGCCTCGGCGGCGGGACGGTACTGGTCTGGGCGACCCGGACGGACCGGCTGCGCTGTGTCGTGCCGCTCTACGGTCTGCCGGTGCTGCCACCGGAGTACTCCCCGACCGGGCGACCACGCTCCCGGATCGAGGCCGCCGAGTCGGTCCGCTGCCCGGTTCAGGCCCACTACGGGGAGGCGGACCAGTTCATTCCGCTCGACGAGGTCCGCCAACTCAAGCAGGCGTTGGCCCGCAGTGGCCAGTCCACCGAGCTGCACCTGCATCCGGACGCCGGGCACGCGTACCACGACGACACCCATCCGAACTACCACTCCAAGGCGGCCCAGGAGACCGACCGGCTCACGTTCGACTTCCTGCACGCGTACCTCGACCGGTGAGGCGCCGGCTGTGATGACGCTCTGGACCGAACTGCTCGGCGCCGAGGTGCGCTGGGTCGACGCGGGTGGTGTGCGTACCCGGACAGTGACCCAGGGCGACGGCCCGCCGGTGCTTCTCCTGCACGGCCGGGGCGGGCACCTGGAGACCTGGTCGCGCACCCTGCCGGCGCTGTCCCGGCGGCGCCGGGTGATCGCGGCCGACCTGATCGGCCACGGACTGACCGCCGCACCGCCCGGCGAGTACTCCGTCGACCGGCTGCTCAGCCACGTCGTGGACCTGCTCGACGCGCTCCGGCTGCCCCGTGTCGATCTGGTGGGACAGTCACTCGGCGGCTGGGTAGCGGCCCTGCTCGCGATCACCCGACCGGAGCGGGTCGACCGGCTGGTCCTGGTCGAACCGGCTGGGCTGCAGTCCGAGCAGGAACGGCTCGACGACCCGAGGGTACGCGCGGCGTACGAGCGCGGCGGCCGGGCCTTCGCCGAGGCGAGCGGAGACAACGTCCGGACCCGGCTGACCGGCCTGTTGGCCGACCCCGACCTGGTCACCGACGAACTCGTCGAGGTCCGGCGCCGGCTCTACGCTCCTGACGCCGCGCGGGCGGTCCACCAGTCCGTCCGCCGCGCCGACAACAGTCGTTGGCTGCTCACCCCCGAGCAGCTGACCAACGTCGCGTCACCGGTGCTACTGGTGCACGGCGAATCCGGCCATCTCCCGACCACCGTGCTGCGCGCGGCCGTCGCCGCGCTTCCCCGGGCCCGGTTGCGAACCGTGCCCGGCGCCCGGCAGTGGCCGCACTACGAACGTCCGGACCTGGTAAACCCCGAGATCGAGAACTTCCTTGAGGAGAACGATGACATTCTGGCTTGACGCGCTCGGCGCGGAGGTGCGGTTCCGGGACGCGGGCGGCTGGCGTACCCGATCGATCGAAGCCGGCGATGGTGAGCCGGTCATCATGATGGGCGGCCTGACCGGGCACGCCGAGGGCTTCATCCGCAACGTGCTGCCGTTGGCGGAGCGCGGCCTTCGGGTGTACGCGATCGACTGCCTGGGGCACGGGCTCACCGCACGACCCACCGACGTCACGTACCACACGCCGGTCTTCGTGGACCACCTGCTGCGGTTCCTCGACGCGATCGGCGCGCCCCGGGCACACCTGGTTGGTCAGTCACTCGGGGGATGGGTCGCGATGTGGGCGGCGCTGCACCACCCGGACCGGGTGGGCCGGGTGGTCTCCGTCACGGGCGCCGGCCTGCTGCTCGACGACGAGGAGAGCCGCCGGGAGAGCGAGCGGGTGCACCAGCGGGTCGGCGACGTGACCCGGCGTGCCGCCCAGGCTCCGACGCTGGACAGCGTGCGGAAGCGGCTGGAGTGGCTGATGCACGACCCGTCGACAGTCACCGACGAACTGGTGCAGACAAGGTACCGGTACTACACGTTGCCCGGGAGCCAGGAGGCGATGGCGAAGCTGATCGCCGAGCAGCCCGGTGAGGAGAACCGGCGCTACCTGCTACGTGAAGCCGACCTGCGACAGATCCCGCACGAGACCCTGGTGCTCTGGAGCGAGCACAATCCGACTACGCCCGCCACGGTCGGGGAACGGGCCAGCAAGCTCCTGCCGGCCGGGTCGTTCGCCCTGATCGAGGCTGCCGGTCACTGGCCGATGTTCGAACAGCCGGCGGCGTTCAACCGGGTCGTCGGTGACTTTCTGGCCCGGCCGTGACGCGGCCCGTTGCGGCACCGGCGGAACAGGTCGCCCAGGGCTGCCGGGTGCTCGCCGCCAACGGTCATTCGGATCTGGTGTGGGGTCACCTGTCCCTGCGCGACCCGACCGGCGCCGGGATCTGGATGAAGGCGGCCGGGTACGGCTTCGAGGAGGTCGACGCGGACGGGGTGCTCCTGCTCGACTCCGCCGGAACCGTGCTGCCGCTTCCGCAAGCGGGGTCGCGGGCTGTGGGCCGGCGGCACCTCGAGTATCCGATCCACACCGAGATCCTGTCCCGACGGTCTGATGTGAACGCTGTGGTGCACAGCCACGGCGAGGCGGCCGTCACCTTCGCCGCCACCGGCCACCCGCTCCGCCCGCTGGCACACGAAGGCACCCTGTTCAGTCCGCCAGACATCGCCCGGTTCACCACCACCGGCGACCTGATCCGGACCCCGGAGCAGGGGGCGGCGGTGGCCGAGGCGCTAGGTGACCGCAACGCCCTCCTGCTGCGCCATCACGGGCTGGTCACCGTGGGGGTCGATGTCCCGACCGCGGTGCTGACGGCGGTGTTCCTGGAGAAGGCCTGCCGGATGCAGCTCACCGCCATGGCCACCGGCGCCGAGTTCACCTGGTCGGACGACGCGGAGGCGCGCGCCAAGCGGGACCGCTGCTACGGCCCCCGCCAACTCGCCGACGCCTGGGCCTACCTCGTGCGGACCCTGCCCGGGTGACCCCATGACCACCATCGGACCTGTCGTCCGGCCTCGGCGCCGGCCTCCCACATCCGCGAGGAGTCCTGTCGTGTCGCAGCACCCACCCCACCTTCGCGACCGGGCCGCAGCCCGGTTGCGTCGTGCGGCATACGAACGCCTTCCCTGTCAGCCCGTCCGTGACCTGCTCGGATCGGACGATGTCGATGCCGCCTACGCGGTGCAGGCGGCGAACACCCGGCACGCCTGCGAGCTCGGTCGCCACCGGATCGGGCGCAAGGTCGGACTGACCTCGTCGGCAGTGCGACGGCAACTCGGAGTACATCAGCCGGATCTCGGCACGCTCCTCGACGACGCCCTGGTCCCGTCCGCTGGTCGGGTCGATCCGGGCCGGCTGCTGCAGCCCCGGATCGAGGCCGAGGTGGCCTTCGTGCTCGGCCGTGACCTCGACGCCACGACGGCCGACGTCGAGCAGGTCCGGGACGCTGTCGAGTACGCGGTCGCCGCGCTGGAGATATGCGACAGCCGGATCGCCGGCTGGGACATCTCGATCACGGACACCGTCGCCGACAACGCATCGGCCGGGCTGTTCGTGCTCGGTCCGGATCGGGTCGACATCTCCGACTTGGATCTGTCGGCGGTGACGATGACCATGCATCGCAACGGAACGCAGGTCGCCAGCGGGTCCGGCGCGGACTGTCTGGACGATCCGCTCAACGCCCTGCGGTGGTTGGCGAACGCGGCCCTGACCTACGGCGAACCGCTCCAGGCCGGAGAAATCGTCCTCAGTGGGGCGCTCGGTCCGATGGTCCCGGTCACCGCCGGCGACGAGGTCGCCGCCACCATTTCCGCAGTCGGTTCGGTGGCTGTCTCGATCGGGTCCGCCGAGGAGGTCCACACCCATGGCTGAGGCGCTCACGTCCACCGCCGGCAGGTCCGACGGCCGGCCAGCCGCGAAGGCGGCGGTGATCGGTTCGGGCAACATCGGCACCGACCTGATGATCAAGATACTGCGGCAGTCGGCCGTGCTGCGAATGGGTGTCCTGGTCGGCATCGATCCCGACTCCGACGGGCTGGCCCGGGCCCGCCGGCTCGGAGTCCCGGCCACTTCGGACGGGGTGCGAGGGCTGCTGGCCCGGGACGACTTCGACGAGATCGAGGTCGTCTTTGACGCCACCTCGGCCCGGGCACACCGCGACAACGCTGCCGCGCTGCGGCACACCGGAGTACGCATGGTCGACCTCACGCCCGCCGCGATCGGTCCGTACGTCGTGCCCTCGGTCAACCTGGACGCCAACCTGGCGGCACCGAACCTGAACATGGTCACCTGCGGCGGCCAGGCGACGATCCCGGTCGTCGCCGCGGTCGGAAGTGTCGCCCCGGTGCGTTATGCCGAGATCGTCGCCTCGATCGCCTCCCGGTCGGCCGGTCCCGGCACCCGGGCGAACATCGACGAGTTCACCGAGACCACGGCCCGGGCGATCGAGCGGGTCGGTGGCGCGGACCGCGGCAAGGCGATCATCGTCCTGAATCCAGCCGAGCCACCGCTGCTGATGCGGGACACGGTGCTTTGCCTGGTCGACGACTGCGACCCGCAGGTAGTGGAGGCTGCGGTTGCCGAAATGGTTGCTCGGGTGGCTACCTACGTACCCGGCTACCGGCTCAAACAGCGGGTCCAGTTCGATCGGATCAGGGCTGGCGACCCGCGCGCCCAACTGGCGCCATCGGCGAGGAACCTGGCCTGGCAGATCTCCGTGTTTCTGGAGGTCGAGGGTGCCGCGCACTACCTGCCCGCGTACGCCGGCAATCTCGACATCATGACGTCGGCCGCGCTACGGGTCGGTGAGTGTCTGGTTCGGACGGGAGGAGCGGCGTGACTGATCGGCTCTACGTCCAGGATGTAACGCTACGGGACGGCATGCATGCGATCCGCCACCAGTACACCCTGGCGCAGGTCCGGACCATCGCGGCCGCGCTGGACGCGGCCGGGGTGGACGCGATCGAGGTGTCACACGGCGACGGTCTCGCCGGTGGCAGCCTCACCTACGGCCCCGGCGCACACTCCGACCTGGAGTGGATAGCCGAGGTCGCGGAGGTGGTCCGGCGGGCCCGGCTCACCACCCTGCTGCTGCCCGGCATCGGCACCGTCGACGATCTGCGCCGGGCACGGGAGCTTGGGGTCGCCTCCGTCCGAATCGCCACCCACTGCACCGAGGCCGACATCGCCGCACAGCACATCGAGGCCGCCCGGGAACTCGGCATGGATGTGGCCGGGTTCCTGATGATGTCGCACCTGGCGGAGCCCGCCGAACTCGCGGCGCAGGCTCGGCTGATGGAGTCGTACGGCGCACACTGCGTCTATGTCACCGACTCGGGCGGTCGGCTCACGATGACCGGAGTGCGGGACCGGATCCGGGCGTACCGGGACGTGCTCGACCCGCGTACCGGCATCGGCATCCACGCCCATCACAACCTCGGTCTCGGTGTGGCGAACTCTGTCGTCGCGGTGGAGGAGGGCGCCATACGGGTGGACGCGTCGTTGGCCGGTCAGGGTGCCGGCGCCGGCAACTGTCCGATCGAGGCGTTCGTGGCGGTGGCCGAGCTCACCGGGTGGGCCTCCGGCTGCGACCTGTTCGCTCTGATGGACGCCGCCGACGACCTGGTCCGGCCACTGCAGGACCGGCCGGTCCGCGTCGACCGGGAAACCCTCAGCCTCGGCTACGCGGGCGTGTACTCAAGCTTCCTCCGGCACGCCGAGCGGGCCGCGGCCGCCCACGGGGTCGACACCCGCGAGATCCTGGTCGAGGTGGGCCGGCGCGGCCTGGTCGGTGGCCAGGAGGACATGATCGTCGATATCGCCCTGGACCTGGCAGCCGGCCGGTGAGTCGGCGCAGACCGGCCGGTTGGCCTACGGGATCACCCAGATCCGCGCCCACAGCCAGTAGACCAGCGACACCAGCGCCATGATCGCGACGAAGGCCAGCGGCACCGCGATCAACGCGGTCAGGATCGGAAACCGGCGGTGCAGCCGTTGCCGCCGCTGCCAGCGCCACCAGGCCCGGCGGACCCTCGGTCCGCCGGGCAGGCGCAACGCGGCCAGCATCACCCGGCGCCGCCAGGTGACCCGGACCGGCTCCGGGTCACGGATCCAAGCCGGCAGGGTGACCGGCTGCCGGCCACGCCGGGGCTGACCTACCTCGTCGGTACGCGGACCGGCAGCGTCGCTGTGGTCGCCGGACATGTCGGCCATGGCTTCCTCGCTGATCGAAGGGTGTTGGCGTCGGCGATGCCGAACCACGGCCCGATGGTGACAGCGGTACGCCAGCTTGTCGTGATCATTTCGCCTGGTCAGGCAGCCCAGACGAGACAGAACGGGTGGCCGGCGGGGTCGGCGTAGACGCGCCAGTCGGGGCCGGCGCCGTCGAGGCGGGTGGCGCCGATGGCGAGGGCGGCCCGTTCGGCGGTGTCGACGTCCTGGACCTGCACGTCGAGGTGGATCTGCTGCGGGTACGCCGGGTCCGGCCAGCGGGGCGCGGCGTACTGCTCGACCTGCTGGAACAGGACGGGCTGCGCGCCCTGTTCGCCGATCATGGCGATCCCGTCCCCCTCGTAGGTCACCGGTCTGCCGAGCAGCCCCGCGTAGAAGTGGCTCAGCTCCTTGGCGTCGGGGCAGTCGAGCATGACACCCGCCAGAGTGGTACGCGGCTCGTCAGCTTTCAGACACAGGCAGAACGGGTGGCCGGCCGGGTCGGCGAGGGTGTGCCACCGTTCGTTGCGTTGCAACAGGCTGGCACCGAGTTGCTGGGCGCGGTCCGCCGCCGCGTCGATGTCCGACACCTGGAAGTCGAGGTGGGCCTGCTGCGGTCGGTCCTGGCCGGGCCAGTCCGGCGGTACGTGGTCGGCCGCCTGTTGCAGCCCGATCCGCCAGCCGTCGTCGGTGACAAGGGTGATCCAGTCGTCGTCATCGTCGCCGGTGGGGCGGCGTCGCCAGCCGGCGAGCTGTTCGTAGAAGGTGGCCAGGCGGTCGATGCCCGGCGCGTCGATCGCCACGGCCCGCAGTGAGCCGACCGCCTGCCGGTCTGGTCCGGTGGTCATTCCCCCGATCCTGCCGACCCCAGCGCCGGCCCGCCACCGGAATTCGGCGTCGGTCGCCGTTGCCAGGACGCGTGGCCTACGGGTGATCTCGGTGGTGCAGGGTCGCTGGTACGCCACCTCCGTCTACCTGTTATCCGTTCCGCCCGATCGATGGCCAGCAGCGACAAGATGGTCTCGGCGGTACGGTTGGCGGCGGCGGTCGATGCGGCGTGCCGGATTCCGTACGGCCGGGGGCGGGTTTCGGTAGGCGGCGCGATGAGTTCGACGGTGGGCGACAACGTAGGGCGGCTACGTCGACTCAGGGGACTCACTCAGGAGCAGTTGGCGGAGGCGGCCGGGCTTGCGGTCGAGACGATCCAGAAGCTGGAGCAGAACAAGCCGGGATCACCGCGGATGTCGACCTTGCGAGCGGTCGCCGCCGCGCTTGCCGTGCCGACGTCCGTACTGGTCGGGCCTCCTGTCGCCAGCCCGGCGGCCGGTGCCGGAGCCGATGACGACGAGATCGCGGTTGGCCTGCTACGGCGGGCGCTGACTCCGGCCCGTGGCTTGAGCGGGACGACCGTCGGTGGTGTCTCGACAGATCCGCCGACAGTGCGGGAACTGCAGACGTCGATTGCCGATATCGATCGGATCTACCATGGCGACGATTACGCCACCGCGCTCGCCCGGTTACCGGCGCTGATCGGCGAAGCCCGCACCCTTGTCGACGCGAGTGGCGGCGATCAGCGGACCGCAGGTGCGGGGCAGCTCGCTCAGGCGTACCAGATCGCCGGGACGGCGTTGATCCAGCTCCGGCGTTTCGATCTTGCCTATCATGCGCTGAGTCTCGCGCTCGACGTCGCGGACGAGTCCGGAGACGAACTGGTCGCCGCGTCAGTCGTCACCACGATGTGCTGGCTGTTGCTCCGGCAGGGGCGGTTCGACGAGGCCGAGCGGTTGGCCCTCGCCACGGCGGACGCGATCGAGCCACGCTTTTCACGTACTGACCCGACCCGGCTCGCGGTCTGGGGCTGGCTCATGCTGCACGGGTCGGCCGCGGCGATCCGCGACGGTCGCGCCGACGACGCCAGAGAAATGCTGACGCCGCCGGTGCGGCAGCGGTCCGGATCGGCGAGCAGCTACCAGCAGACGTGGCTCTTCGCATGCCGGTGACCACGGGTGCCTTCTGTCCGGTGACCGTGCAGATGAAGCGGGTGGAGATGTCGGTCGTGGCGGGCGACCCGGTCACGGCGCTCGCGTTGGCGGAACGCGTACCTCCGGGGCGCGGCCGGGCCACGTCGGACAACCGGAATCGTCACCAGCTCGACCGTGCCTGGGCCAACTCTGAGCGCGGCGACCTGGTCGAAGCGACGCGCATTCTGTCCGGGCTCCGAGCGGAGTCGCCGACCTGGTTGCGGCATCAGCGGTACGCCCGGGACATCGTCACCACGGTCCTGGCCCGCCACCGTCGATCGGTAAGCCAGGAGCTGGCCACGCTGGCTGACCTGCTGGGTGCGGAGTCCTGAGCGTCCTTTCACAGGGGCGCCTGTCCGCATCGGGGCATGATCGACGCGGTCGCCTCGGACGCGATGCGGTAGGCGATCACTCGATCCTGCGCCGCTGTGGAAGCGAGCGCGTCGGTCACATCAGGCAGTGACAAGATGATCATCATTCTGCGGTACGGTTGTCAGCGGTGAGCGTCGAAGTCTCGCTGACGCGGCGCTGATCTTCCGGCGATCAGGGATGGTCGAGATGGCAGAGTCAGAAGGTTCGAGCTTCTCCCGTCGACTGGGTCAGCTGCGGACTGAGCGCGATATGTCGCTGCGTCAGCTCGCCAGGGCGACCTTTTACAGCAAGTCCTATCTCCATGAGCTGGAAAGCGGCTCCAAGCGACCAACGGCGCAGGCTGCCCAGCGGCTCGATTCTGCGCTCCGAGCCGGCGGTGAATTGTCAGCACTAGCTGACACTCAAAGGGCTCTCAGCCGCCGCCAGTTCGTAGCTGGAGCTGGTCTCGCTGCCGCGCTTCCGCATACCTATCTGGATCACGGCTGCCAGATCGGTGCAGATCTTCCGAATCAATTGGTGGAGCGTACCGCGCGGTTGCATCGTCTGGACGACTTCCTTGGCGGCGCGGACACGTACCAGATGTACGCTGCCGAGCTTGATTCGACAGATCGGCTCATCCGGGACGGACGTTACGCCGAGGACATCCATCGACGGTTGTTGGCGGTGCTCGCCGAGCAGGCGCAGTTGGCCGGCTGGGCCGCCTTCGACGCGGGCCGTCACGGCGACGCGGAGCGGCTGTATCAGGCGAGTCTGACCGCTGCGCAGCAGGCGGACAGCCCGGCGCTTGCCGGCAACGCGCAAGCGTTTCTTGCCTACCAGGCGATCGCGCTCGGCCGGTCCGGCTTGAATCTAGCTATCGCGGCGTGCGAGACAGCGAAAGATGGCGCAACCCCTCGGGTCCTGACTCTCCTGCACTGCCGCCGGGCCTGGACTCACGCCCTTCAAGGACAGGCAGCAGAAGCGGAACGGCAACTCGATACAGGCGCACGGTGGCTGAGCGCCGCCGGTGACCGAGTTGAACCAGATTGGGTCTACTGGGTGGACGACGTCGAGGTCGACATCATGACTGGCCGCTGCTGGTCGGTGCTGCACCGGCCGATGCGCGCGATATCGGTGCTGGAGCACGTCCTGGCGCTGTACAGCGACACGCATGCCCGTGACAAGGCGCTCTATCTGACCTGGCTCGCTGACGCCTACCTCGACGCCAACGAGGTGGAACAGGCGTGCTCCGTGGCGGGCAAGGCAATGCGGCTGGCGGCGGGAGTCGGGTCGATCCGCCCAGCTCAGCGAATCGACTCATTCATGTCGAGGCTGGAGCCTTACGCGGCTCTCCCATGTGTCGTCGACCTACATGGCCAGGCGGCGGAGATGAGCCGGTAGCGTCGCCCGGCCAGGGCAGCTTCAATGTCAACTGCCTGGTGCGGCTTCGTCCGTCGACGATCGAAGCCACTCCAGACATGCTGCCGACCCTGCCACGATTGCCGTGGCGGTGATCTGCGGGTTCTGCCAGGGATGGTGCGCGAGTAGGTGGCGCTCCAAGGCTTCGTACCGGGCGGCCGTCGTGTTGAGTAGCACCTGCCACTCTTCACCCTCGCCCTGGTCGCCGAGATGCCAGAAGACGCTGATCACGGGGCCAACCACCTGGGCGTTCCCAGCCAGGCGAGCACGTACCGCCGATCGGGCGAGGGCTACTGCGGCATCACGTGTCTCGACTGCGGTTGACACCTGTAGATAGTCGCTCATGGTCTGAGGTTAACTCCCGCTCTAGCCGATCCGGTGTCTGCGGACAGCAGATGGTATTCGGCGGACGTCCCCGCTATCGCGTCTTGCGCCAGCGGCCGTGAGTATCGGTTTGTCCTTGCGGACTCCGGTCCTGTTGCGGGTTTTTGGTAAACGGACGCCACTGTACGAGGGAGCACGAAGGTGAATGAGGCATCAGTCTTCTTGTTGGGTCGGGCGGTGGGTGCGGATCCATTCGGCGACCTCGTCGCGGTCCCAGATCCGCATCCGGCCGGAGGCGACGAGCGCGACTGGTGCCGGGAAGCTCGCCCGGTTGGTGATCTCGGTGGCGCGGGTGCGCGATACACCGCCGAGCATCTCGGCGACGTCGGATAGCGCGACGACTCTCACGAGTCGAACGTATGCACCGGCACCCCGTGAACCTTGACAGTTGCAAGGTTGCCTGTGGACGGTCATGGAAGCTGTCCGGGCGAGACATCAGCGGTGTAGCGCCGTGAGCTTGATCGGTTGGGTAACACCAAAACGATCTTGAGAAGGAGAGAGCAGTGATCGTCGAGATGATTCGTGAACTGGTGGTGCGGTGGCGGGAGTGGCGGGACGGGCGGTCGGCGGCGTCGAAGCGCCTGGCCCGGCTCGACCAGGAGCGTGCGGCGGCCAGGCAGCGGCGGTTGGCGGGCAACCGTGGGCACCGCTGGTCGTCCGAGCCGACGATGCTCACTCCGACGCTGCGTCCGCTGATGACCTACGGCCAGATGGTCGGCTACCGCGTACCGGCAGGGTTGTGAGCCTGGTGGACGACGGTGCGAGCGAGTTGGGTCCGAAGGCCGATGCCGATGCCGATGCCGACGACGCCTACTCCACCCGAGAGTGCGAAACCGACGAAGCGGCCGAGGTGGCTCTCACGCTGCGGTGGAGCTTCGAGGACTTGAAGGCCGAGCACGGTGAGGCCGGTGCCCGCCGGATCGTCGCCGAGATCCTTGCCCGGTGGCAGGCCAACGGCGGCGAGCCCGTGTCACTCGACGACGCGTGACCGCTTGGAATCGTCATCTCTTGGAAGGGACGGAACGATGTGGGACATCGGGGCGCTGTTCAGTGCGGCGTTGCTGGGCTTCTGCGCCGGGCTGTGGTCGTTCAAGGTGAAGTCGCGATGGTGTCCGGACTGCGGGCGTAGGACATATCCGTTGGCGGATCGGCGTGGCGGGTAGTCGGCTGCTCCGTGCGCCCGAGCCGAGGCCGGGTGACGTGCTGGTGGTCGGCGGTGAGGCCAGTGTGCAGTTCGCTGGTGAGCGCAGGCTGAGGTTCCGGGTCATCTCGGTCGACCCCGAGCCGACGTACGAGGGCTGGCTCTGGGTCACGGGTTACGTGCTTGACAGGTCCGGCGATGCCGCCGAGCGGCGGGAGATATTCGTGCAACGTGACGGACTCTATCGTCTGCCCTGGCCCGACGGGTCGTAACCTCGCCCGGCCGCCGGGTCGGGCGGTGGTCAGGCGGCGCGGTTGTAGACCGTGATCGTCAGGTTGATCCAACTGAAGACGGTGTATCCCATCCGGACGTCTTCGCGGTTGAACCGCACCGAGGCGAAACGGTCCTCGTTGGTGATCGCGCAGGTGTACCTGGTATCGGGCAGGTCCTCGTCCAACGTCAGCCGGTATTGCGCCGTCGCCTGCTGGCAGAGCTCCGGGCCGTCCCCGGCGGCCTCCCGTAGCTCGGCGTTGTTGATCGCGTCGAGGCCGCTGATGCTGAACCGCAGATCGGCCCGGCCCGTCTCGTCGTAGCCCGTGACGTCCCAGTCCGGGGCGAGTGAGTCGAGGTCGATCTCCGATGTCGCGGAGAGGGGGACGATGGTTTCTGCCCGGTGCACCGTCACCGATGTGCCGCCGGTCGCGGGATCCGGTCCGGCAGTGGTTGGCGACGAACCCGACGAACTCGACGCAGTGGTCCTGGTCGAGCTCGGTGCCGGCGCGCCGGCCTCCCGTGCCGCGTCCGGCCGCGCCGACCAACCGAAGAGGCCCGCCCCGATCAGCGCCAGCACCAGCGCGCTGGTGAAACCAAAGCGAGGGCCGCCGGCCGTACGCCATCTGAAAGCGAGCGCGACCCCGCCGACGAGCAGGCTGCCCGCGATGAGCCGCAGCCCCGCAGTGGGGTGCTCAGTAAAAAAGGACGCGACACCGGCGATCGACCCGGCGACGGCCGCCGCCTGAATGAGTCGGTCGACCCAGTTGATCTTTTGCCGGGGCATGGACGAATCGGTACGCGGCGGCGGTGGATCCACGGTGGCCGACACGACCTCAGGCTATCAAGCAACACACAGCAAGACCGCGACAAATGATTGATCTGCGCCGCTTCCATC
Organism: Micromonospora sp. LOL_014; assembly: GCF_048060245.1. Lineage (NCBI taxonomy): Bacteria > Bacillati > Actinomycetota > Actinomycetes > Micromonosporales > Micromonosporaceae > Micromonospora > Micromonospora sp. LOL_014. The sequence continues at coordinate 111,452 of NZ_JBHMIP010000013.1, forward strand.
TTCGGGTCGGACTCTTAACAACTCTCATCAGGTTCTCGTCAGGCTTCCACCCGCTTCGGGTGCGATCTGCTGGTCGAGATCGAGGTTGAGCGGGCCGTTTGTGTGAGCTGCTTCACCTTCTGACCGATCGGTCAGGATTCCCGGGTTGGCTCCGGCATCCTTGGTTGCGACAGGTGACCTTAGGAACGGAGGTGAGCAAGGTGACGCAGGCCGGCCGGGGCGGCGCAGGCCGGCCCGAACTACGCGAACAGATCCTCGACGTGGCCGCCCAGCGCTTCGCGGAGGTCGGCTTCCGGGGTGCCTCCCTTCAGGACATCGCCGCCGAGGTGGGCTGCGCCAAGGCGTCCCTGCTCTACCACTTCGACAGCAAGGACGCGATCCTCGCCGCCCTGATGAACCCGGCGGTCGCCAGCCTTGCCCAACTCGACCAGCAACTGGCCGGACTCGACGACGAGACCGCCCGCCGTACGGCGATCGACGGCTTCATCGAACTCTGCCTGCGCTACCAGCGGCAGATCGCGGTGCTCTACGCCGAGATCCCGCAGATGCTGCACCAACCCGCCTTCTGCGACCTGGAACAGATGATCGACCGGCTGCTCGACGCCCTCACCGGTCGATCCGGACGCCTGGAGGACCGGTTCGCCGCCCTGGTGGTGCTGGCCGGGGTCGCCGCCGCCAGCTCCAAACACCTCGACCTCGACGCCGACCGGCTCCGCCCGCTGCTGAGCCAGGTGATCGACCGGACCCTTGACCATCCGAGGCCCGGCGCCAGCTGAAGACCCGAAGTTCCGTAACGCCCGACACGACAGAGGATGCCGCATGGCCACCCTGCTATACCGGCTCGGCCGGACCGCCTTTCGCAAGCGACACCTGGTCGTCGCGATCTGGCTGATCGCCCTGGTGGCGCTCGGCTCGGCCGCGCTCGCCTTCCGTGGGCCGACCGTCAGTAACTTCAGCATCCCCGGCACCGAGTCCCAGGAGGCGTTGGACCTGCTGCAGGAGCAGTTCCCCCAGGCCAGCGGAGCCGGCGGTGCGATCGTGATCGCCGCGCCCGAAGGGGAGCAGCTCACCACCGCCGAGGGCCAGGCGGCGGTACTCGCGGTCGTCGGGCAGGCGAACGAACTGCCCGGGGTGGTGGCCGCGCTCGACCCGTTCCAGACCGGGTCGGTCTCTCCGGACGGTCGGTACGCGCTGATCAACGTGCAGTTCGCCGCCCCCACCGACGAGGTCACCGCTGAGCAGCGCGAAGCGTACGAGTCGGTCGGTGAACCGGCCCGCGACGCCGGCTTCCAGGTGGCCCACGGCGGTGAGGTGATGAACACCGAACCGCACGTCGGCTCGCAGGAGGCGATCGGCGTGGCGATCGCCCTGGTGGTCCTGATCATCACCTTCGGTTCGCTGGTCGCCGCCGGAATGACGATGCTCAACGCGCTGATCGGTGTCGGCGCCGGCATGGCCGGCCTGTTCGCGTTGAGCAGCATCGTCGACCTCACCTCGACCGCCCCGGTGCTGGCGCTGATGCTCGGTCTCGCGGTCGGCATCGACTACTCGCTGTTCATCACCTCCCGGCACCGGCAGCACCTGCTCGAAGGGCTGGAACCGGAGGAGGCGGCCGCCCGCGCCGTCGCCACCGCCGGCTCGGCGGTCGTGTTCGCCGGCGCCACCGTGGTCATCGCCCTCGCCGGGCTCGCCGTCGTCGGCATCCCGTTCCTGACCGTGATGGGTCTGGCCGCCGCCGCCACGGTCAGCGTCGCCGTCCTGGTCGCGATCACCCTGCAGCCGGCGCTGCTCGGCTACGCCGGCCGCCGGGTGCTGCCGCGCCGCAAGCGGGCCGTCGACGCGGCCGAGGCGCCGACCACCCACGAGATCCAGGAGTCCTTCGGGTTCCGCTGGGCCCGGCTGATGGTGAAGCTGCGGATCCCGGTGATCGTGCTCGGCGTGGCCGGCCTCGGCACCCTGGCGATCCCCGCCGCCGACATGCGGATCGCGCTTCCGGACGCCAGCACCGCGCCGGTCGGCAGCAGCGAACGGACCGCGTACGACCTGACCACCGCCGGGTTCGGGCCCGGCTTCAACGGCCGGCTGATCATGGTTGTCTCCGGTGACTCGACGGAGGCCGCCACCGCCGCCGCCGGTCAGATCACCGATGCGGTGCAGGGCCTCGACGGCGTACTGATGGTCGCGCCGCCGCAGCCCAGCCAGGACGGGCAGACGGCGATTCTGGCGGTCATCCCGGCGACCGGCCCGACCGAGGCCGAGACCGAGGAGCTCGTCGAGCGGATCCGCGACGAGATCGCCGTACTCGGGCTGGCGCCGGACGACGACGGCTCGGCCGCAGTGGCCCTGACCGGAGCCACCGCCGTCGGCATCGACGTGTCCGACAAGCTCGCCGAGGCGATGCCGGTCTACCTGCTGCTGGTCGTCGGGCTGTCGATCCTGCTGCTGATGCTGGTGTTCCGTTCGATCCTGGTGCCGGTGAAGGCCGCCGTCGGGTTCCTGCTGACCGTCGGCGCGACGTTCGGTATCACCGTGGCGGTGTTCCAGTGGGGCTGGCTGTCCGGGCTGGTCAGTCTGGACACCACCGGCCCGTTGGTCAGCTTCCTGCCGATCCTGCTGATCGGCATCCTGTTCGGCCTGGCCATGGACTACGAGGTGTTCCTGGTCTCCCGGATGCGGGAGGACTTCGTGCACGGTGACACCGCCGTGCAGGCCACGATCAACGGGATGGGACACGGCGCCCGGGTGGTCACCGCCGCCGCGCTGATCATGATCTCGGTCTTCGGCGGGTTCGTGCTGCTCGACGACCCGGTGATCAAGTCGATGGGCTTCGCACTGGCGATCGGCGTACTGATCGACGCGTTCGTGGTGCGGATGACGATCGTGCCGGCGGTGATGTCACTGCTCGGCCCGGCCGCCTGGTGGCTGCCGGGCTTCCTCAGCCGGATCATGCCGAACGTGGACATCGAAGGCGAGCAGCTGCGGGCCCGGCTGGCCGCGCGACGCGACGCCGATTTGGTCGGCAGCGGAGCCGACCGGTCCTGACCCGATGACACCCGGCATCGGTGCGCTGTGCTGCGTACCGGTGCCGGGTGCGGCAGGATGCCTGGCATGAACCTGGACCGACCGATCGCACCTGATCCGTACGACCTGCTTCCGCCGGTCAACTCGTTCGCGTTGACCAGCACCGATCTCTCCGAGGGCGGGCCGCTGCCGACGGCCCACGTCTTCACAGGAGCCGGCGGGGCGAACCTGTCCCCGCAGCTGTCCTGGTCGGGCTTTCCGGCGTCGACCAAGGGGTTCGTGGTGACCTGCTTCGACCCGGACGCGCCGACCGGGTGCGGGTTCTGGCACTGGCTGCTGGTCAACCTGCCGGCGTCGGTGACCGAGCTGGCGCAGGGCGCCGGCGGTGACCCGGCGAAGGCGGCGCCGGGCGCGTTCGGCGTACGCAACGACTTCGGCAACGCCGGGTACGACGGTGCCGCACCGCCGGCCGGTGACCGGCCGCACCGGTACATCTTCGCGGTGCACGCCCTCGACGTCGAAGGGCTCGACCTCGGCCCGACGGCCACCCCGGCATACGTCGGCTTCAACCTGGCCTTCCACACCCTCGCCCGGGCGAGGCTGACGGCCACCTACCAGCAGCCGGGCTGACCGTTACCCCTGCGCGGCCGGTGCCCACCGGCCGCGCGGCGCGGGGTCACGGGCGGATGCAGCAGCCGGGGCAGATCTTCGGGTCGGGCAGGGTGAACGCCAGGCAGCAGGTCCGTCGCTGCACCGTGACGGCCCCGTCCTCGCCCGGCACCAGGTCGATCAGGTCGCCGATGTCGAGCGCGTCGAGCAGTGTGCCGATTGTGGCGGCGGACGAGCCGGGCAGCGCGTCGGCCGCCTGCAGCACCGCGTAGGCGATGCCGGAGGACAGGGAGCCGAGCAGCGTACGCGGGCCGAGTTTCACCCGGCTGTGGATCTCGTCCAGCAGCGGGCTCATGTGCTGGTCAAGCAGGGAGATCCGCAGGACCCGGAGCAGCTCGGCCTCGTCGGCCACGACCAGCACCTCGGGCAGCCCGGCCGCCGCGATCGGGTCGTGCGGCAGCACCGCCACCGGAATTCCGGTGCGCAGGCCGACGTCGACCAGCGGGCCGTCGTCGTCCATCCGCAGCAGTACGTCGTCGGCGCGCATCAGCGGCACCCGGCGGGCCGACGCCCAGCCGAGCGCGACCGGCAGCGCCACCCAGTAGCTGTATGCCTTCCAGGCGAGGGCGGCGGCGGCGTGCCGCTTCGCCTGCCAGCGCCGGGCGGCCGAGTCGAGCATCCGGGGCAGCTGGTCGCCGTGGATCAGCTCGGTGGCGGGCAGCCAGCCAGTCTGGTCGTCGACGAGCAGACCGGCGTGCAGGCCGGGCAGGTCGTCGGTGCCGAACGCGGTGCGTAGCGTGGCGGTGATCGGGGCCAGCGGAGCGGCGGCGCGGGCCCGGGGGTCTATGACGGCGGTCACGATGAGCAACCATCGATCGGGGTGGTGGCAACCGAGAAGGAGGTGGCGCTCCCGTGGTCAACCGGGTCGCACGTCCCTCGCCTCAACGTTCTCACCTTTCGATCCTTCCGACAGCCGCCGACGGTTCACCCTAGCTTGCTAAGGCTAGGCTAACCAGAGTATCGGCGAAACTTCCAGTCGGGGTGGTGACACTCCGTGCCGGTGAGTGATGGGAAAATTTCACAGAGTGCTCCGAACTGTGATGTCAAGTGCTCTGTCGGCAACGCGCCAAATTCGACCGGGGGTGCGAGTCGGAAAGCAGACTGTGGATCCGGCCTGAGGGGACGCCTTGCGATGACCAGCTCGCCCATCGACCGCGCCGCGGACACCTTCGCGGCCGAGCTCGCCCAGTGGCGTCTGGACCGGGCGATGACCAAGAAGCAGTTGGCCGCCCGGATGGGCTTCGACCCGTCGTACATCAGCCACGTCGAAGGCCGCCGGCACCGCCCCACCGAGGACTTCGCCCGTCGGGCCGAAGCGGTGCTCGGCGCCGGCGGCGCGATCTGGCAGCGCTACCAGGAGTACGACGAACTGCGGCACAGCCGTACCAGCGCCCCGCCGCGCGACCCACCGGTGCCCGAACAGTGGATGCCGCCCGGCACCGGCCTGATCGTCGAGCAGGAGGTGGCCACCCTCGCCTACCGGGACGGCTACTACCACTGCACGATCCGGCGGGCCCTCTACAACGCCGGCACCGACCCGGTCACCCGCTACCTGGTCCGGGTCGCCGTCGACCGGTACCCCGACGACCCGGACCGGTCCAACCGGCACCACCGGGAACACCCGCTCACCTTCGTCGAGCTGGACCTGCACGCCTTCTGCGGAACCCCCGGGCACCAGGAGCCGATGCAGTGGCGCAAGAAGCACGACCGCGACGCGTTCAAAGAGGTCTGGCTGCTGTTCGAGAACTCCGACGGCCGGTTCCCGCTGTACCCGGGGCAGCGCACCAGCATCGAGTACACCTACCGGGTCGGTCAGGAGAAGTGGGGGCAGTGGTTCCAACGCGCCGTCCGGCTGCCCACCCGGCAGCTCACCGTACGGCTGGATCTGCCGGAAGCGTTCGACCCCCAGGTGTGGGGGGTTGAGACGTCCCTGTCGGCGGAGGACGCCCCGCTGCGTACGCCGGTGCGCCGGCATCGGGTGAACGGCCGGTCGGTGCTGGAGTGGTCGACCGACGCGCCGCTGCTCAACGCCCGGTACCGGCTGGAGTGGCGGTTCCGGTCCGGGCCACCGCCCCACAGCGGCGGGCAGGCCGGGTCACCGGCCGGGACCGGGACCCGGCCGGAACCGCGGGCCAGCGAACGGATGCGGGCCATCGGGATCGTGCAGCGGGGCGCGGAGATGCTCCGGCAGCAGGTGCAGCCGTTCGAGCTGCCGGCCGACGAGGCGGTGGCGTTGGACACCGTCGCCCGGCTGCGGGCCATGCTGGCCCGGCTCGACGAGCTGCACCCGTTCGGTAAGGGGGTGGGTCTGGCCGCACCGCAGATCGGGCTGCCCTGGGCCGCTGCCCTGGTCCGGGCGCCGGAACCGGGAGCCGAGCCGCTGGCGCTGCTCAACCCGCGGGTCGTCGACACCTCGGTGGAGACCGACGACCAGTACGAGGGTTGCCTGTCCTACTTCGACGTGCGTGGGCTGGTGCCGCGTCCGCTGCGGGTCGACGTCGAACACTCCCGGTTCGACGGCGGCCGGGTGATCACGTCCTTCGAACGGGCGATGGCCCGGCTGGTCGCGCACGAGATCGACCACCTGGAGGGCCGGCTGTACGTCGACCGGATGGCACCGGGGACCAGCCTGGTGCCGGTCGAGGAGTACCGGGACAGCGGCCGGCCCTGGGTGTACTGACCGGGCGGAACGGTCACACGTCGCCGAAGCTGTCGTAGCGGATCTGGTCGGCCGGGACGTCGAGCTCGGCCAGCCGACGCAGACTCGACCGGACCATGCCGGCCGACCCGGCGACGAAGAAGTCGTGCTCGTACCACGGGCCGTAGCGGGCCAGCACGTCGGCGACCTCGCCGTGCTCCCCGGTCCAACCCGGGTCGTCCGAGCAGCACGGCACCACGTTCAACCAGGGGTAGGCGGCGCAGAGCCGACTCAACTCGGCCAGGTCGTACAGGTCGTCGCGGGTCCGCCCGCCCAGGTAGACGTGCACCCAGCGGCTGCGGTTGTACCGGGTCAGCTCGTCGATCAGGGCCTTGACCGGGGCGAAACCGACCCCACCGGCCAGGCAGACGATGTCTCGTGGCGAGTCCCGGTCCAGCACCATGGCACCCATCGGGGCCGCCACCCGCAGCAGATCACCGGGGCGGACCCGGCGGACCAGCGCGCTGGACACCCAGCCGGCCGCCGCCGCCCGGACGTGGAACTCCAGCGTGTTGTCCGCCCGGGGCGCGTTCGCGATCGAGTAGCTGCGCCACAGCCTCGGCTGGTATCGCGGCACCTCGACGCTGACGTACTGCCCCGCCTGGTACTCCAGCCGGTGCTGCAGCGGCCGGCAGGTCAGCACGGCGACGTCGGCGCCCCGGCGTCCGTGGTCGAGCACCTCGGCGTGCCAGAACGCCGGGTTCGGGTCGCTCTCCGCGCCGATGACCAGGTTGGTGGTGAGCAGTTCCACCGCGGCGCCCCATGCCTCGTCGTACTCGACGCTCCACCGGTCACCGGCGACGGTCCGCAGCGCCTCCAGCAGCATGTCGCCGAACGCGGCGTAGTCCGCGGCTTGCACATGGAACTTGCGGTGGGCCCGGCCGAGCGACTGCAGATAGTCGGCGAACTGCTCCGGGTCGTCGATCGAGCCGACGGCAGAGACGATAGCTTCGATCAGACAGCGCCGCTGGGTATCCATCTGCACCGGGAAGAGCTGCCGCAGATCCGGCCGGTCCAGGAACAGCCGGGCGTAGAAGTAGCCAGCTACCTGGTCGTGCTCCTCCTCGACGAGCACCCAGCTCTCCTTCAACAGTTGCGCGAGATTGCTCATCGAGGCCTTCCCCGTCACCGTGCCGCCACTGACGCCGTACCACTGGGTTCCAGGGTGAGTACTCTTAGTAGCGAGTCGACGTACCCGATGTGCGACATTGCTCTGCCGTACCCGCTCGGGCACAGTGGTCCGGTGACGGTCGACCTCACCGGTACGCCACCACCGGCCAGCAGCAACCCGGACGCCCACCCGGCGGCCCCGCTGCCGCCGCGCCTGCTGCGCGCCGAGGTGCTCCTGGTCCTCGGCGTGTCGCTCGGCCAGTCCGCCATCTACGCCCTGGTCACCATCACCGCGCGACTGACCGCCGACCGGCCGCTGGGGCAGCAGACCGCCACCATGAACGCCTCCCAGTCGGCCCGCCCCTGGCTCGACCTGACGTACCAGCTGCTCGGGATCTTCTTCGCCCTCGTGCCGGTCCTGCTGGCGGTCCACCTGCTCAGCCGGGACCGGGCCGACGCCCGCGCCCGGCTCGGACTCGACACCCGGTCGCCGCTGCGCGACCTGGCCTGGGGCGCCGCCCTGGCCGCCGCGATCGGGCTGCCCGGACTCGGACTGTTCTGGATCGCCGCGCTGCTCGGGCTCAACGCCAGCCTGGTCCCGGCCGCGCTACCACAGCTTTGGTGGACGGTTCCGGTGCTGATCCTGGCCGCCGCGCAGAACGCCATCCTGGAAGAGGTGATCGTGGTCGGCTACCTGATGACCCGGCTGCGGCAACTCGGCTGGCGGATCGGCGCGGTCATCGCCACCAGCTGCCTGCTGCGCGGCACCTACCACCTCTACCAGGGCTTCGGGGCGTTCCTCGGCAACGTGATCATGGGTGTGGTGCTGTCGCTGTTCTTCCTGCGTACCCGCCGGGTGATGCCGTTGATCATCGCGCACACCCTGCTGGACGTTGTCGCGTTCGTCGGCTACGCGCTGCTGCCCCGCGGCTGGTTCAGCTGGCTGTGACCGGCGCAGCCGGTGTGACCGGCCGGTAGTGGGCGCTCGCCCGCGCGGCCAGCCGCTCCAGCAGCAGCGTGTCGCCCGACCAGGCGACCAGCGCCCGCCCACCGGGCAGGAACCGGGCCGGCAACCGCAGCAGCGCCCAACCGCCGTCGGTCAACCGGCTCACCGCCTCGGTGAACCGCTGCGCGCCGTCGAGCAGCCGCAACGCCGGATCCTCATCGCCGTCGGCCGCCGGCCGGCCCGCCGCGTTCAGCGCCGCGTGGGCCGCCGCGACGTCCGGCTGCATACCGGTGAGAGCCAGCAGCTCCGCCGCCCGGTCCCGGTCGGTCGGATCATGCCGGTACGCGGCCGCCACGTGCAGCGTGACCGCGGCCTGCGTCCAGCCGAGCGTCACCAGCTCCAGGGCCGGGCCGAGCAGCCCACCGGCGGTGGCGACCGCCGCGCCGGCCCCGGCGAGCCGGGTGAACCGCCGGGCCGCCAGCCGGGCCAGAGCGTCGTCGCTGGCCGCCGGGTAGTCGTCGCGTAGCCGGGCCGCCCAGTCCCGCGCCGCCGGACCGATCCGCTCCACCGCGGTCAGGGCGAGCAGCTCCGGCGCGTACGCCGGACGCGTCAGCAGGTGCCGCAGCGTACCGCCGGGGACCGGACCTGGCGGGGGAGCGCCGACCGGACCCGGCGCCGGCGCGGCCTTCTTCGCTGGCGCGGCCTTCTTCGCTGGCGCGGCCTTCTTCGCTGGCGCGGCGGTCTTCGTCGGCGCGGCCTTCCTCGTCGGAGTCGCCTTCTTCGCTGGCGCGGCCTTCTTGGTAGGGCCCTCGGCGCTGCCGGCCGCGCTCGCGTTCGGCGGCGGCTGGAACAGCACGGGAGCGATGGCGGCGGGCGGCGTGGAGCCGGCCTTCGGCGTCCTGGCCCGTGGGGCGCGGGACCGCCTTGGCTCAGCGTCCGGCGATTGCTCCTCCATGCTCAGGCAGCCTAGCCCGAACCCGCCCGCAACACCCGCCTCGCCGGTTCCAGCGGCCCCGGCTGACGGGGTTTGTGCCGGTAACGCCCGGGTACCCGGGCCCGGTGGCCAGATATGCCGCGGACATCACCGCGCTGGCGCGACCGCTGGTCGACGCCGACGACCTCGACCCGCTGATCGAACGGGCCGCCGACGCGCGGGTGGTGATGCTCGGCGAGGCGAGCCACGGTACGCACGAGTTCTACGGCTGGCGGGCGGCCGTCACCCGCCGACTGATTACCGAGCACGGCTTCTCCTTCGTCGCCGTCGAAGGAGACTGGCCGGACTGCGACCGGGTCGACCGCAGCGTCCGGGGCCGGCTCGACGCCCCCCGCGACCCGCGCGACGCGCTGACCACCTTCGAACGCTGGCCCACCTGGATGTGGGCCAACGACGAGGTGGTCGACTTCTGCCGCTGGCTGCGCCGGCACAACGACTCGGTCAGCGAATCCGCCCGGGTCGGCTTCCACGGGATCGACGTCTACTCGCTGTGGGAGTCGCTCCGCGAGATCCTCGTCTACCTGCGGGAGCATCGACCGGACCAGGTGCCGGCGGCGCTCGACGCGTACCGCTGCTTCGAACCTTACGGCGAGGACCCGCAGGACTACGCGACCGCCCTGCGGCTGGTGCCCGCCGGCTGCGAGGCGGAGGTGATCGACCTGCTGGTCCGGCTGCGGCGCGACGCCGCCGCCGACGGGGCCGGCAGCTTCGGCGCCTGGCAGAACGCCGAGGTGGTGGCCGGTGCCGAACGCTACTACCGGGCGCTGGTGTCCGGTGGCCGGCTGTCCTGGAACGTCCGGGACCGGCACATGGACGACACCCTCGCCCGGCTGCTCGACCGGGCCGGACCGGACGCCCGCGCGGTGGTGTGGGCGCACAACACGCACGTCGGCGACGCCCGGGCCACCGACATGTCCGAACTCGGCGAAGTCAACATCGGACAGCTGGCCCGCGAGCGGTACGGCCGGGACCGGGTGGTCCTGGTCGGCTTCGGTACCTACCGGGGAACGGTGGTGGCCGGTGACACCTGGGGGGCGCCGATGCGGCTGATGCCCGTACCGCCGGCCCGGCCGGGGTCGCTGGAAGCGATCCTTTCCGTCGCGGCCCCGGCCGAGTCGTTGTTCGTCTTCCCCGCCGACGGCAGACCGGACCTGCTCACCGACGAGCTGGACCACCGGGCGATCGGGGTGGTCTACCAGTCGAACATGGAACGGCGCGGCAACTACGTGCCGACCGTGCTCGGCGACCGTTACGACGCGTTCCTCTGGTTCGACCGCAGCCGCGGGGTGCGCCCGCTGCGGACCCCGCATGTCGAGCTGCGCGAGCCGGAGACCTTCCCGTCCGGCGTCTGAGCATCACCCGGCACCAGATGCTGCCAGACGACCGCCCAGCCAAGTGCCCGCCGGGGTGTGCCGAACGCGTCCAGCACGGCCAGCAGCCGGTGCCGCTCGCGCAGCCGGGTGTGTAACCCCGTGGTCGGCGTGTCCCGGTGGGGAACTTGACGGCAGCTATTCGCTCAGTGAATAGTTGCCCGGTGTCCACCGTCCACGTGCTCCTCGGGCTGCTCTCCCGCGGCCCCCGGCACGGCTACGAGCTGAAGCGCGACCACGACCAGCGGCTGCCACGCGCCAAACCGATCGCGTTCGGCCAGGTCTACGCCACCCTCGGCCGGATGCAACGCGACGGCCTCGTCGAGCAGGCGCGGCGCGACCGCGCCGCCGGCCCCGACCGCACCTCGTACACGCTCACCGACGCCGGCCGGACCGCCCTCGACGGCTGGCTCGACGCGGTCGAACCGCCCGCCCCGTACGTCACCAGCGCGCTGCTCGCCAAGGTCGTCGTCGCGCTGCTGATCGACGACCCGCAGCGGGCCCGGCGCTACCTGGCCGCCCAGCGCGCGGCACACGCCGCGCGGATCCGGGAGCTCACCCGCACCAAGACCGCCCCGGACGCCACCCTCGGCGAGATCGTCGCCGCCGACTACGCGATCAACCACCTCGACGCCGACCTGCGCTGGCTGGACACCACCGTGGGCCGCGTCGCCGATCTGCACCGGGAGGTACGTCAGTGAACAGTCCGCTGCTCGCCGGCCGAGGGGTCGTCCGCGCGTACGGTGCCACCCCGGCGCTGCGCGGCGTCAGCCTCGACGTCGCCGAAGGTGAGATCGTCGCCGTCACCGGACCCAGCGGGTGCGGCAAGTCCACCCTGCTGCACTGCCTCGCCGGCATCCTGCGCCCGGACGCCGGTGAGATTCACTACCGCGACCAGCGCATCGACCTGCTCTCCGAGTCGGCCCGTGCCGTGCTGCGGCGTACCGAACTCGGGGTGCTGTTCCAGTTCGGTCAGCTCGTCCCCGAGCTGACCGCAGCGGAGAACGCCGCGCTTCCGCTGCTGCTCGCCGGCACGGGGCGGCGAGCAGCACGGACCGCGGCGCTCACCTGGCTGGACCGGCTCGGCGTCGCCGAGCAGGCCGACACCGTGCCCGGCGAAATGTCCGGCGGGCAGCAGCAGCGGTGCGCGCTGGCCCGCGCGATGATCACCGAACCTCGGGTGCTCTTCGCCGACGAACCGACCGGCGCGTTGGACACCCTGACCGGCGAGCAGGTCCTCGGCCAGCTGGTCCGGGTCGCCCGCGAGCAGCGGACCTCCGTCGTGCTCGTCACCCACGACCCCCGGGTCGCCGGGTACGCCGACCGGGAAATCATGCTGCGGGACGGCGAGATCGACCCCGCCGGGCTCGGCCCGGTCGTCACCCGGACGGCCCGGTCGTGATCCGTCCGGCCACCCTGCTGCGGCTCGGCCTCGTCGGCACCCGCACCGACACGGTACGGATCGTCCTCACCGCCGCCGCCGCGCTGCTCACCACCGTCACCTTCCTCGCCGCCGCCACGGTCATCGCCGTACCGACCGTCCCGGACGGAAGATCCAACCGGTCCCCGCAGTACGGCCCGGCGCTGATCGCCGAGGCGGAGCTGCGGACCGGCGTCACCATCGCCCTGTTCCTCCTGGCGATCCCGGTCCTGGCCCTCGCCGGGCAGTGCGCCCGGCTCGGCGCGCCCGCCCGGGACCAGCGACTCGCCGCCATCCGGCTGGCCGGCGGCACCCCCGGTCAGGTCCGGGCGCTGGCCGCCACCGAAACCGGGCTGGCCGGTGCGCTCGGCTCCGTCACCGGGTTGGCCGGGTACCTGGCCGGCCGGCGGCTGCTGCACCGTCCGGACGAGCACGGCCTGCTGCCGTTACCCACCGACGTGCTGCCGCCGGTCTGGTCGCTGATCCTGATCGTGGCCGGCATCCCGCTGCTCGCGACCGCGGTCGCCGCCGCACTGCTGCGTACGGTCGTCGTGTCGCCGCTCGGCGTGCAGCGCCGGCGCCGGGCAGGGCGGCCCGGGCGGTGGCCCGGCCTGCTCATCCTCGGCGGCCTGGTGGTGACCTTCCTGTTCCGGCCGCTCGTCGACTGGGCTGCCGGCCGGGAAGCCCCACTGTGGGGCGTTGCGGTCATCGCGTTCGCCGGGGCGCTGGCCATCGCGATCGGCGTCGCCACCGGCACCGGCTGGATCTCGTACGCGACCGGACGGTTCCTGCGGCGAGTCGCCCGCCGCCCCGCGACCCTGCTCGCCGCCCGGCGGCTGACCGCCGACCCGTGGCACGGCGCACGGACCTTCGCCGGGCTGCTGGCCTGCGTCCTGTTCGGTGCCGGCACCGCCGGCTTCAGCGCCTACCTGGCGGCCGAGTTCGGCAGCCGGGACCGGGTCCACCGGATCCTCGCCGAACAGAGCGGCCAGCCGTACAGCCCGAGTGACAACAGTTTCTACTTCAACGCGGTCACCCTGGTGCACATTGCGGTCCTGGTGGGCCTGGCGATCGCCGCCGCCGGTCTGGCCGTCGCGGTCGTCGAAGGCATCGTGGAGCGTCGCCGCGCCAACGCGGCACTCGTCGCCACCGGCGTGCCGCGCGCGGTGCTGGCCCGCTCCGTCCTGGTACAGACCCTCACGCCGCTGCTCCCAGCGACTCTGGTGGCGCTGACCGCCGGCACGATGATGGCCCGGGCTCTCGGTACGGAGGTCTCCTCCGGGCCGCGTACCGCCACGTTCTGCGATGCGGTGGACGCCTGTCGCACCCCCGAGGACTGGACGGAGTACGGCCGGACGATCGAACATCCGGGCATCACTGTGCCGGTGCCGGTGCCGCTCGACGACCTGGCGCTGCTCGGCGCCGGCACGATGGTGGCCGCCCTGGCCACGGTCGGCGTCGGCCTGCTGTTCCTGCGTAGAGCCACCGACCTGACGGAGCTCCGGCAGACCTGACGGCTCGGTATGTCTGACGCTCGGCAGATCTGACCGGCTACGGCGCGGTCGGCCCGGTCAGCCTGATCAGGGTCGGCCGACCGGGCCGAGCAGCGCCGACTCCATCGACGTCGGATGCAGCATCACCCACTGCAGCCGGCCCTGACTGACCAGGCCGACCATCTCCGGATGGATCCGGGTCAACCAGCTCTGCGCCTCGGTGAATCCCAACGCCGACGCCACCAGCGCCGCCTCGGCGGCGGTCAACCGCTGCAGCACCACCAGGTCGCTGCGGACCAGTGGGTCGAGATCCCAGCTGCCCACGTCGTTGCGGACCACCATCGTCGTCCGCCACGGCACCCCCACCTCCGGCGTGCCGCCCATCGCCGGGCCGATATCCACCGCCAGCAGCTGGGGATGCGCCGGTGACGGCGGTGGCGGCGGCTGGGCGCCGGGCGGCAGGAAGGACGCCGACTCCTGACCCAGACCACACTGGTGCAGAAACCCCTGCCAGTCCGGCTCGCGGGCCGTCTGGATGAACAGGTGCGCGCCGAGCGCCATCGCCCGCAGCGCCAACAGCTGCGCGCAGCGCAGCCCGCCGACCAGCAGCAGCCGGGTCGGTTCCGGGCGGAACAGCCGCACCGCGACCGGCCCGCCCTGCCGGTTGCGCCCGACGACCATGCCGTCGCCGCCGGCCCGCAACCGTACGTCGCCGAGTGCTTCGAGATCGGCGGTGTGCAGGCCGGTCGGCGGAATGATCGACAACGGACCCGTCACGGCAGGAACCCCCCGAGCGGCAGGGTGGCGGCCAGCCCACGGACATGCTCACCGTCGATCCGCTCGGTGAGCCCGCCGCGCTCGCGTACCGCCTCGGTCAGGGCCTGGTCGCCGACGGCCAGCGTCGTCACGTCGGCGGCGGTGAGCCGGACCGCGGCCGACACCGTCACGTCCGCGACGGCGGTCTCGGTCGGATGCCCCGACTCCCGGGCGACGGCGACCGACACCACCGTGTCGACCATCGGCAGCTGCCGCAACACGTCGTCCAGCTGCCACGGCAGCTCCGGCCAGCGCAGCAGCCGGCGGCAGACCTGCGGCACCTCGCCGCTCCACCACGCCTGCCAGGTCTCCTCGCCGGCGACCCGGTTGCTGGCGGTGCCGTAGACGTTGCCGCCGTCCGGCCGGCTGGGCAGCTGCGCCAGGTAGCCGACGGCGGTCAGCAGATCGTCGCCGCCCAGCAGCCGGGCCGGCACCCGGTCCTGTTTCAGCTGGCGCTGGACCCGCCGGACCGACGACATCAGCGCCGGTGCCAGCGCCCGATCGGTGTAACCGTCCGGTGTACGCATCACCTGGAGCACCAACCAGGCCCGCCGACGGGCCGGCACGTCACCGCCGGTCAGCTCCCGGTAGGAACGCTCCACCAGCCCTCGTCCGGTGTGCGCGCGGGGGGCCGCCGCGACCTGGACGAGCAGCTGTACCGAGGTCGGCGGGGCGGCCGGATCCGGCGCCGGCAGCAGCGCCGCCGGGGACGGCAGACTGAGTGCCGAGCCGACGAACAGCGAACCGTCGGCAGGGTCGAGCTCCAGGACGGCGCAGACGCCACCCCGGTGACTGATCGTCGCCATCGTCCGGCCGCTGACCGAAACATCGTCCACTATGGCAGTCGGCTCCACGAACCGCAGCAGGCCCGTCGCCCGGTTGCCGCCGCCGGCCGGCAGCCGCCGGGGCCGCAGCCGGTACCGCAACCACACCGCCATCCACTGGTAGAGCCACCGCCCGCGCAGCCGGACCACCGTCGGTGCCAGCAACAGCGCCAGCGCCGCCGCCGTCACCAGCGCCACGACCGGCCCCCGCTGGTACGCGACGAGCAAGACCGTCGCCGCCAGTTGCCAGTAGACCAACTGCCCGATGGCGAACGGGCCGGTGCCGGGGCGGACCCGCCGGGGCCGGATCCGGCTGCCCGACGCCGTCGCCGGGATCGATGTCGCCGCTGCCGACCCGGTGACTCCGGAGATCATGTCCGCCGTCGGCCCGCCCGATCCTGACACGGTCGGTGACATCGGCACGGCGGCCCGCGCCGCCGTCGCAGGAGCGGCCGCCGACCGGCCAGCGACCTGCCCGGTCGGCAGCCTGGCGACCTGCCCCGACAGTCCGGCAGCGCGGACCGTCGGCAGCTCCGAGGTGGGGGCCGAAGCGGCCACGCCCACGGTCGGCGGTGCGGCTGCGGGTGGCGGCGCCGGCGCGGGCATCGGCGCGGCGTCACGTTGTCGGGGCGGTGCCCACTGCTGCCAGCCCGCCGGTGCGCCCGGCGACTGGTCGGCGGACGGGCCGGGGTCGGTCGTCATCGCTCAGCGTCCGGTCGCCGTACGGACGTCGGCCTCGGTCACCGTACGCAGCTCGTCCAGGCTGGGCCGCTGGCCGGACTGGCGCAGCCGCTGCGCCTGCGCCTTGCGTACCCCCTCGAAGAGCTTGCGCGCCTCGCGGGCGTTGCCGAAGCTCTCGTCCCGTTGCACCGTCGAAAAGTGTCCGAAAAGGACCTCCGGCACGGCGGCGGCGAGCAGATACTCGTCGTTCGCCGCCATCCGCTCGACGATCACCACCAACTGCTCCGGGGTGTAGTTGCCGAACTCGATGGTCCTGGCGAACCGGGACGCCAGGCCGGGATTGGCGTCGAGGAACTGCCGCATCTCCCCGGTGTAGCCGGCGGCGATCACCGCGATCTCGTCCCGGTGATCCTCCATCAGCTTGACCAGGGTGTCGATCGCCTCCTGACCGAAATCCCCGCCACTGCCGAACGACCGGGACAGGGTGTACGCCTCGTCGACGAAGAGCACCCCGCCTCTGGCCTGCTCGAACACGGCGGCCGTCTTCTCCGCCGTGTGGCCCAGGTACTGCCCGACCAGGTCGCGCCGGGACACCTCACGGAACGGCCCGCCGGACAGCACCCCCAGCGCGGCCAGCAGCTCACCGTAGATGCGGGCCACCGTCGTCTTACCGGTGCCCGGCGCGCCCGCGAAGATCAGGTGATGGCTGACCGCGCTGACCGGCAGGCCCGCGCCGCGCCGCCACTCGTTCACCTGGATCTCGTCGATCAGCCCGCGCACCTCATCCTTGACCGACTCCAGGCCGACCATCGCGTCGAGCTCGGCCAGCAACTCCTCGGTCCGGGCGGTGTCCGGCCCGCCGGCCGACGCGGCGGCGGCCGCGCCGAACACCGCACGCCGGCTCGCCGTACCGGTGACGATGGTCGGCTCGGCACCGTCGGCGATGTCGAACGCCGGCGTCGCCGTGTTCTCGGTGCTGCACTCCTCGACACTGCCCGCACAGCCACGACCGAAGGAGACCGCCGGCCCGCGGGTGTCGCGAATCCGGCAGCGCCGCAGCGTCGGCGCGCTCTGGTGGGCGACCGCCACCCCGGCCCCGCCGGTCCGGGAGATCTCGCACGTCTCCAACACCGGACGGCCGTGCTGGTAGACGTAGACGCCCCGGTTGCCGCAGCCGGTGATGGTCGACGCCCGGATGGTGGGCGCGGCCCCGATCCGCACGATCACGCCGTCCTCGGCGAGGTCGGTGAACTCGCAACCGTCGACGTCGCCGTCCGAATCCTCAACCACCAGGCCGTGCCGCGCCCCGGTGACCGTGCACCGGGTCAGCGTGAAGCTCGACCGGTTGCCGATCACGACGCCGGCCCCGAACCCGGCCCGCAGTTGGCAGCCGGTCATCGTCAGCCGGGCCCGGTCGACCGCCACCGCCGGCGCGTCGCCGGCCAGCAGCACCAGGTCACGCAGTTCGAGGGTGCCGCCGTTGGCGGACACAGTCGGGTAATGGCCGGCTGAGGCGTCGACGGTCACCGACCCGGCACCCTGCGCGGCGACCACAGTGATCTGTCGATCGTTGATGAACAACGCCTCGTAGTAGGTGCCGGGGTCGACGGCCACCACCGACCCGTCGGACGCCGCCGCGAGCGCGTCACCGATCGACGGATAGGCGCCGGGCTGGTCCGGACTGACCAAGAGGGTGCGCGTCATCGCTCCGGGCTTCGTACACGGTGGGACAGGGGATTCCGACGATATCGCAGCACCACCAGACAGGGTGTCCGGTGAACGACCGCGTCGCCGCGCGGGCCTGTCGTTGGCAGCAGCGACCGGCACCGGTTGTCTACGCTCTACGGCGGAATCCCAGGGCCCCGACCGGCCCCGGCAGGCTTCGACCGGACGGCGAAGGAGAGCGTGGTGGCGGTACGCATGCTGCCGTTGACGGCAGCCGCTCTGCTGGTCGACGGCGAGGTCCACACCCACACCTCGGTGCGCGGCGACCATTTCCCACAGCTGCACCCGCTGGTCCGGCGGATCCTGGACGAACTTCCGGTCAGCCAGCGGGAACGCTCCGTCGGCCGGTGCGCCGAGCCGGTGCTGATCTCCGACCGGCTGTACGCCGTACAGCCGGGCCAGCCCGGCACCGAGTTGTCGCCGGCTGCGGCCCGGGCGGCACTGTGGGGTGCCCGGATCCGGGTCTCCCTGATCCGCGAGCCGGACGATCCGGCCCACGGCACGGCGGTCGCCCCGTGCCGGTCCTGCCGCCAGCTGCTCGACTGGTTCGGGGTGGAGGCGCTCTGATGGCCGGCGACGACCGGTTTCCGCCGTCGGTGCTGGCCGCCCTGACCCGGGCCGGCTGGCAGCCCGGCCGGCGCGACGAACAGCGGGGCCGTGACTGGGCCCTGCGGGTCGTCGGGCACGCCGGACCCGACGGGCGGCAGCACACCGTGGTCGGTCCCGCGATCGAGGCGTACGCCGAGTTCGGCGGCCTGTACGTCGAACCGGACGGCCCTGGCGAGGCGGTCGCGCCGAGCACGGTCCACCTCGATCCGCTGCGCGCCGTGCACACCGTCGCCACCCTCGCCGTACTCGCCGACATGCTGGGCGTGCCGGTCAGCCCGCTCGGCGTCGAGGCGGACGGCACCGGCATCCTGGCCATCGACGCCCGACAGCGGGTGTTCGTGCTGGACCACGGCGGCGACTGGTTTCTCGGCCGGTCGGTGGAACAGGCCGTCACCGCACTGATCCTCGGTCAACGGCCGCACCGGCTCGCCGAGGACGGCAGCTGGTGACCGCCGACCCGGAGCCAGGGTCGCAGCCGCTGTCCGAGTCGGCCTCGGCCGGGTGGCGACCGGCCACCGCAGCCGAGGCGGGCATGGCCGCCGCCACCGACCTGGCGGGCTACCTGGCGGCGCTCGGCACCGGGCCGCTGCTGCTGCCGGTGTCGGCCGAGACCGCCGCCGGGCAGGCACCGTTCGCCTGGCCCACCGTCGAACACGACGGCGCACCACACGTGCTGGCCTTCACCTCGCCGCAGGCCATCGTCGCCGGCCTGCCGGGCGAGTCGGTACGGTACGTGACGGTCACCCTGGCCGAGGTGGTCGCCACGATCCCCGACGACAACTGGTGGTTGGCGGTCGACCCGGGACTGCCGATCGCCCACCGGATCACCGCCGGGCAGTTGCGGGAGCTGGCACCGTCGCCCGATGCAGGCGACATCGCTCGGGCGCTGCGCGCCGCTGTCGCGGCCGAGGACCCGGACGCGGTGATGGCCGCCCTGTTACGCGCCGAGTTCACCGTACCGATGCCGCCGGAAGCCGACCCCGACACCGCCGTACGAGACCTGGCCGACCCCCGGTTCCCCTGGTGGTGTCTGCCGGACGAGGCGGGCCAGCCGTCGGTGCCGGTCTTCACCTCCCCGGCGATGCTGGCCGAGGTGTTCGACGTGCCGCTGCCGTCGGTCGTCGCCTCCAGCGTGCGACTCTTCGCGAACTGGCCGGACCCGCGCTGGCAGCTCGCCGTCGACCCGGGCACCGCGTCGGCGGTGAGCATTCCCGGGGAGGCGGTCCGGCAGGTCAGCCGGTGGCTCGACGAACTGCGCCGGACCGTGACTGAGACGGACCAGGTCGACGTGGCCCAGACGGATCCAACCGAGGCGGACCAGGCCGAGGCTGTCGAGGCAGATCCAAACCTTCCGGTCCGGATGCAGCTGGTCGTTGCGCACCGCCACCTGCACGCGTACGTGGCGGACGGCTACGACCGGATGGCCGGCCCGGTGCACCGCTGGCACGGCCCCGGCCGGGACACCCCGAAGCGGCTGTACGCCCGGTTGGGCCTGCTCGGGCCGGAGTCGCCCTTCGCCGCCGCCGACGAGTGGGTTCCGGTCGTACGGTGGGAACCCGGCCCGGACACCCCGGCGACCTGGCTCGACGAGCGGCCGCAGCAGCGGGCGCTGGCCGTGCCGGACGGGGCCGAGCTGCACGTGCTGCACCAGGACGGCAGTGACGAGCTGCTGGCCCGCTTCGACCGGAGCGGTCGACGCTGGCTGCCGGTGGACCCGCCACCGGCCGACCAGCCGCCGGCCGCAAGCATCGGCTGATCGGCGGCTACCGGTCGGCCAGCCAGTGCCGTGCGGGCGGAGTGGCGAGCAGGATCACCGCCAGTCCGGCCAGCGCTCCGACGACCATCGGCAGCAGCATCGTCGGGTGGTATTCGATCTTGCCGAACAGCAGCAGGCCGCCCAGGACGACGAGGAGCAGCCCGGCGGTGAACCCGGCCGGGGCCCGCAGCATGTTCGGCCCGGCGACCCAGACGATCCGCATGCCGGCCAGGGTCATGAAGACCAGCAGCAGGCAGAGCCCGAGAATCGCGAACGCGATGATCCACAGTAGGAACTTCGCGTCACCCTCGGCCTGGTAGGTCACGACCAGGAAGGCGAGACCGGCGACCAGCCAGAGGGCAGCGGTAGGAGCCGTCAGCAGTACGGCGGCCACAACGACCACCGGCCGCCGCCGGCCGGCGGCGGGCGCGACGGGGCCGGCGGCTCGCCGGGGCACGTTCACCGGCTCGGTGGACGCCATACCGAATCGTCCTCGGCGGTCGGCGGCTCGCCCCCGGTTGGCTGGTCGGGCCCGGCCTGGGCGGCCGGTGCCGGCACCAACGATGCACCGACGTCGGTCGCCGGCGGTGGGCCGTCCCGGGCGGCCGCCGGACGTCTCGCCCGGCGCCGCAGCCACCGGATCAGCAGCACGACACCGGTGACCAGCGTGCCGAGGATGGTGAAGAAGATCAGCATGCCGATCAGTTCGTCGAGCCCGAACTCGTAGCCCGGCTCGGGCGGCAGGTAGGCGACCGGGTCGCTGGCGGTCGGCGACGGCCGTGGGCTGGCCCGATCGTCCGGCTCGGTGGTGAGCGCGGCGTGAATGTCCAGGATGCCCCAGCCGAAGTCGAGATCCTTGCCGGGCGGCCCGGCGTCGTACGCCGTACCGACCAGCCGTTGGAACAGTCTGCCCTGGTCCTCGTCCGGATACCGTGCCTTGAGCAGCGCGAACGCCCCCGACACCAACGCGGTCGCGCCGCTAGAGCCACTACCAACTGAGTACACTCCGTCTAATCCAGCCTGCATCAGGTCAACACCCGGTGCAGCTAGATGCGTCTGCTCCGCTTGAATGGAGAAGCTGCTCGTCGAGTTGTTGGGCCCACTTCCGGTGACGGCGATGGTCCACTCACTGCGGGCCGGCTGGCCGATCAGCATGTCGCGGCGGTTGCCGATGCCGGCGACGACGATGACTCCGCGCCGGTACGCGTTCTCGACGGCGCGCTCCAGCGCCGGGTCGGACGATCCGGTGAGCGAGACGTTGATGATGTCGGCACCGCTGTTGACCGCCCAGTTGATCCCGAGTGCGATGGACTCGGGGAGGATGATCTCAGTCTTCGGGCTGGAGAGCGTGATGGGCAGGATCTTGGCCTTCGGCGCCACCCCGAGCACCCCGTCACGGCCGCCGGGCCCGTGCCCGTGCCCGGCGATCAGCGACGCCATCCCGGTGCCGTGGTTGCGCCGGTCGACGTGGCCCTTGCTGTCGCGGTCGTGAAGGTCGGCCCCGGGCAGTACGTTGTCCCGCAGGTCGGGGTGGGAGGCGTCGACGCCGGTGTCGACCACCGCGACGGTCACCCCCTCGCCCTGGGTGATCCGGTGCACCTCGGGCAGCCGCATCGCCTCGACATGCCAGGACTGGTCCCGGATCTCGTCGGCCTGCGCCGGCCCGGCGGGCAGCGACGCCGTGCCGAGCAGCCCGAGCAGCCCGGCTGCCACCAGGCCGAGTAACCGCCGGGAAGCACGCATGGGCGGAGCACACCTCTCCGTCGGGTAGTCGCCGGGCGACCCGGCGCTGTGCCCGGATGATACTGCGTCGGGTGCTTCGTCCGGCTCAGCTCGGCCGTCTGCCGGCCTCATCGCTGGCCCAGGCTCCGGCCCTGCTGCTGCGGCGGCTTCTCGTCGGGGGTGTCGATGGTGCCGGGAGCCGCCGGGTCGGTCTGCCACAGCTCGTCGTCACCGTCGCCGTACTCCCAGGTCTGCTGCCGGTCGTCGGTCCTGCGGCTGGTGCGACCGGTGCCGCTGGCCGGGCCGGGGCCGCGTTGCCCGCCCAGCACCGGACCCGGGCCCTTGGCGACCCCGCCGGGCTTCGTCGGCCCGGCCCGGCCGGACAGCCGTGGAGCAGCCGGGGCCGGCCGACCGGCGGAGCCGGGTGCGGCCGGCTGCGGTAGCCGGGCAGCGCCGGTGGTCGGGGCGGCGGGGCGGCTGCGTGGACCGCCCAGGCTGGGCGGCGGGGCGGCCGGCCGGCCAGTGCCGCCGCCGGCCGGGCGGCCGCTCGGCCCCGGCGGCCGGTAGCCACCCGGCGTCGGTCCGGTGCTGCCGGGCAGCGACGGGCGCTGCGGTGCCGGACGTCGGCTGGCCGGGTTGTTCGGCGGCGGACCACCGGCCCCGGGCAGCGCCGGCCGGGGCGGACCGGGCGGCCGGAGCGGAGAATTCGGGCGGTTCGCACCCGGCGGCAGTGCTCCGGGTCGGTTGCCCCCCGGTGCCCCCGGTCGTGGCCCGGGGGTGACGCCGGGTGGCACTACCGCCGGTGGCGGGCTCGGCGCCGGGCCGGCACCGGTCTGCGGGAGGTTGGGCACCGGGGGAGGCGCGGTCGGTGGGGCAACGGTGCCCCCGGCCAGGTGCAGCCCGTCCGGCACCGTCGGTGGTGGCGTGGGTGACGGTGCGCCCCGGTCCAGCCCGGGAGCGGTGGGCGGCTCGCCACGCCCCGCGAACTCCGGCCGGGGCGGTGCGCCCGGCGCACCACCCGGCGGGCCAGCAATAGGGCCAGAGGGTATACCCGTAGGCGTAACGGACTGGTAGACCACCGCTGCGTCGGTCGGGCCCCGGAAGGTGGTGCCCCGGGTGATGTGGCTCAGGTACACATCGATGTACATGTCGGCCAACGGCTTGATGATGTCCCGGGCACGCTCGAAGTAGTCGTCCATCACGTCTTTGCGGGTCCGGCCGGTGGTGCCCGGGATCCAGTCGTACGTGTCGGACCACTGCAGGCCGTTGTCCGGGTCGGCCGCCTCCACGGTGTACTGCTCCCAGAGGCTGCGGAACTCCTGCTGGGTCGACTCGATCTTGCCGGCCAACTGCTCCAGGCCACGGCGGTTGCTGTCGGCGGCCTCCTTCCACTCGTCGAGGGAGTAGAGGGTGGCGCCCACCCGTTGCATGAAGTACTCACCGGCCGGTGACTGCCACTTGGCAGCCAGCGCCGTCGCGTACCGCTGCAGGTTGGTGCGGGTGCTGTCGAGCAGCACGCCGATCCGGTGCCACATGTCGGCGACGGCGATCACCCGCTCGTCGCTCTCGTTCTGGATCCAACCCCACATCGTCTCGATGTTGGTCGTCTCCTTGTCCCAGACGGTGGGTTCGTAGCGCTGGTTCGGGTCCGAGTAGTCGTGGACGACGTAGTCGTTCCCGGCGTTCACGTACGGGATCGACACCGGCTGCCAGCCGAAGTACTCGTCAGACATCCCCGCTCCTCGACGTCGCTATCCGCGCTGCTCAGTGCTCGGCCGACGGGCTGTCGAGCTCATCGTCGTGCATGTCCTCGTCGTCGGCGCGGATGTCGTAGGCACCGTCGCCCTCACCGATCGTCTCGGCCTCGTACAGCGACAGGTCCCGGTCGGCCGCCTCGGGGGCGTAGGAGGAGCTTTCCTCGTCCGGATCGACCACCAGACTCGGATCCTCGACGCCGCTCTCCGGATCTTGCCAGAGATCGTCGAGCGTCTCGCCGCCTTCTAGATTGGAGAATGCGGTGTAAATGGTCATCTGGTCGGCCGCGACCAGGGCGTCGCCGTCGAGGTATTCGGCGGAGATCGACTTGGCGGCGGTCGCCAGGGAGGCGAGGCCCTTGGCCACCTCGCCGAGCAGCAGAGTGGCCGCCTTACGGTTCTCGTCGTGCCGGCCCTGGAAGAACCGGCCCTCGGACATCCCCGACCCGCCGAACGGCACCGGGATGGTGAGCATGTGGTTGATGCCGCTTGCCAGGCTCGGCTGGAAGTTGAGCCGCAACTCGGCCATCACGCACTGGGCGAAGTCGTCGAGCTGCTCGATGTCGACGTCGATTGTCTCGTTGACCAGCCAGCTGTCGTCCGCCATGATCCCTCCCCCAGGCCGCATGCGCGTATCGGCATCCACAAAACTATCGCGTCACCGCAATTGTCGTGGACCGAGAGTCACGATGTGGACGGTAGATGTAGCAACTGGACCAGCCGGGTGCCCTCCCGCCTGGTGACCAGCCAGCCCCGCCCCGGCGGCAGCGGGCCGGGCCGGACGTTGCCGAGCAGCACCCCCTCGTCGCGGCTGCCGGACATCACCAGGCCCGGCGAGCTGAGCTCGCGCAGTCGCATCAGGATCGGCTCGTACAGGGCCCGGCTGGCGCCGCCACTGCGCCTGGCGATCACCAGGTGCAGCCCGATGTCACGGGCCTGCGGCAGGAACTCCAGCAGCGGCAGCAGCGGGTTGCCGCCGCCACCGGCGACGAGGTCGTAGTCGTCGACCAGGATGTACAGGTCGGGGCCCCGCCACCAGCTGCGGGTACGCAGCTGCTCCGGGGTCACGTCCGCCGGGGGCAGCCGGTCACGCATCACATTGACCACCTCGGTCAGCATGCCGGCGGTGACGTCCGCCGAGGTGCCGTACCCGATCTGGTGTTTTTCGCTGATGTCGCCGAGCAGGCTGCGCCGGTAGTCGACGACGATGAGCCGGGCCTGGGTCAGATCGTTGCGGTCGGTGATGCCCCGGGCCAGCGCCCGCAGGAAGCTGCTCTTGCCGGACTCGCCGTCGCCGAAGACGATGAAGTGCGGATCGGTGCCCAGGTCCAGGTGTACGGGCTGCAGGTCGACCTCGGCGATGCCGATCGGCACGCCGGGGCGTCCGGTGTCCGGCACCGACTCGTACGGCACCACGGCCGGCAGCAGCCGCACCGGTGGCGCACCCGGGCCCTGCCAGGCGGCGGCGACGTCGGTGACGAACCGCCGGGCACCGTCGGCGAGGGTCCCGGCGTCGGCGTCGCCGTCGGTGCGGGGCAGCGCGGCGAGGAACTGCATGCCGTCCGGGGTGATGCCCCGGCCGGGCGACTTGTCCGGCACGTTCATCGCCGCCCGCCGGTCCAGGTTGGAGTCGCTGGCGTCGGCGAGGCGCAGCTCCAGCCGGGTGCCGAAGACGTCGCGTACCGCCGGTCGCAGGTCCATCCACCGGCCGGCGCTGATTACCAGGTGGACGCCGAACGACAACCCCCGGTTGGCGATGTCGTTGATCGCCGGCTCCAGGTCCTCGAACTCGGCGCGTACCGCCGCCCAGCCGTCGATCACCAGGAACACGTCGCCGAACGGGTCGTCGGTGTGCCCGCCGTGCCGGCGTTCCCGCCGGTAGGTGGCCATCGAGTCGATCCGGTTCTCGGCGAACCGGCGTTCCCGCTGGGCCATCAGCAGCCGCAGCTCGGCGATGGTCCGGCGGACCTGCCCGGCGTCCAGCCGGGTGGCGACCCCGCCGACCTGCGGCAGGTCACGCAGCGCGGTGAGCGCGCCGCTGCCCAGGTCGAGGCAGTAGATCTGCACCTCGCGTGGGGTATGGGTGAGGGCGAGCGACGACACGACCGTACGCAGCAGGGTGCTCTTGCCGCTCTGCGGGCCGCCGACGACGACGGTGTGTCCGGCAGAGCCGCCCAGCTCCAGCCAGAGCACGTCGCGGCGCTGCTCGAACGGCTTGTCGATCAGGCCGACAGCGGCCCGCAGCTCGCCCTGCAGGGTCGGGCTGGCCGCGGTGATGCCGCGTTCCGGGTCGGCGACCAGCGGCGAGAGCAGCTGGTCGAGGGTCATCGGAGCGCCGAGCGGCGGCAGCCACACCTGGTGGGCCGGTTTGCCGCGGCCGGTGAGCCGGCTGACCAGGATGTCGAGCAGGCTCTCGCCGGTTGTGGTGTCGGCCGGTTCGGGCCCGGGCTGGCGGGCGTCGGCCGGCAGCCGGGGTGCGACGTACTGGGTGGTGTATTCCTGGACCCGGTCGTCGCCGTCGCCGGCGGCGACCGCCTCGGCGGTCTTGCTGCGGTACGTGCCGGAGACGTACGCGGCCCGGAACCGTACCAGCGGTTCGGTGCCGAACCGTAGGTAGCCGTGGCCGGGGGAGCGGGGCAGTTCGTACGCGTCGGTGGCGCCGAGCACCACCCGGCTCTCCATCGCGGAGAAGGTCCGCAGGCCGATCCGGTACGACAGGTGGGTGTCCAGTCCGCGCAGCCGGCCCTCCTCCAGCCGCTGCGAGGCGAGCAGCAGATGCACGCTCAACGACCGGCCGACCCGACCGATCTGGACGAACATGTCGATGAAGTCCGGCTTGGCGGTCAGCAGTTCGGAGAACTCGTCACAGATGATCAGCAGCGCCGGCATCGGCTCCAGCGGCGCCCCGGCCGCCCGGGCCTTCTCGTAGTCACGCTGCGATGCGTAGTTGCCGGCCGAGCGGAGCAGCTCCTGCCGGCGGACCAGCTCGCCGTTGATCGCGTCGGTCATCCGGTCGACCAGCGGCAGCTCGTCGGAGAGGTTGGTGATCACCGCGCTGGTGTGCGGCAGCTTGTCCAGCCGGGTGAACGTCGCCCCGCCCTTGAAGTCGATCAGCACGAAGTTGAGCGTCTCCGACGAGTGGGTGGCGGCGAGCGCCAGCACCAGGGTGCGCAGCAGCTCCGACTTGCCGGAGCCGGTGGCGCCGATCAGCAGGCCGTGTGGGCCCATGCCGTCCTGCGCGGACTCCTTGAGGTCCAGCTCGACCGGGGTGCCGTCCGGGGTCAGCCCGAGCGGCACCCGCAGCCGGTCCCGGTTCGGCCGGGGCGTCCACGCCCGCTCCACGTCGAACTCGTACGGGTCGCCCAGGTCGAGCAGGTCGGCCAGGTCCTGCTCCAGGTGCAGCGGCTGCTCGCCCCGGGACGCGGCGGACAGTCGCAGCGGCGCCAGCTCCATCGCCAACGTCTCCGCCTCGGCGATCGTGCAGGTGTCGGCGGTGCCGATCTGCGCTCGGCCGTCCAGGGTGACACTGGCCATCGACCCGTCGGCGGCGACATCGAGCACCAGCCGGGCCCGGTCGAGCACCCGGGGCGGTGGCTCGGACAGGTCGACGATGGTCACCCCCTCCACGCCGCCGTCGGTCATCAGGTGATCGGAGCCGGCCGGGTCACCGCCGTCGAGCACCACCAGCAGGTGCGGGCCGGAGGTGGTGGCGGAGCCGCCGCCGGCCAGGTTGAACCGGGGGCGGTTGGCGAGCATGTCGTCGAGCATCGCTTCCAACCCGGTCACCGTCGACGACACCAGCCGTAGCGCGCCGGTCGCATCGGTGCGGGTCGGGTGCAGCGCGTGCGGCAGCCACTTGACCCACTCCCAGTGCTCCCGCCGGGTCCGGGCCGGGCAGATCGCCACCAGCATGTCGTCCGGCGCGTGGAACGCGGTGGCTTGGGCGATCACCGCCCGGACCAGGGCGCGGACCGGGTCGGGGTCGCCGCGCAGATGCACCCGGGCGAAGCCGCGCAGCGCCATGTCCACCGGCAACTGCGGAACAGTGGCGTAGCTGGTCAGGAACCGGCGCAGCGCCAACGCGCACATCGGTTCCAGCTTTTCCAGCGCGGTCGGCGGCGGTGGGATCAGCGGCGTCGCCAGCTCCTGCGGCCCGAGACCGACCCGTACGGTGGCGAAGTCGGGGTCGCCGCGGCGGCGTTCCCACAGTCGGGGACCGACCGGCACCGACCACAGCGTCTGCGGGTCCGGGTGCCGGTAGAACGTGGCCTCCCGCTGCTGGTGTACGGTCCGCAGCACCCGGCGACGCTGCCGCGACAGATGCGCCAGGTATTCCCTCCGCCGCTGCGCCATCTCCTGCCGGCTCGGCCCACCCGCCTGGTTGGACAGCTGGGTGGCGAGCATGCCGAGCGCGGAGAGGCCGAACAGGCCACCGGCGACGTAGCTGAGCGTCGATCCGCCCCGGCCGGCGTACATCAGCGCCATCGCGACCGACCCGGCCAGCATCGGCAGCAGCATCATCAGCTGCCCCCAGGTCCGGCCGGTTGGCGCCGGCACTTCGGGCGGCGCATCGAGCAGAACCTCGCCGGACGGGTACTCCGGCTCGGGTCGGCGCGTTGGACGCCGTATCACCACCGTACCCACGGATCGACCCTCCCCGTCGTCGTCACACCCGGACACCGGGTCACTACCGGCACCGACGGCACCGGCACATGGTAGGTAGCCTTCTCGAGTCAGGACAGCCCGCGCGGCTTGATGAGGAGTCAGCAGTGGTCACCCAGGCCGGAACCGGACTCGCCCGGATCGCCGTCGTGGCGCCGACCCGACGCATCGACCTCGCCCTGCCCGAACACCTGCCGCTGGTCGGGCTGCTCCCGGCGGTGCTGCGGCAGGCCGACGAGAACCCCTCCGACGGTACGGCCGACGGCGGCTGGGCGCTGCGGCGTACCAACGGATCCACCCTGGACCTCAACCGTACGCTCGCCGCGCAGCAGGTCCGCGACGGCGAGACGCTGCATCTGCTGCCCCGCCGTACCGAGTGGCCGGAGCTGGCCTACGACGACCTGATGGAGGCGATCGCCGCCGGTGCCCGCCGGCGCGGACTGTCCTGGACGCCGGCCGTCACCCGGCTGACCGGTTTGCTGACCGGTGCCGTTCTGCTGCTGCTCGCCCTGGTCGCGGTGGTGACCGCCGGCGGCACCGGGGTGGCCGCCGGGGTGGCCGCCGGGGCGGCCCTGCTCGGCACCGCAGCCGTCCTCGTCGCGGTCGGCGTGCTGCTGTCCCGGGCGATGGCCGACTCGCTGGCCGGCGCGGTGCTCGCCGCCCTGGCCCTGCCGTACGCGTTCGTCGGCGGCGCGGTGTCGCTGGCCGGCGGCGAACCGGTCACCGATCTGGGGGCACCGCATCTGCTGGTCGGTTCGGCGGCGCTGACCCTGACCGGGGTGCTCGGCATGCTGGGCGTCGGGGACGCCGGCCGGGTCTTCGTGGCGGCGATCTTCGCCGGGGTCAGCGGGACGACCGGGGCGGTGCTGGCCGTCGGGTCGCTGGACGGGCCGCGCGCCGCAGCGGTGCTGGTGGCCGTGGTGACCCTGCTGCTGCCGGCGCTGCCGCTGATCTCGGTCCGGGCCGGCAAACTGCCGATGCCGGCGCTGCCGCGTACCGCCGAGGACCTGGTCCGCGACGACCCGCAGCCGGACCGGGCGGAGATCTACCGGGCGACGGCCCGCGCCGACGAGGTGCTGACCGGCCTGATGTTCGGTGCGGCCGTGGTCGCTGCCGCCGGGTCAGCGGTGCTGACCCTGTCGGCGACGGTCGGCGCGGTGCTGCTGGTCGCGGTGGTGACGGCCGGTCAGCTGCTGCGGGCCCGGCTGGTCTCGACCATCCGGCACCGGGTGCCGCTGCTGGCCGGCGGCCTGGTCGGCGTCGGTCTGCTGACCCTGACCGGTACGGGTGGGATGGCGGCCGGTACCCGGCTGGCCCTGCTGCCCGTGGTGCTGCTGGTGGTGGCGCTGGTGCTGGCGGCCGGGATGGTCTACAGCCGACGCCCGCCGACGCCCCGGCTGGCCCGGCTCGGCGACGGGCTGGACGTGGTGCTGCAGCTGGCCGTGGTGCCGGTGGCCTGCGCCGTGCTCGGCCTGTACGGCTTCATGCGGGCGATCAACGGCTGACTCCGGCTGCGAGCTGCTCCGGCCGCAGCGGCGGGAACGGGCCGCCCCGGACCAGCCGGATCAGTGCCGTGTCGACGTCGTCGGCGACGTACTGGTAGCCGGCCCAGTGCAGCAGGACGACCCGGCCGGCGGCGTCGACGACCAGCTCGGCGGGGCCGTCCGAGTTGCCGCCGAGCGGGAACACCGGATGGTCGTACTCGTCGACGAAGATCCGGGCCTCCTCGGTGACCAGGCCGCTGCGTACCGGGTGGACGAAGGTCGGGAAGCCGGCGTCGGCGGTGCCGTCCGAGCCGAACTGGGCTATGGTCAGCCCGCCGAACTCGGTCAGCGCCGCGCGGGCGACCGGCGCCATGACCAGTCCGTCGAGTTCACCCGCCCACCGGGCGGCCCACTGGTCGACCATCGCGGAGACGTCCCGGCCGGGGAACCAGCCGGCGGCCTCCAGCACCGGCCGGACGTCCGGCGGGAATCGGCGGTCGGCGGCCCGGGCGGCGGCGTACCGCTCGGCGACGACCGTCACCGGGACCGGCGGCCACTGGCTGACCTCGCCGGACTCCCGGTCGATCACGATCCGCGGCGACCCGGAACCGGTCGGCGGCCCGGCCGTCCGACTTCCCGCGTCGTCGGTGGGGATCAGCCAGGCGACGTATCCGTGCTCGAACTCGTGCAGGCCGATCCGTTCGTCGGTGCCGGCGCCGTGCTCGGTCGCCCATTGGCGGGCCAGGTCCAGCGCCTCGTCGCGACCGAGCATCGATGTTTCCCTCCGGGCTGCGGGCGAGACCCCACGGTACGCCGTCGTCACCGGACCCTATGGTAGGCAGCACGCCGCGTGGTGGTGCAGCCGTGCGGCGCTGACGGGTGGAAGGAAGCCAGGCATGCCGTCGCGGCGCGACCAGGTCCAGTCGTACCAGTTCTTCGTCCAGCGGATGACGTCCGCGCTGGTGGCGAGGGACCCGGATCCGGCGGTCGCCCCGTTTCAGCGGCTTGGCGGCGCGGGCCTCGGCGGGGTCATGGTGGCGGTGCTGTGCCTCGGCGCGGTCGGCGTCTTCGGCTTCATCGTCCCCGGTGGAGCGACCAGCTGGCAGGACGGCGCCTCGGTGATCCTGGAGAGGGAGACCGGCACCAGGTACCTCTACCGCGAGGGGCACCTGCATCCGGTGGTCAACTACGCCTCGGCGCTGCTGGCGCTGGAGTCCTTCGCCCCGGTGACCGACGTGTCACGCAACTCCCTGGCCGGTACGCCCCGTGGCCCTCGGATCGGCATCCCGGACGCACCGGACGCGCTGCCCGACGCGAAGCGGATGCTGACCGGCGGGTGGACACTGTGCTCCCAGGCCGTCCGGGACGAGTCCGGTGAGCTGGTGACCACCACGGTGCTGACCGTCGGCCGGCCGCCGCTCGGTGGCCGGCCCACCGACGACGGGGCGCTGCTGGTCCGCGACGCCGACACCGGGCACCTGCAGCTGATCTGGCGGGACCAGCGGCACGAACTGGTCGACGAGGACATCGTCCTGGAGGGCCTGGCCCTGCGCTCCGAGCCGGTCGTGCTGGTCGGCGGGGCCTGGCTGAACGCGTTGCCGGCCGCGGAGCCGATCGGCAGCCGGCCGGTGCCCGGCCGGGGCGAGCCGTCGACCGCGCTGCCGGACGCGGTCACCGGCGAGATCTACGTGGTCGAGAACCAGACCGGCGACCGGCAGTACTACCTTGCCGAACGGGACCGGCTGGCACCGCTGACCGAGTTGCAGGCCGAGGTGCTGCTCGCCGATCCGGGTACCCGGGACGCGTACGGCGGCGAACCGCCGACCGCGCGGCCGGTTGCCGCCGCCACCGTGGTCGGCGCGCCGCGGGCGGTCGAGTCCGGGGAGACCGGCGCCCGGTCGCCGCAGCGCCGACCGGACATTCTGCGGCTGACCGACGGCCGGCAGAGCGTCTGCGCCGGCTATCCGCCCGGCAGCCACCAGCCGCAGGTGCTGGTCGATGCGCAGGTCGAGCCGCCGACGCAGGCGATCGTCACCCCGGCGCGCACCGCCGACGGCGTACCGCTGGCGGACCGGGTGGTGATCGAGCCCGGCCACGGCGCGTTGGTCGAGTCGATGCCCGCGCCGGACGCCCCGGCCGGCACCCTGACCCTGGTGACCGACCTCGGCGTCCGCTATCCACTGGCGGACCGGGCGGTCGCCGCGATGCTCGGCTACCCAGAGGTGGAGCCGGTACGACTACCCGCCAGCCTGGTGGTGCGGCTGCCGGGCGGGCCGGCGCTGGAACCGGCAGCGGCCCGACGACCAGCTTGACCGGCTATTGTGGATTGAGGGACGGCGGGCGGGTGGCGGTCGGACCGTCCTGATCGACCGGTATCGGTCTGGCGTCACTGGACACAAGGAACTACCGTTTCCGTTGACAGATGGTGCGTCCGCGCACCATGCGGCACCGCCCCTCGAATTGCGGGGCATCCCACCAGAGGACGGGGTGAAGACCACCATGACCGGGATGAACACCAATACCGGGCTGATGGTTCAGACCGAGAAGGACGTCGATGACGTCGCGAACCGGCTGACCGGCAACCTGAACCAGTTGATGGACCAGCTCATGCCGCTCTACGACCAGTGGAAGGGCATCGGTGCCGGCTCGTTCCAGCAGGTGCGTCAGGCGTTCGACGAGGACATGGCGCGGCTGAACCTGGCGTTGCGGTCGATCGCCGAGGCGGTCGGTTCGGCCGGTAAGGACTACGAAGTCAGCGACGATGAGATCAAATCCGAGATGGATTCGGCGGGGGCGACCGCCGGCCAGATCACTGCGGCGCTGAAGCTCTGACCGGAGGGATCGAGATGGACATCCGCTACGATTTCGCCGCGCTGAACAACGCCGCCGACAATTGCGGCACCGCGGCCAAGAACATGATTCAAGAGCTCGACGGCCTCAAGACCGGCATCCAGCCGTTGGTGGCGACCTGGGAGGGTGACGCGCAGACCGCGTACCTGACCCGGCAGGCGGAGTGGGAGTCTGCCGCCAACGACCTCAAGGACCTGCTCAACCGGATCGAGAAGGCGCTGCGTGAAGCGGCCGTACGAATGCAGGCACGCGAGGCGGCCAACCGGGCCAAGTTCGAGTAGACGACTCGGTCACCGACCAGCCGGTCCGGGCACCACGAAGTACGCCTCCTGCGGATCGGTGCGCGTACCGCCTTGCGACGCCGCGCCGCTGCGGTCGACCATCCGCCGGGTCGGCTGCCAGCGGCGGCGTCGGCCACCCGGCAGTGCCGCCACGGTCACCGCGACCACCAGGATCAGCAACGCCGTACCGGCGGCGACCGCCACGGCGGTCCGGGTCAGCCGCTGCCAGCGAGCTGCCCGCTGCGCCGCGGCGACATCCGGCACGACCGTCGGCAGCGCCGGCGCGCCGACCGGCTCGCCCGCCGTCAACCGCTCGGTCACCGCCCGGTACGGATTGACCACCCCGTGGCCGTAGCCCGCCGACCGGCCGCCGGATGCCGGATCCGCCGTCGCCGTCAGCCGCCGGGCCACATCGGCCGCCGACAGATCCGGCTCGGCGGCCCGCAGCAGCGCCGCTGTCGCGCTCACCACCGGGGTGGCGTAGCTGGTGCCGGCGACCACCTGGTGCCCGGACACCCGGGTCGCCGCCACCACCGCCCCACCCGGCGCCACCAGGTCCACGTAGTCACCGACCTGGGAATCCGCCAGCCGTACGCCGTTCTCGTCGATCGCCCCGACGCCGATCACCCCGTCGAACGCCGCCGGGTACGGCGTCGGATCCGGCGGCGCGCCCTGCTGGTGGCTGTTGCCGGCGGCGGCCACCAGCACCACGTCAGCCCGCACGGCGCGCTCGACCGCGGCCCGTACCGCCGGGTCCGCGCGGTACATGGTCAGCGACATGTTGATCACCTTCGCGTCGCTGGCCACCGCGAAATCGATCGCCTCGGCCAGCCGGTCCGCCGGTGAGGCGGAGCCGTCCTGCCGCGCCTGGATCCGCTCGGTGACCCGGATCGGAACGATCGTCACCCCTGGGGCGATGCCGTGGAAGCCGACGCCGTCCACCCTGGTGGCGGCGATCAGGCTGGCCACGGCGG
Source organism: Micromonospora sp. LOL_014 (assembly GCF_048060245.1). NCBI lineage: Bacteria > Bacillati > Actinomycetota > Actinomycetes > Micromonosporales > Micromonosporaceae > Micromonospora > Micromonospora sp. LOL_014. The sequence goes on from NZ_JBHMIP010000013.1 coordinate 145,311, forward strand.
TGCCGTGCGAGGCGCAGTCCACCGTGCCGTTGACCTCGACGCCGGTCAGGTCGAAGCCGGCAGTCACCTGACCGGACAGTTGTGGGTGGTCGTCGTCGACCCCGGAGTCGATCACCGCGACCCGTACCCCCGACCCGTCGGTCACCGGCCAGCCGCGTTCGGGCGCCAACCAGCGCTGATGCCAGGAAATCTGAGGGATCACCGGACCGGGGTCGGCAGGGCTACGGCAACTGCCCGGGGCAGCAGACGCCGGCACCGCCGCGACGACCGGCAGGACGCTCGGCGCGCCGGTCAGCAGTACGCCCAACGCGACGGCCAGCAGCCGGGTCGGTGACCGCATCAGCTGACCTCCAGACCTCCCGTACCGCCCGACATCCTAATCCAGCTGCGGCGACCAGCGGGCTCGTGCGGCTGGCACACATTCAGTATCGTCGTCATGACGCTTCACCGGCGGTGCCTGGCGACGCCCACTCAGTGCCCGGCAGCGCCCGGTGTGACGCGGCGACGGGGAGGGACACGATGGACGTGCACGGCCTGCGCGCCCGCGCCGACGAGTTGATGACACAGTTCGATCGGATGCGCTCCGGCGCCGCCGACCTGCAGCAGCAGCTGCGGGCGGTGTCGGCCACCGTCACCTCCGACGACGGGCTCGTCACCGTGACGGTCGGGCCGAGAGGACAGGTCACCAAGGTGGAGCTCGACCCGCGGATCTACCGCCGGCCGAACGCCGCGCAGCTGTCCACCACGGTCACCGATACCATCCGGGCCGCCACCGCTCAGGCGATGGCCGAAGTGGAGCGGATCTGCCGGCCGCTGGTGCCCGACGCACAGTTCCAGGCACACATGGACTTCGATCTTGAAGGCATCTTCCGCCAGCTCGACACCGACCTGCCCGGGGGTGACCGGAAATGACCGAGCCGCAGCAGACCTTCCTCAACCCCGACCGGGCCCGCCCGGCCGGCAACGCGCTCGGCGCGGCGGCCGAGTCACTGGCCGCCGAGTGGTCCCGCGTCACCGGCAGCATCCGGGCGCTCAACGAGGCCCGACCGTGGGGCGACGACGAGGCCGGGCGGACGTTCAACGAGCACTACCTGGACGGCGGTGACGAGGCCCCGGCGAAGGTGACCCTGGACGCCGGTGACGATCTCATCGCCGCGTTCGCCGACACCGGTCTCCGGATCGTCTCCTCGATCGACGGCACGGTCGCCGACGACGGCGCGGTCGGCGACAGCTTCGGCGGCGGCAGGTAGCCCGGTCGCTGTCGGAGGGCCAACGACGTGGCGATCATCAATCCCCGGGAGTGGTTCGGCGAGTACGGGTGGGTCTGGGATGCCGTCACCTGGGTGAGCGCCGGTGAGGCGTGGCCCACCGGCGACGAGGACCAGATGCGTGAGCTCGCCGCCGCCTGGCGTGAGCTCGCTGAGGTGGTACGGGTCGCGTTGGCCGACGCCGACCCGGCCGCGCTGCGGGTCATCGAAAGCTGGGGCGGCGACGCGGGCGCCGAGTTCGCCAACTTCTGGCAGCAGGTCGGGGTCGGCCCCAACACCGGGCTGCCGGTCCTGCAGAAGGCCGCCGCCGCCTTCGCGAACGGTTGTGACACCGCGGCCAGCGAGATCGAGTACGCGAAGCTGACGATTCTCATCGCGGTGGCCATCACGGTGATCGCGGTGTTCGTGGCGTTGCTGATGGCCTGGCTGGGCGGCGTCTCCGCCGGTGCCATCCCCGGCATCCTCGCCGCCGGCCGGCAGGCGGTCACCGTCGCGTTCCGCCGGCTGCTGGCCCAGCTCGGCCGGCAGCTGCTCACCCAGGCCGGGATGCGGGCCGCGCTGCAGGGTTCGGCCAGGATCGCCACCACGCACGTCACCCAAACCGGCGCCCAGCGGCTCGGCACCCAGTTGGGCATCGAGCTGGCTCAGGAGATCGGCGAAGAGCTGATCATCGACATCGGCGCCCAGGCGTTCCAGGTCGCCCAGGGCAACCGCGACGACTGGGACGGCCGGCGGACCCTCACCGCCGGGGTCGGCGGCGCGTTCGGCGGCATGCTCGGCTTCGGCGGCAACCGGCTGCTGCGTAACACGGTCGCGCCTCGGGTGCCGGTGTCGTTCCGGCCGCCGGCAATGAATTTCCGGGCCGCTGGCGTCGTTCGCTGGGGCGGCCGGTCGGTCGCCGCCGGCATGCAGAACGCGGTCATCTCCCCGGCGGCCAGCGTCGCCGCGAACCTCGCCGTCAACCAGCAGTGGACCAGCCCCGGCTGGCAGGGGGCGCTCGGCGGTTTTACCAGCGGTGCCGGTCGGGGTGGTGCCACCATGGCGGCGTCCTCCGCCGGCAGCACGGCCGCCGGCTGGGCCAACCGGCTGGGTGGTGTCGCGCCGCCGGCCGGCGTGCCCGGCACCGTCGACCTGGCCGGCATTGCTCCGGTGACGAGCGTGGACGCCGCCGGGCTCGACCTTGGCGCGACCGGGTCCGACCCGGCCAGCGGTACGGGTACCGCCGTCCCGGCTCCGGTCACGGCTGACCCGACGCCGCAGACCGTACCGGATTCCGGGGCCGGCTCCATCTCGTTGGCCCCGACCACGCAGGACGCCCCGACGACCCAGGCGGCCCCGACGGTCGTCGACCAACCCGGCATCCAACCGACTGTTGGTGCCGAGCCTCCACCGGTGGTCACCTCGGGTCAGCCGGCGGCGGTCGGCGTGGGCGACACCGCCAGCCCGGCGAACGCGCGGTTGACCGACGCGCCGTTGACCAGCACAGCCTCGCCGGACGTCACGGCGCCGGACGTCACGGCGCCGGACGTCACGGCGCCGGACGTCACGGCGCCGGACGGTGTAGGGCCGACGCGGGCGGACGACGGGCCGCCGGTACAGGTCGTCGTCGGTGCCCCGGCCGGGGTAGGTATCTCAGCGCAGGCGGCGGCTCCGGCCGTGATCGCAGCCGGGCCGCAGAGCTCCCCGCCCACACCGGGTTCGACGTCGACATCGGCTGCGACGTCTACACCGGCGACGACGGCCACGTCGGGGCCGGCTCAGTCCGGAGCCCAGACGACTGCCCAGGCCGCGGCGGCGGCGTCAACGGCCGGTGGCAACCCCACGGCTGCTCCACGGAGCTCGTCGACCGGCACCACCTCGGCGCCGGTCCGGCCACCGGCGCCGGTGGCCGGACCTACCGCCGGGCCCTCCGCCGGCTCGGTCAGCTTCGGGCCGGCCGTCGCCGCACCAGCCGTACCGGCTCAGCCCGGCCAGTCGGTCGGCACCCCGACCGGGACCACCACGACGGGGTCGGCGTCGGCCGCGACCAGCCCGACCACGACGACCAGCCCGACGCCGCCGGTACTGCCGCCGATCGGCCCACCGGCGTCCGCGCCGCCGGCCGCGACCACCGGCGGCCCGGACCAGCCGGTCGGCCCGGCGCCCCGGCAACCGTCCGCCGGCACCACCGTCGACCCGCAGACCCTGCAGCGGTCGGTCGGCCCTACCGGCACCGGTACGCACAGTTGGCAGCTGGACCCGGTCCGGTTCGACGGCGATCCGAACAGCACGGACGCCGACCAGGCGCTCATCGACGCGTCCCGGGCCCTGGTCGACGCCGTCACGGGTGCGGTGACCCGGCACCAGCAGCAGGCCACCCAGGGCGAACAGATCTCGATGGGTAAACGGCCGGGCGTGGTCGGCGCGTTGATGACCCGCAGCGGGCAGCTCACCACACACAGCAGCATGACCGCCGACCAGAGCACCGACCCGGCCACCCAGCCGACGCCGCACCCGCTGGTCGAGACAGTGCTCGCCGAGGTCGCTCAGCAGGTCAGCCGGGTCGGCAGCGGGCACGGGCGGTGCGCCGAGGTCGCCATGGTGTCCGATGTGGTCTACCAGCTGGATCGGCAGTGGCAGGATGCCGGCCGGATCGGCGACTTCGCCGCGTACGCCCGATCGGAGCTGGCCGGGGCGCGGATCGTCACCCACCAGTTCCGCCGCGCCCAGGACGTCGACGTGGTGTACGAACATGGCGTCTACCGACCACCCTGCCGGTCGTGCGGGCCGATGCTGGAAAAACTCGGCGTCATCCCGGTGGTGGACACCGAACGGATGCCCGGCCCGACCGTACCGCCGGATTCCGGCGCGTTGGGTGACGGCCGGGCGCTGCCGGAGACCAGACCGACCGGCGACATGCAGGGTCTGGTGCCGCCGGACCCCGCCGACCAGCAGGCGTTGACCGACGAGGTGCCGGTCGGGCCGGACGGCCGTCCGGCCCGGCACCCCGACCCGCGCGACGGCCGCTGGCCGGAGCTGGTCAACGACGGTGGCCCGGCCAACCCCGGCCGCGGCACGAACTGCGCCGACGTCGGCCTGTCCGTCCTCGCCACCTGGTACGGCGACCCACAGGTCGCGGCGGCGACCGGCGCGTCGGTGACCGCCGAGCCGGCCGGCACCCGGCGTCAGGAACAGTGGCTGGGGGCGTCCTTCGCGCCTGCCGGCCGCGGGCCGGCCGGCTTGGAGGCGGTCGCCGACCAGCTGCGGCGCGCCGGCCCCGGATTCGCCGCGCTGATCATCACCAGCTGGACCGCTGCGGCCGGCGGCGGCGCGCACACCTGGAACGCCGTCAACCACGACGGGCAGATCATCTGGATCGACGCGCAGAGCCGGCAGGTCTCCGACGCTGGGCCGATCTACGGCAGCGAGGTCGACGGGGTCTGGTCGATCGTCCTCGACGCCGACGGCAATCCGATGCCGGCCGACGGCCCGCAGACGACTGCGGTGTCGACGACCGGGGCGACCGGTGAATCGGCGTACCTGGATGCGTTGACCGAATCCGACCGGGCCACGCTGCTCGCCGAGCTGGCCGCCGCCCAGGTCGATGCCGATGCGATCCTGGCCGAGCTGGGGACCATCGGCGACCGGCTCAACACCGATCTTGGCCTGGCCGGCACCGCCGCGCTCACCCCGCTGGGCAGTGAGTACCGGGTCAAAGGTGCAGAGTCGCTGGCCCGCAAGTTCAGCACCGACTTCGAGCCGAAGGGCTACACCCTCCCGGAGGCGCTCGCCGAGATCAACGACGTGGTGCGGTTCTCCGTACGGGCACCGGAGACCGACGCGTACGGGCCGGCGGTTGCGGGAGTGCTCGACGCGTTGACCGCCGGCGGCCACCAGGTGACCGACGTCAAGAGCTTCTGGCACCCCGGTAACCGGTTCTTCGGGCTGAACTGCACCCTCGTCACGCCCACCGGCCGGACATACGAGGTGCAGTTCCCCACCGTCACCAGCTGGGCGATCGGCAAGCAAACCCATGGTCCGTACGAAGTGATGCGTGACCCGGCGCGGACCCCGGCCGACCGGATGCACGCCTTCCTCGACATCCTCACCGTCAACAAGGCGCACGACATTGCCGGCCGGATGCCCGGTGGCATGCCGGTGCTGACCGAGCGGTACGGCCCACCGAAGGACACCAGCTTCGCCAAGTGGATCGGCAAGCAGGACCAGGCCGGCCTGCGACAGGACTACGTCGACTGGCTGGCCGCCGACCCGAGTCGCAGCTTCCGGCAGGAGTTGGCTGCGCGAGGATTGGACCCGTCCGACCTGCCCGGATTCGATCCCGATGCGATAGGAAGCACAGATGCCGACCCTGACCTTCCGCTACCACCTGCTGTATCGGACGGACGACCAGACCCGGCCGCCGGTCAACGTGATAGCGGTGGCGGCCGGCACCGGGCCGACCCAGGCGGTGATCTGGGACCGTCCGACGTCGAGGTGGGGCTTCCGGCCGGACGTGGCGGCGTCGATCCTGTACGCCGACCCGGAGCGCCACAGCGTACGGGCAGCGGACCGGGCGACGGCGGAGTCGGTGACGCACCACTTCACGACGGTGCCGTTGCCGAGCGAGCCGGAGCTGACCCGCATCTGCCAGGAGGCCAGCCGATAGCTGGCGGCCCTGCCGCGGATACGACGAGCTATCTCGATCGGCTGTCCGACGCCGAGCGGCAGGAGCTGGAGCATGGCGTGGCGGCTGCGGGGGAGAGCGCGCAGGCGATCCAGGCAACGCTGGACGACGTCCTTGTCGGGCTACGAATGATGGGTGACCTGACCGGTGTGCAGGAACTCAGGCTGCTCGGGACCAAGTATCGGGTCAAGGATCCGGAGTCGCTGGCCAGAAAGTTCGTGACAGAGCACCGCCCTGTTGGCGATGACATACCAGCCGCGCTCGCCGTGATCAACGACGTCGTCCGCTTCTCCGTGCAGAGCCCCGTTGGGCCCGCCTACGGTGCCGCGGTCGACCGTGTCCTCAGCGGCCTTGAGTCGGCTCATCATCAAGTGGTGACCGGCAAGGTCTTCTGGCATCTCGGCAACAGATTCTACGGCCTCAATGTCGCTCTTCGATCATCTGAGGGTCAGCTGTACGAGATTCAGTTTCCAACCGAGGCGAGCTGGCGAGTCGGAAAAGCGACTCACGGATTGGATGAGGTGCTGCGGGACAGGGACTCTCATCCGGCTGATCGCGTCAACGCTTTCCTCGACATTCTCGCGCTGAACAAGGCGGCCGGACTGGCCGACGGGCTACCCGGTGGCCTCGATGTTCTGGCAGACCGGTTCGGGCCGGCGAAGTTCCATGGACTTGCGGCGTGGCTAGGCAAGCTCGACTCAGGTACGGCTCCGGACAACACTGTTCGGCAGCGCTATGGCGAGTGGCTCACTACAACTCAACAGACTCTCGTCGACGTGCTTACGGCTCGGGGACTTGATTACACTGACGTGCCCGGGTTCGGGCTGGACCGGAGAGGTGATGTGGGTGGCGGACTTGGAGTTCCAGTACTTCCTGCTGTACCACCCGACACGTCCGTCGGACCACCCGGCGAACGTGATCGCCCTAGCGAACCATCCGGGCCCGACGATGGCGGTGACCTGGGACCGACCGACCGCCAAGTGGAGTTGCCAGCCGGACGTCGCGATAGCAGTGCTGTTCGTGAACCAGGAGCGCAACAACTTTCGAGGAGTGGACCGGGTGTCGGCGGAGTCGGTGACGCATCACTTCACGGCGGTGCCGTTGCCGAGCGAGGCGGAGTTGACCCGGATCTGCCAGGAGGCCAGCCCGACCTGACGGCTTCTCTCGTCGCAAGCGACCCTTCGTCCGATTCAGTCGGGAATTTAGAGCCGATTCCCTACCTGGACAGCCTTTCGGCTGGCGACCGGGAGCTCCTGGCCACGGCTCTGCTTGCTGCTCGCCAAGACGCCGATATCGTACTCGCAGACCTTGTTGTGGCGGCTGCCGAGGCCGGCGCGGAGATTGGACTCGTCGGGCCGGAGAGGCTTACGCCAGTAGGTCTCGAGCATCGGGTAAAGCATGCTGAGTCATTGGCGCGGAAGTTCAAGGTGGAATTTGAGCCTATCGGGCTTGATCTACATGGGGCGCTCGGCAAGGTCGGTGATCTAGTTCGATTTTCGCTCCTGGCGCCAGAGCGACATTATGGCTCGGCGGTTAATGAGACGTTGGATGGCCTGGTTGGTCGGGGATATGAGGTTCAACAGGTCAAGTCCTATTGGAATCCGGGGAACAGGTTTTATGGGCTGAACACTGTTCTTGTATCTCCCAGTGGTCGCGTATTCGAGGTCCGGTTCCCGACGAAGCGAAGCTGGCTAGTTGGTAAGCAGACCCACGGTTGGTACGAGGTCGTCCGAGATCCTGTTCGGTCATCCGAGAGCAGGGTTGAAGCGTTTCTAAATATTCTAATAATGAACAAATCGACTGGGCTGTCGTCGCAACTTCCGGGCGGCCTGGAACTGATTTCTGAAACTTACGGAAGTTCGATCCAAAATGGATTTGCAAAATGGATAAGTGATTCTAGGCGGCGCAACGTTGCCAGTGATTTCGCGATATGGTTGAATGGGCAAGGAATCACGTTTTCGGAGTTTGCTGGCCGTCTCGGTCTCGATCAGGTGGACTTCGTGGGACTTGCCGATCAGATAGCGCAAGGGAGGGTCTCGGCTGACTATGACATTCATCTACTATCTGATGTACCCGCCAGGGGAGCTGGATGGGACTCCGGCGAACGTGCTCGCGCTGGCTCAAGAGCGCGGACCGGTGCAGGCCGTGATCTGGGATCGCCCGACGCAGAGGTGGAACTTCCGTCCGGACGTAGCAGCGGCGTTTCTCTATTCGACGCCGGACCTGGAGCAGACCAGGCTCGTCGATCGGGTGATGGCGGAGTCGGTGACGCATCACTTCACGGCGGTGTCGTTGCCGAGCGAGGCGGAGTTGACCCGGATCTGCCGGGAGGCCAGCCCGACCTGACCGGCACCCGGCCGGTGTCCGGTGCGGGCCGCGATACCGGGTCAACGACCCTGGCGTCGGCGAATGCCGCAGGTGAGTCGTCGACATCGCCGGAGCAGGGAGGGGTCGTCGATGACCGCGGACGAGGCCAGAGCACTGATCGGCAGACTGCCGGGCAGCAGGAACCCGATCGAGATGTATCCGTTCGAGTTCGGCTGGCTGGTCCGGGAGGAGTTGTCGACCCAGGAGCGGCGAGCCGGGATGCACATCGGTCAGGGGAGCTTCATCGTGGACCTGACGGGCGTGGTGACCGCCCAGCCGAGCCTGCCGGCGACGGTGGTGGTCGAGGAGTACGCGGCGGAGCGTCGGCAGGGCCGGATCTCGGGTCGGCAGGTGTGGCCGGAGCCGGGCCCGCCACCGGAGTAGCCGACCGGGCCGTACCCGTGGCGGGCGGCGATGCGCCGCTGGCCGGCTCGCGTCCGGTTGGTCCGTTGCATTTGGCGCCGTTGGAGGAGGTGGGTTTTCAGGCTGATCTTGAGGCGGTGTTGTGGTCGGGTGGTGGGTTTGTGGTGGGTGCGGATCCGTCGTCGCATCCGTTTGGTGGGTTGGTGAATGATGGTGGTCCGGGGCGGTCGGGTCGGGGCAACAATTGTATGGATTGTTCGTTGGCGGGGTTGTCGACGTTTCTTGGTCGGCCGATGGTGTCGTTGCCGCGCTGGCCGGACATCCTGCCGGACGGCGCCGTCGACCGGCAGACCGGCGAGGCGGCCGGTGTCGGCCGGGCCGAGGAGTGGTTGGGCGGGGAGTGGGTCGGTCCGTCGGCGGACCTGCCAGGTGGGCCGCAGGAGCGGGCGGTGGCGGTCGCCCGGCAGTACGCGCAGTTGCAGGATCGGGTGGCGGCGGCCGGGCCGGGTAGTGCCGCCCTGGTTGTCGCCGACTGGCTCAGTGTGGACGAGCGTACCGGGCAGGTGCAGGTCGACGCCGACGGCAACGCCCTGGCCGACGGCTCGCACGCGTTCCTGATCGTCTACCCGTACGGGGCCGACGGGCCGGTGTGGTGGGATCCGCAGGACGGCCAGACGTGGCCGGTGCCGCCGACGCACATCGTCGCCGCCACCCATGCGTTGTGGTCGATGGATGCGCCGGCAGCGGGTGGAGGGACCAACAGTGACTCGGGACGAAGCGCAGGAGCTGATCCAGCGGCTGGTCGGGACACCGAATCGGATGGCGCTGCACGAGTTCGAGTTCGGCTGGCTGGCGCAGGAGATCCTGAGTCCGCAGGAACGCGGCACCGGGATGCGGGTCGGCCTGGGGAGCTACATCATCGACCGGGACGGGACGGTGACGGTGCACGGCAGTCTGCCGGTACCGGTGACGATCGGCCGGTACGCGGCGGAGCGTCGGGAGGGGCGGATCTCGGGTCGGCAGGTGTGGCCGGAGACGGACTCGCCGGAAACCGAGTAGCTGACGGAGGCGCCGGAGTAACTGACGGAAGCTCCGGTGTAGTCGCCGGCGCCGATGGGCTGTCGGGGCCGCGTCCGGTTGGTCCGTTGCATTTGGCGCCGTTGGAGGAGGTGGGTTTTCAGGCTGATCT
>NZ_JBHMIP010000014.1:0-152545 GCF_048060245.1 Micromonospora sp. LOL_014
ACGCCGTAACCACGGGAAACCCTGCCGTGACCAGGGGTCACCCGACTTTGCAATAGCCCTGGGTAACTGGTGCCCAACGCCTACGCCGACGGGCGTCGTACGGCCGGGCGCGCTCCGGGCCTTCCATTCCGCTTGGGCGACCGGGCGGACCTCGGGGGTCGGGCCGGTGGCGGCAACCACCGACCCGACCCCACCATCCTCATCCGTAGAGAAGGCAGAGGATCATGGACATCTGCGCGTTGACGAGCGCCGCGTTGCTCGGCTTCCTGGCTGGCCTGTTCTCGTTCCGAGTCAAGAGCCGCTGGTGCCCCAAGTGCGGCGAGCTGACCACCACTCCACCGCCGCCACGCTGACACCCAGCCCCAAAATTCGGCTCAGGGCTTCTCGTTCCTCGCGTCTTGGGACCGGTTTCAATCCGGCGCGGTTTTCGTGTGTCCGGGGACAGTGCGGTGCCAGGATCGTGCGCACATACGAGTTTCAATCCGGCGCGGTTTTCGTGTGTCCGGGGACCGGTCATCACCGTCATCACCGTCATCACGACGGAGGTTTCAACCTCCCCCAGTCAGAGGGGATTTGATTGATCAAGGCCGGTGAGAGAAAGGTGCACCTGACCTGCAAGGATGTGAGTGTCTAGATCATATCCATGATGGAATCGGGTGCACCTTTCTGGTGAGTAAGAGTAACGGGTGGGCCCAGCGGCTGGTCGTGGCCCCGGGTGGGAAGGGTCTGGTCGGTCACGCGGGCGCGGTGTTGCTGCGGCAGTGCGCGGACCGGACCGGCCTGACCGGGGCGTTGAACAAGGTCCTGCCCCGGGGCACGGGGCCGGGGTGGTGGGACCGGGGCACGGTCCTGGTCTGTCTGGCGACCACGATCGTGCTCGGTGCGACGAGCATGTCCGACATCGGGCTACTCGCGCATCAGGCTCTGGTATTCGCGGATCCACCGTCGGAATCGACCGTCCGCCGGGCTCTGGCCGAGCTCGACGACACCTGCCTACGCCGGATCGCCACAGCGCGGGCGAAGGTCCGCGCCCGGGTGTGGGATCTGCTCGCCGGCCGACCGCAGGGGTTTCCGTGGCTGCGCGTGGCCGGGAAACAGTTGACCGGATGGGTGGTCATCGACATGGACGCCACGTTGATCACCGCGCACAGTGACAAGCAGGGCGCGGCGGCCACGTTCAAGAAGGGTTACGGACACCATCCGCTGGGGGCCTGGTGTGCCAACACCGCGGAAAGTCTGGCCATGCTGCTCCGTCCGGGCAACGCCGGATCAAACACTGTCAGCGACCATATCCGGGTGCTGGGTGACGCGATCGACCAGCTACCGGTCGCCTACCGACGGAAGATCCTCATCAGGGTCGACGGGGCCGGCGCCACCCACGACCTCGTGGAACACATCGAGCAGATGAACCGGGCGTGGCGTAGCGTGCGCTTCACCGTCGGCTGGACCATCACCGACACCGACGAGACCGCCATCGCCCAACTGCCCGAGACCGCCTGGGACGACAGTCTCCAGCAGGACGGTACCGCCGTCGAGAAGGCCCACGTCGCCGAGCTGACCGGCCTGAACCGGCGTCTGGACAACTGGAACGGCAAGCTGCGGCTGCTCGTACGTCGCACCAGGCCGTCGGCCCGGCACGCGAAGAACCTCACCGCGCTGGAGAAACGCACCGGCTGGCGATACGCGATCGTCGCCACCAACATCACCCGGATCGCGGGTGTGCGCGGCTCGCACCAGCCGCAATGGCTCGACGCCCTGCACAGAAGTCACGCCGGGGTAGAGGACAGAGTCCGCACCAACAAGGCCATGGGACTACGCAACCTGCCCTCGAAGGACTGGACCGTCAACCAGGGCTGGGTCCTCGCCTCGAACATCGCCGCCGACCTCGACGCCTGGACCCGGCTCCTCGGCCTGCACGACCAACCCGACCTCGCCCACGCCGAACCCGACACCCTGCGCTACCGGATCCTGCACCTACCCGCGAAACTCGCCACCCACGCCCGCCGCCGCGTCCTGTCCATCCCCGACACCTGGCCCTGGGCCGAAGCGTTCACCCTCTGCTGGCAACGCCTCAGCCTCATACCCCCACCCACCTGACCCCCGAACACCGGCCCTACCAGCAGAAAGACGCCACCGGTACCAGGAGAACCGGCGCGCCCGCAGCGACACGCGGCAAACCGACTTCCACCCCGAGCGGACAAAACGGTCGGCCGATTCGGACTACCAGGGATCAACACCCTCTGACGGATTGAGGTCAATCCGGCGCGGTTTTCGTGTGTCCGGGGACGGACACGGTGAACAATCACCTTTAGTCCCCTCAGGGTTTCAATCCGGCGCGGTTTTCGTGTGTCCGGGGACCGGCGCTTCAGGCGCCAATGAATACGAGCGCGTGAAGCGTGTTTCAATCCGGCGCGGTTTTCGTGTGTCCGGGGACCATGGAAGAAGATGAACGAGAGTGGGATCCCGATGTTTCAATCCGGCGCGGTTTTCGTGTGTCCGGGGACCACCTGGTATAAAAGGATAGCCGTGCTTTTCAGGGGTTTCAATCCGGCGCGGTTTTCGTGTGTCCGGGGACTTTTCGGCATCATCGTTCTCGCGATCACCGGGATCGGTCTGGTTTCAATCCGGCGCGGTTTTCGTGTGTCCGGGGACCCGCAGGACCTACCTCGCCCGTCACTTCGCGGCCAAGTTTCAATCCGGCGCGGTTTTCGTGTGTCCGGGGACCGCGTCCGAAATGTCGGGCGGTCTGAGCTGGGCAAACATGGTGCTCCGAGGGCAACCTCATGATCATCGTGATCTTGGTGGCGGTCCAGATGATCTCTGTGAGGTGAGTTTTCGCAGCTCGGGCGTACTTTGGGATCTTTCCGCCAACCTCCCCCGGATCCCGGGCGTGTCGGAGGTTGCCGCAATCGACATTTCGCCGCAACTCCGGCACTTAATCTTGCGTACATCGATGTTCTGTCCGTCCTCGATGGAGGCTGCTGGGCTCGGCGTGGCTGTCTCACCTCCCGTCCGGTAGTCGCCGACAGGCCGATGTGGAAATTGTCGCTCACCGGGTCGGCTCCGGCAAGGGAAACGGTTGGTACGAGTGGGTGTCCCGGTCGAACGAAAAGACCGTCCACCGCCCCGGATCCGGTGCCGCCAGGCGGGCACCCAACGCCAGCGAGATCGCCACCGAGCCGCTGAGGAACACCGCGTACCGGCCGGTGCGGGCGGCACTCGGCAACGCGGCGGCCAGCCACTCCCGGCGGGCCTGCTCCACCACCCCGGTATAGGTGGCCGCGTCCTCGGCCAGCAACGAACCCGCGCTGCGCAGCACCAACAGGTGACCGATGCCGTGTTGTCGGCAGGTCTCCCGTACCGGATCGGCGAACTGGCGCCCGAAGCCTTGCAGATCCAGCGCGAGCGCCGCCCGCGACGGATCTCCGCCCGCCACGATCTCCAGGCTCGCCGACAGCGGAGTCGCCGCCGACTCGGTGGCCCGCAACGCCGTCGCCGCGAAATACGGGGGAGACCCGTCGGCCTGGCGGACGGCGTGGACCCGCACCTCACGCGAATGGGTGTGACCCAGCCGGGCCCCGAACCAGAACGCCAGATGCAGCGGCATCGTCGGGATCAGATTGACCCGGGTCGCCTCCGGCGTCAGCCGCTGCGCCAGCATCAACGCGTTGAACGTCTCATCCGCCAACTCCTCGACCCGAGACTTGTCCACCGCCGGATCGCCGGACAAGGTGACCGCCGTCGCCACCGTCACCGCACACGTCGACCGGCTGAACTCCTCGGCCTGCTGCTCGTACTGCCGGGCCCTGGCCAGCCCGCGCCCGACGTCGCGCGCGGTCACCACGATCCCCACCTGCACCTGCCGGTACGCCCGCTCCCGCAGCCCGAACCCGGCCACCAGCAGCGCCACCCCGGCCAGGCAGCCCACCACGAACCACCACCGGCCGGCCGCCTCACCGACCATCACCGACTTGGCCGCCTCGACACCGAACCCGCCGGCCAGCGCGCCGCCGACCGCCACCGCCGCCGTCCCGTCCGACAACGCCGCCCGCAGCCCGCCCGCCCAGCCGCCCCGGTCACCGCCCGACCCGCCGCCGACCCGGCCGGCCCGGCCCGCCCGGCCGCCACCGGTGGCCGAGCCGAACACCGTCAACCCCGGGCCGTCCCAGCGATCGTCCGTCACCGTGCCATCATCGACGCCGGCCGCGCCACTGTGGAACCCGTCGCCGGGGCAAGGCTGCCATCGGATACCCGACACCGCCTGCCCCGTGACAAATCCACTGAGTAACGTTGATCGGCTCGGCACCATCCCCCCGACCACCCCCTCGATTGGACGGGCCGTGTCCCCTCGCGTTTCCTTCGTGCTGCACGCCGTCGGGCACGCCGACCTCGGCGTACCCCCACCCGACAGCGCCGGCGCCACCGACCTGCTGCGGCTGCTCGACGAGCGGCCCGACGACGATGACCAGACCCGGCGGATCCTGCTGCTACGCACCCCAGCGCAGACCACCGGCGACACCGCGCCGCTGGCCGCCGCCCTCGCCGCCCTGCACGCCGACCCCGACACCGCCGGCACCGCCGTACACCTGATCCTCGTGACCACCGCCCGGGTCGCCGCCATCGCCGCCGCGATCGACCGCGCCGTCCGCCACCTGCCCGACCTGTACGGCGGCACCATCGCCGCCGTCACCGTCATGCACGGCGACAGCCTTGACGAGACCGACATCGCCGCCGGCGTCACCCGCACCCTCGACACCCACGCCGACCCGCGCACCGACCGGGCGTACGTCGTCTGGGGCAGCGGCTCCACCCAGACCGTCCTCGGCGCGCTCGACGCGGTGATCACGTCCGGGCTGCCGTGGTCGTTGATCCGGATCGGGCCGACCGTGGCGCCCCGGCACGCCGTCTACGACCCGACGGCCGGATTGCCGGTCGACCCGGTGGTGCCGTTGCTGCGTCGCTGGCGTTACCACGACCTGCTGCGGGCTCTCGCCGACGCGGGTCAGCTCAGTCTGACGGCCGAGCAGCGGCGGGTCGTCGACGCCGAAGCTGATCACTTCGGGCAGGCGTACGTCGCTCCGAACGCCGACCGGATGCGGGCCGTGATGGCCGCCGCGTTGATGCGCGGCGACGGCAGCAGCGGCTTCACCGTCCGCGCCTACGTCGCCCAGCGCTACCACGAACTGCGCGCCGCCGACGGCTCCCCGCTGGACCTGCTCACCTGGGCCGAACAGCACGCCAAACGATCCCCGGTCACCCTCGGGGCGATGCTGCGGGTCATCCGCGAGCAACGCGCCGGGCACGCAGACCCGGCGGTACGGGCGGCGAAAGCCGCGCCCAGCGGCCGGTGGCTCGCCTCGCAGATCGTCCACCAGCTCAACGAGATGGGCAAAGCCAGCGCCCACGAACTCAAACCACCGGACCCGCCGATGCTCGACGCGCTGCGCCGACACCTGCGCCAACACGACAGAACCCCGGCCGCCACTGCCACCGTCACCGCCGGCGATGGCTTTGGCGTGCCGGCGGCCGGTGACAACGCGCCGGCCGGGCTCGGATCGCTGACCTTGGTGCCCGGCGACACCGTCTGGTACCTCAGCGTCGTCGGCAACCCGTCGCGCGACGGCAGCCCGTACATCGTCGAACAGATCGTCGAGGCCGCCGCCGACCCCGACCGGCGCGACGACCTCGACCCGGCGGTCCGCACCTACCTCGGGGTGCCGGCCGGCCAGCCGGTGCCGGTCAAGGCGTTGATCCTCGGCACCGCCGCCGGCACCTACCCGCACGCCCGCCAGGCCGCCGACCGGCTGCGAGCCGCCGGGCACACCGCCGTCGCCGCCCCGATCGCCGACCTCGGCGTCGCCGCCGACGACCCGGCCGCGTTCACCGAGCCGGCCGCCGCCGAGCTGCTGCGCCAACACGTCGGCCCGGACACCGGGGCGATCGTGCTGATCCCGACCGGGCCGAAGGAGCACGTGCTGACCCTGCTCGCCGCCGGGCAGCAGGCTGCCGCCGTACGGGGAATTCCGCTGTTCCTACGGCAGCTCGTCACCCGCGACCGGAGCGTGCTCGACGCCGGCATCCACCGGCTGCCGCTGCGCTTCGGCACCGACCTGGCCATTCTCGCCGCCGCCAGCCACGCCCTGGACGTCGCCGAACTCGACACCGCCGCCCGGCTGCTCGGCACCCTCGCCACCGGGCAGCCACTGAGCGCCCGCGCGGTGAGCCTGTCCGACGCGCTGCGCTGCGCCACCCGGCGGCTGCGCCGCTGGCCGGTGCCGGTGCAGGCCGACGTCACCACCACCGAGGACTGCACCTTCCGGATGATCGGCGAACGGATCGACGTGTGGGCCGCGCTGCCCGACGTCGACCGGGACGTCGCCACCGGCATGCGCGCCATCATCGGCGCCTGCGCCAGCACCGAACACTCCATCGACGCCAACCGGCTCAAGGAAGCCACCCGGCGGCAGGTGCTGCGACCGCTGTACGAGATCCGCAACCGGCTGCCGATCACCCACGGCCACGGCCGCGCCGACGGCGACACCCCGGAGCCGCTGAACCCGCAGCGGCCCGCCCCGGAGCCACTCAACCTGGAGCCGCTGATCCTGGAGCGCACCGGGGGAGCGCAGCGCACCGTCAGCGGGCTGCTCACCGCGATGGCCGCCGCCGCCCGCAGCACCTTCGGCGACCGCCCCGGCACCGGCCCCCGACTGGCCGACCTGCTCGCCGAGCTGCGCGACGACGTACGCCGGCTGCGCGACACCGAACACACCGAGCTGGCCTGGCGCGCCGAACGCGCCGGCCAGGCGGGCCGACCCGGCCTGCCCGGCCTGGGCGGCAACAGGCTCGGCACCATCGTCGACACCCGACCCGAATAGGACGAACGTGACCCGACACGTTACCTACCTGCTCCACGCCGTCGGAAACTCCGACCTCGGCGCACCGGCGGGCCGCGCCCGCCTGTCGGCCGGGCAGGCCGACGCCGGTGACCTCCTCGCCCGGCTCGAACAGCGGCCCGACGACGACCCCCACACCCGGCAGATCCTGCTGCTGCGCACCCCCGAGCAGACCACCGGCCAGGTCGCGCCGCTCACCGCCGCACTGGGCGCCCTACCGGCCGATACCAGCGCCACCACCATCCACCTGGTGCTCCTGTGCACCCCGGTCGTCGCGCCGATCGCCGACGTCGTCGCGCACGCCCTCAACCGCCAACCCGACCTGTACGGCGTACCGGTCACCGCCGTCACCATCGTCCACGGCGTGAGCGTCACCGAACCCGACATCGCGTGCGGTGTCACCCGCTTCCTGCGCAGCCGCGCCGACTCCACTGCGGGGCGGGTCTACACGGTATGTGGCAGCGGCTCCACCCAGGTCATCCTCGGCGCGCTCGACGCGGTGATCACGTCCGGCCTGCCGTGGTCGTTGATCCGGATCGGGCCGACCGTGGCGCCCCGGCACGCCGTCTACGACCCGACGGCCGGGTTGCCGGTCGACCCGGTGGTGCCGTTGCTGCGTCGCTGGCGCTACCACGATCTGCTGCGGGCTCTCGCCGATGCGGGTCAGCTGAGTTTGACTGTTGAGCAGCGGCGGGTCGTGGACGCGGAGGCTGATCACTTCGGGCAGGCGTACGTCGTGCCGAACGCCGACCGGATGCGGGCCGTGATGGCCGCCGCGTTGATGCGCGGCGACGGCAGCAGCGGCTTCACCGTCCGCGCCTACATCGTCCACCGCTACCAGGAGCTGCGGGAACACGACGGCAGCGCGCTCGACCTGCTCCACTGGGCGCAGCAGCGCAACGGGCGACGGATCGCCACCCTCGGCAAGCTGATAGGTACGATCGACCGGGAGCATCAGGACTCCGCCGTGCTCGACGCGAAGCGCACGGCCAGCGGCGAGTGGCTCCTCTCGCCGATCGTGCGGCAGCTCAACGAGATGGGCAAGGACAGCTCTCACGAACTCGCGCCGCCGCAGCCGGCGATGCTCGACGCCCTGCGCCGGCACCTCGCCGAACACGACACCGCCCCGGCGGCCGACCTGCCCACCCCGTCCGGACTCGGGCCGCTGCCCCTGGTGCCCGGCGACACCGTCTGCTACCTCACCATCCTCGGCTGGCCGGACAGCAAAGGTGGTGACTACGTCATCAAGGAGATCGCCGATGCTGTCCGACAGAACCGGTGGCGGCGGATCGAGAAAGACGTCCAGACCTACCTCGGCGGTCCGGTCGAGGTACCGGTGAAAATGATCATCCTCGGCACCGCCTCCGGGACGTTCACCCACGCGCAGCGGGTCGGCGAGCAGCTGCGCGCCGCTGGACACACCGTCGTCACCGCTTCGGTCGCTGCCGTCGGGCTCGACCCCGACGACCCGGCCGCGTTCACCGAGAAGGCCGCGGTCGAGCTGCTGAGCCAACACGTCGGCCCGGACACCGGGGCGATCGTGCTGATCCCGACCGGGCCGAAGGAGCATGTGCTGACCCTGCTCGACGCCGGGCAACAGATCGCCGCCGTACGGGGAATCCCGCTGTTCCTGCGCCAACTCGTCACCCAGGACCAGAATGTGCTCGCCGCCGGCACCCACCGGCTGCCGCTGCGCTTCGGCACCGACCTGGCCATCCTCAGCGCCGCCAGCCACGCCCTGGACGTCGCCGAACTCGACACCGCCGCCCGGCTGCTCGGCACCCTCGCCACCGGCAAACAGTTGAGTGACAAGGCGCTGCGTCTGTCAGAAGCGTTGCGCCATGCCGGCGAGTCGGAGGACTGGCCGATGACCACCGTGGACGCCGAGGACCGCGCCGTCCGGATGGTCGCCGAACGGATCGAGGTGTGGGCCGCGCTGCCCGGCATCGACAAGGACCCGGCAACCGGGATGCGGGCGATCATCGGCGCATGCGCCTGCGCCGAACGCTCAGCGGACAACCACGCACAGACCAAGACGAAGATCCGCAACGAGCTGACTTGGATGTTCGCCACGCGCAACCAGTTGCCGGTCACCCATGGGCACGGGCCGTTCGACGCCCGTGCCCTCGGCGACCTGATCCTGGAGCACACCGGGGGAGCGCAGCACACCGTCAGCGGGCTGCTCACCGCAATGGCCAACGCCGCCCGTGCCGCGTTCGGCGACCGAGTCGGCGGCGGCCCCCGGCTGGCCGATGTGCTCGCCGAGCTACGCGACGACGTACGCCGACTGCGCGACACCTGACCCGTCCGCCTGGCCGGCTGCCGGGCTCCGGTGGCGGGACCTCCACCGGAGCCCGGCAGCCTGTTCACCGGCGTCCGCCGCCCCGGCCGCGGTCGTCGTACCGATGACCGTTGCCGCCCTGGCCTCGGCGGCCACCCATCTTGCGGCGTCTGGGACGCGGAGGATCGTCCTGCGGCTCACCCGGCCAGGCTCCGCCTGGTCGGCTGCCGGTAGACGCGCCTGGCTGGCTGCCCTTCGGTTTCCCCGGCCGGATGCCGGTCGGGTCGTACGGCAGCGGCAACGAGCCAGGGTCGGACAGCTCACCCAGCGACAGCCGTCGCCCGTATTCCTTTCCGGCCTCGTTGCCGATCTTGTCGTTGGCCACCCACCAGTCGTACGTGGTGTTGCGCGGGGTGGCCGGCACGCCCGCCGGCGAGCCGTCCGCTTTGCGCGGGTAGTGCACCGGAGCGCCGACGAACCCGTACGCGGCGTTGAGGAACTCCTCCCGCACGTCGGTCAGATGCTCACGCAGCACGTCGTCGTAGCTGGTGACGAGTTGGCGGGCCGCGCTCAGGTCCGCGTCAGCGGGCGGCGGTGACAGCGACAGTATGCGGTAGCGGTCCAGCAGCCGATCGCCGGTGAACAGCCGGGTGTCGTCCCAGTCGACTTCGACCCGTACCGCGCCGAAGCCCAACGGCTTGCCCAACCCCAGCTTGAGGCAGGCGCCGTCCGGTAGCGACAGCAGCCACAGCAACGCCCCCAGCTCGGTGCCGGTCAGATTGTCGACCTGAAGGGTGAGCGCGAACGTGGTCCCCGGCTTCACCCAGTGCGACACCGACGTGGTGATCTCGGTGTTGTCTCTGGCGTTGCGGTCGACAGGTGGGCGAGCGTACTCCCGGAAGCGGGTCCGCCCGCCGACCGCCATCGGTCTTGGCTTCGGCGGTGGGGGACCGTTCGGTGTCGCCGGCCGGGGCGGCTGAGCCGGCGGCGTCCAGTAGTCCGCCGCGCCCGGCTCGCCGTCAAGTACCTCGGCGTGGGTCAGATAGGTCTTCCGGCCCCGCAACCGGCGAGCACCGGCGGCGGCCGGGTAGCCCTGCCCAGCGCGCCGATCCGGAGCCTCCAGCGGAGCCCCGTCACGGTCGCCGAGATAGAACAGGAACTGCGACGGTTTCGGCCCGTTGAGCACGACCAGCTCCAGTGGGCGGATGAGCCGATGAACCTTGTCCTTGCCGGGCACCCCGTCGCCGTCGGGCGGTAGCACCCTCAGGTGCCCCCGATGCGCCACCCGTGAGTCGTCCTCGCCTTGGCGTACCCAGCCGAACACCCGGTCGGCAGGCGAGAGTTGTGTGCGGTCGGTGGCGGGTTGGTGTCGGTGCGGCAGGCTGGTCACCGGCGCTCCCGGAAACGGCACCCGCCCGATCATCGCCGGATACAGCCCGACCGGCGCACCCCGTCTCGGCTCGACGTAGAGCGTGTCACCGACGTGCAGTGTCCGCCATCGCTTCGCGTCCCACACGTAGCTGCCGTAGCCTCCCGTCAGGCTGCTTTCCGTCTCGTGGGCGCGCTCGTAGGAATCGATCACCGCTCGCCAGCCGTCGACCAGGGCCTTGCTGACGGTCGGGGCCGACAGTCCCGGCTTGGCCGGACCCTCTTCGACCTGCGTGACAACGAACCGTTCGAACCTTTTGCGCCCTTCGCCGGCCGGAAAGGTGCTGCCGGTGACATGTAGCCGCCCCCGGACCCGCACCAACGGATGGTTGGTGACGATCAGTCCCGTGTTGTTGTTCTTCTTCTTTCCCTTCTCCTGAGCCTTTCGTGCCCGCTCTATTGCCCGGGCCCGTTCGTCCTGGCGGTCGGCGACACGGCGCTGCTCCGCCACCGACTCGTCGCACAGCTCGCCGGGCCGGGCATAAACCGCGACCCGCCACAGCGGAAACGGGCCGAGGAGAGCGAAGTAGATCCACGCCTCCATCTCGGGGCTACGCGTCGACTCCTGCGAGCCGGCGACCGCATGACCGACCTTGCCGCTACAGCCGCCGACACACTCACAGGGCAGGTCCATGGGCACCCACACCGCCGTCTGCACGGGCTTCTCCAGCGGATCACCCTGCCAGTCCTTCGGATCCAGCGCATCAACCACCTGCAGCGTGGCGCTGCCGTCCCCGTTGACCTCTGTCACTACGGCGGGTCGTAACCGCTGGGCATGGTCGGTGGTGGCTCGGATCGCCAACTGCTGGTCGTGGCCGGTGAACACGCCGAACCGCGAGTTGGTGACCGCCTCGTACGCCGACCGCAGCGCACCCTTGACCGCCGAGCCGGCCAGCACCGGTCGGCCGGCCTGGTCGACCCGTACCGGCAGCGGCGCGTTGGGCGCGGTGCCGTCGGCCGCGCGCCGACCGTGGTCCGGGATCAACATCGGGGTACGGGTGGTGACCCGGACCCGGATCGTGCCGGTCCACCGGTCCGGGTCGTAACGGTCGTGGCTGGCCGGCGGCCCGTCGGCCAGCTCCGGCGGCAGTGCGGCGCCTTCCGGGATGGACACGAAGCCGTACGGGTTGAGGAAGTGCCCCTCGGCGTCCTTCAACTCGGTCGGGCCGGCCGCATCGATAGAGCCGTCAGGCAGGTGCTGGTCACTCATCGGGCTTTGCCTCCTCGGTCACCTCGCTGTTGGGGTGTGGTCGGGCGATCAGCCCGACCAGCCGTTCGTCGACCACGGCGACGTTGCCGTGCCGGTCCTCCTCGACGTACTCGACGGCCCGCAGCCACACCAGGTCGCCGTCGGCGGGAGCCGGGCCGCCGACCGGGAGGTGCAGTTCGCCGATCCGGGCGTCGTGCAGCGTCACCCAGCCCGGTCCGGGAGCCGGGCCGACCACCGTGCCCCACAGCAGCCGACGATGCTCTGGCAACCCGTGGCCACGGACCACAGCGGTGGTCCCGGACCCGGCGGAGCAGTGCCGCCAGCGCAGCTCCTTTTCGGCGGTGAACGCCCGCAACTCGAACACCCCGGTCATGTCCAGCGCCGTCCCGTCGGCACCCCTGGGCACCCCGTCGGCACCGAACCGGAACCAGCGGACGTCAACCGGCCGGTAACAGAACCCGACCCCCGACGTCCTCCTGTCCACGAACATGCGCAGTGCCTGCCCGGTCGTGCCGCGCCCCAGATCCGAGATGACCCGCCCCACGGTGTTCATGCCGCCCCTCCTGTCGTCGCCGTCAGCCAGGCCGTGGTCAGCGACGCGGTCAACTCCTCGTCGGCGAGCACATCGGCCAGTGACCGGTTGCCGAGCGCGTGGAACCAGCCGGTCCGGTGACCGGCCCGGAAGGTCACCGCCTTCGGATCGACCCGAACGCCGCCCGCGCCCCGGGTGGTGCCGTGGCCGAAGCCGAGCCAGCCGTCGCACAGATCCCGCAGCACCAGCAGCAGCAACGTCAACGCTGCCCGCCGGTCGTCGTCGGCTCCGGGGCCGGTCGTCGTCGGATCCTGGTCGAGTTGGTCCACCGCCAGGTCGAGGATGATCGGCTGCCACGCGTCCGGGCCGGTGGCGTGCGGCTCCACCGTCGCGAACAGCAGCGCGTCTGCGGCCCCGCCGGTCCAGCGGTCCACCGCGACATGGTGGGCGATGGTGAACCGGATGCCGTCGACCGCTTCATTGAGGTCGTCGACGGCCAGTTGCAGCCGACTCAGCGCCGCCCGCTGGTCCGACACCTTCGGTGGTGCCGGATCGTCACCACCGGTGCCCCCCTCGACCCCATCTTCGCCATTGTCCTGCCCACTGTGGTCAGCCGTCTCACTGAGCCGCTGCTGCAGCAGGCGGACCGCGTCCCACTGGGCGGCAGGTAGGGCGGTGGCGCTGACGCAGGTGGCGACCCGCAGCGCGCCGCGCCGGCCGGCGGGCAGATCCCGGTCGCCACTGTCCCGGGCCGCGGCGGTGCCGAACAGCGCCGCCACCGGCCCCAGCCCGTCGGCCCGCATCTGAGCCAGGAACTTCTCCCGCAACTTGGCGCCGGTCACCGTGCGGGTGATCCGCTCGGCGTGGCTGCGCAGCACCCCTTTGATCGAGCTACCGGGCAGCTCCAGCCGGTGGCCACCGGCACCGTCGCGGCCGGTCAGCGGGAATGCGCTGACCACGTCACCGTCTGAGCTGACCTGCACTGCCAGCGGACCGTGCGGGCGCCACGGCACGACGACCCGCAGTACGCCGGCCGGCACCTCGTCCGGGTCGGCGTCCGGCAGGTCAGCCGGCTTCCCGCCGGAGCGCAACGCGGCGATCATGCCGGCCCGGGTGGCCAGCATCGACTCCCGCAGTTCGGCGTCCGCCAGCCGGACCAGGCCGAGCCCACGGGTGACCGCCGCTCCGACGCTGATCCCCGGCCCGCGTAGCCGGGCCGCGATGGCGTGGACGAGCTGCTCCGCTTCGTCGGCGGCGATGCTTTCCGGCGCGTCGACCACCATCCGGAAGGCGAACCGGGTGCCGGCGGGCAGTACCTCCCGGCTGAACAGATGCCCCTTGGCGGCCACTCCGTGCATCCGGTCGATCGACACGTGGTCGCGTAGCTCGACCTGCGGCTCGTCGATGGCGGGGGCGTCGTCGACCCGTACCCAGGATGCTTCGCCGCCGGCACCGTCGCGGTCCGGTGGCAGCCCCCACAGTTGATAGTCGGGTACGCCTTCCGCCTGCAACGCCGACCGGATCACCCCGGCCAGCGTGGTGCCGGGCAGCAGTGGACGGTCTGCGCCGTCGCGGGCCTGGACCAGCTGTGCCGGTCCGATGTCGAGCCCGCCGATGTGCAGCGGAGCCTGGGCGACGAGTGTGCCGGTCAGCTCCCACCGGCTGGTCACCCGGCGGCTCACGACCGTACCCCGGTCTGCGTCGCGGCGGCGGTTTCGTCGCTCGCCGGCTGGTTACGGCGTTGCCCGACCTCGGCCCGCACCACCTCGGCCAGCAGCCACCCGGCCGCCGCCGGGTGCAGTTCCCCGGCGATCTCGGCCGGCGGTTCGGTCAGGTGCCGCCACAACACATCGTCTCCGCTGGCCAGCATCAGCAGCAGGCCGAGCCGCTCGGCGCCCCACACCTCCTTGCGTGTCCGGTTGCGCTCGGTCGCGGCGATCCAGCTCAGCATCTGCTGCGGACCCCCAGCCACGGTGAGCCGGTCGGCCAGGGTTCGTAACGTGCCGAGCTGCGCTGCCGTCGCATCGGGCGGCACGAACTTGTGCCGCAGCTCGGCGCTGGCCGCCCGGACCGCTGCGGTACGGTGCAGTTCGCGTCGCCATCCGCGCCGTCGCAACTCGACCGCCAGGCCGGGCGGGTCGGCGCCGGGCTGCTCTCCGGTGGGCTGCCGGGCCTCCTGCTGTTCGGTGGGCTGCTCGGCCTCCTGCTGCTCGGTACCCGGTTTCTGCGCGTTTCCGCAGTCGTGCGGGAGGGCCGGGTCGGACAGTCGGACTGTGTCGGCTGCGAGTAGTGGCGGCTGCAGCGCAACTCGGCCGTACCCTTCGGCAGTCCGTTCTCCGAGACCGGTTGCTTCGACCCGCAGCACCCGCTTCCTGTCGAGCTTTCCGGTCATCTCGAACCGGATGACGCTGCCGGCGGCCAGCCCGGTCAGCGAAGGGCGCGGCATCGACCATCGGCGTTGCCACGATTCGACCCGCCGGGTAGTGACCAGCTCCCTCGGCGGCCCGTCCGGGCCTGGATCCGGCAGGGTCAACGTGACCCCGAGCCGCTTGCCGAGCACGGCGCCGACCACCGTCGGGTCGGTGACCGGCTCACCGGCCGGCCCGGACAGCAGCAGATCCGACAGCAGCCAGACGACGAGCTGACCGTCATTCGCGTCGCCGCCATCGTCGTTGACGTCGCAGTCGATGTTGTCGCCGGTCCGGTCCGGCGACGAGTGGGCCTTCAACGGCCTCCCCGGAGCGATCACTTCGACCGTGACGTGTCCGTAGTCGTCCTTGCGGGACCGGCCGATCGCGTGCTTGCCGTTGAGCCATTTGGTGTCCAGCTTCGTGCCGGCCGGAAGCCACAGCTCGCAACGCAGCACCGTGCCGGCGGCGATCGCCTCGTAGACGAACAAGCCGCCGGAGTCCTCGGTCGGCCGCTGCGAGGTGTCGTCGACGACGGCGTGCGCCTGCGCCACCAGGTCAGCCTCCGCGTGACGGATGCCACCGCGGCCGTCGGGTACGTAGTAGCCGGTCATCGGTTGTAGCCGCCGGCCGTCGTCGGTCCGGGGCCGCAGGAGGTTGATCAGCTGCACTGGCTGATCGCCGTGCTGTTCGCCCGGCCCGGTGCCTTCTGTGTCCGGGTCGGTGTCCTTGGGCCGGTGCAGGGCACGCGGCACCGGCAGCGACCGCTTGTTGTCGACCTCCACGGTGGCGTTGGTGACCACCACCTGACCGCCGGTGATCAGCTCGGTGGCCGATCGGTCGTTGGCCGACTGATCCAGCGCCTGCGCCACCATCGGCAGCAGCGACGTACCCGGCACGAACCGCTCCGTCAGCACCATGTTGCCGATCACGCCCCGGGCGACCAGCAGCGGAGTGAGCGTGGTGATCCGCAGATCGTGCAGGTGCACGGGCGGTTCGGTGGCCCAGGCCCCCAGCGGCGTGGCCTTGTCGTCGGTGCCCGTCGACACCACGTCGGCCGGGGGCCGGACCTCATCGACCCGGTCCAGCAGCGCGCTCAGCTGGGAATCGGCGCCCTGGCCGACCTCCGGTCCGGCTTCTTCTCCGTCGGCGCCGTGGTTCGGGGGCGCGTCATCGACGATGGTGACCCGGCACCGGCCTGCCCCCCGGCGGCGCTTGCCGCCGATCGCGTCGACCAGCCGGGCTGCGGCCCGCAACAGCAGCTCCGCCTCCCACGGCACCTCGCTGCCCACCCCAGGAAAGATCAACTGCCATTCGGCGGTGACGGTCAGCCCGACCGCTGCCCGCTCCTCGATTCGGAACGTATCGTCGGCGGCGGTGCGCCGGTCGATGTCGATCGCCACCCCGGGGCGTAGCAGCACCGTCGCCTCCCGGGCCAGGTCCCGGTCACGTGTGTCGAAAGCGGCGATCGCGCGCCGGACCTCCTCGGGCAAGCGCAGCGGCCGAGCCTGCAGGGCCGCCGGAACCGGCGTGGCGCGTTGCTGCGGCCGGAACCGCCCGCCGGGGTCGAGCCGCTGCCGGGACGAGGCGCCCGGCTGACTGCCGAAGATCACTTCGACCCAGTCCTGCCAGACACCGCTGATGGCTCCGTCGTCCAGCCCGACGGCGACTGTCTCCGCCGCGTCGCGCAGTACCGCCGCGAGCGCCTTGCCCCGCAGCATCGGCAGACCGTCGGCGTCGCGCTGCACCTCACGGTCCACCGCACCGTGCCGGGACGTGCCGGTGCCGCACGCCCAGTCGCTGAGAAACTCCACCTCGACGGTGAACGGCTGGCCGTTGCGCAGCCCGCTGCAGGCGTCGCGGGTCGATTCCAGGTCGCCCATCAGGTCGCCGCCTCCTGTCGTGGCCGCAGGCTGTCGTAGTCGATGCCCCGGCTGGCGTGCGGTGCGGTGCCGGTCGCCATGTCGATCAGGTCGATCGCGCCGAGGATCCGGCTGAACCAGACGGACCGGACCTTGCCGTCCAGGGCACGGCTGGTGACCTGGCGGCCATCCGGGCCAGCGGGTTCCGGCATCAACAGGTGCGCAGCCAGAAACGCCCTCGCCGCCGCCGGATCCGGCGCCCAGACGGCGACCTGGTGGCGGGCCCGGCCCGCCTCGGTACTGCCGGCGAGCAGCGCCTGCCGCAACCGGTGCAGTGCACTTCGGGGCAACACCGGCGGATCGTCCTCGTTCGACTGCTTGCCCAGCTCCTTCACCGCCGCGCGCAGCAGCGTGACGTCGCGGGCCGCCGCCCGGCTGCCTTTCTTCGGCTCGCCGATCACCACTGGGCCGGGCCACAGCCGCAGCTCGGTCTCACAGTCGGTCACGGCCAGCGGTGCCCGGATCCGTTTCAGATCCTGCCCGACCGAGTCATGCAGCACGTGGAAGTCCAGCGCGCCGCAACTGGGATCGATTCGCTTGATCTGCTTGGCGGACGTGCACAACTCCTCGGCCAGCTCGTATGCCTGGCTGAACGGGTAGTGCGGCTTGACGTACGCGATCCCGGCGCAGGCGGTGAGCCCTGGCAGCTGCACGTCGGTCAGCACCTGCGAGATGGTTTCGTTGCCGGCGGCCTGCTCGGCGAACCGTTCCACGAAGGTCGCGGTCACCTCGAACGCCGGCCGGGCGTCCATCACCACGGTCACGTCGTCACCGCCGACGACCAGTGGCAGCAACCAGCCGGTCCGGTCGGTGACCTGCTCGACGGCGTACCGCAGCGCGGCGACCGTCACCTCGTCGAGCGCCCGGCTGAAGGCACCCAGCTTGGCCAGGAACTCCTGACCGCTGTACGCATCGGCGATGCTGCGGAACACACCGCCGATGCCGTTGCCGTCGGCGTGCATCACCGCAACCCAGCCGGCGTTGCTGACCCCGTCGTTCAACTTGTCGGCCTGGACCACCGCCGAGTCGACCAGCCGATCGGCCATCCGGTCCCGGCCAGCGTTGCGTCGCCGCCAGGCCGCATCGACTTTCGCCGCCCTCGGGTACGGTGTGCCGCCTTCGTCGCCGAATGCGGTCGACGGCTGCCCTGAGTAGTGGCATGGCCGGGTGAACGGCAGCGTCGGGTGCCGCAGCAACGGCGACGGGCGGCGGCTGCGCCACGACGCCTGCAACTGGTACGCCCGGCTCAGTCCAGCCGCTAAGTCGGCGTCGCCGTCGCCGTCGGCCGGCTTCGGGGCAACGGTCCCCCAGATTTCCAGCCCTGGCGCCTGATGCAGTGCCCGGCGGGTCACCGCCCGGATGACCGCCCTGCCGGCGTCCTCGTCGTCGGCAAGCAGCAGCGCTTTGCCGGAGGCGGCCACCACGATCTCGACGACGGGTTCGGTGTGCTCTTCGTTGATCTTGTCAACGGCGGTCTTCACCCACTCGGTGCCGCTCCGGAAGATCAATTCGCTGGCCCCGACGTTCACCGCCTGTTTGTTGCTGGCGAACACGTACGCCTGATTGGCGCCGGTCTCTATCACCACCCAGTGCCGGCTTCTGCTGCTCGCTGGAGATTCGCTGCTCATCCACATCCCTTCGTCTTGCGTGTCCTTGTCGGACGGCGCGCGGCAAGGCGGGCTCCGTCGCCAGACCACCGGCGTCTCGGTCGTACAACGTGGAGACGTCGGTGGCGGAGCGCGCGCTGCACAGAGGGCAGCCGGCAAACCTATCCGATGGAGTGCGGTGGACACAGCTGGTTCGCCGGGCAAATTTCAGACACTTCACGTCGCGCGGAGCCTTGACCATGTCCGGCCGAGCTGTTGCTCTCATTCCGAACACGGAAGTGAAGCCAAGCAGGTTTCAATCCGGTACGGGCAACCGTGTGGGTCGATGGTATTTGATCTGTGCCGAGGCAAAGGGCTGGTGTGCTTGGAAGGTTGGCCAGATTCAGCTGTCTGGTCTCGGCGTAGCCTCGGTCGTTCGGCGCCAGACGCGACCGACACCGTGGATACCCGGCCCTCGGCGATGTCGTAGCGTGCACGGCCGTGGTAGACGTCTACGCCGCCGCGCGGCGGATCATCGAAGCGGGTTTCGCGGCCGACGACTCGGCCTTCACCCCGGGCCGTCCGGTCTGGACAGCGGAGTCGGCCGACCTGCTGTACAAGAATTTCGTGCAGCGGCCGGACGCCGGCACCGGCAGTTTCACCAGGAAGCTGCACGGACAGCTCGACGGCGTGCCGGCGTCGGCGATCCAGCTGATGGCCGAGCTGATCTATCTGCATCTGCTGCTGCCCCGCGACCTGACCGGGACCACCAAACGCAAGGTGATCGGGGCGGCGTTGACGTTGCTGCCGGAACCGGTGCAGATCCCGGCCGATCTCGACGTGGTGCTCGACCACGGGCGGGTCAAAGCCGGCGTGGCCTATCTGACCCAGCGGGACCGGCAGATCGCCTGGCTGGTCCGGGTGCTCCAGGTGTGGAAAGCGTTGCCGCGCGACGAACAACGCGGCGCACTCGACGATCCGTGGAAATTCCACGAGATTCTGTACCGCGTGCCGATCAACGCCGCGTACAGTCAGCGGAACCTGCTGCTCAACCTGGTATTTCCGGACGTCTTCCTGGACATCGCGTCGAACAAGCACAAGAGGCTGATCGTCGCCGCGTTCACTGACCGGCTCACCACTCCGACCGGCGACGTCGAACGTGACCTGGTGGCGATCCGCGACACTCTCGACGCCGAGTCACCCGACCAGCCGGTGCACTTCTACCACCCGCCGTGGGCCGACCGCTGGCTGCCGTCAGCGGTGGCAGCCGCCACCACCGGGCCACGCGGCTGGCTGGTCCGCAGTGCTCGGGCGCACGGCCGTAGCCTGCTCGACGACTGGCTGGCCGACGGATTCTGCTCCATCTCCTTCACCGAACGGCTCGACGGGGAGATCGGCGGCTCCAAGGCCCAGATCGTCGAACAGCTGCGGCACGCCGCACCGGACCTGACCCCCGCGCAGCGGACCAAGACGGCCGGGGTCCTCGACCGCTTCCACAACCGGATGAGTGAAGGAGACATCGTCGTCGCCGGCGATCGGCGCGGCCTCTACATCGGCCAGGTCACCGGCCCGGTCACCCAGGTCGCGTCCACCGATGACCTGTCCAACCTGCGGCGCGCCGTACGGTGGGCCAACGCGACCGCGCCGGCCGACCGCGACGACCTGTCCGACGCCGCCCGCAGCAAACTCGCCGGGCACCTCAGCGTCGCCGGCCTCGGCGTACACACCGCCGAATTCGCCACCCTCGCCGGCATCGGCGAGGGCGACGACGCCGACGGCGAGTCCGCCGAACTCGACAGCGCAGACGTGACCGACCTGGCGGCCGAGCTGCCGGAGCCGACCACCGACCTCGCCGAACGGCTGTTCATCGACCGGGAATGGCTGGCCGAGACCGTCGACCTGCTGCGGGAGAAGAAGCAGATCGTGCTGTACGGGCCGCCCGGCACCGGCAAGACGTACCTGGCACAGAAGCTGGCCCGCTTCCTCACCGGCGAGGCCGACAACGCGTACCGGCTGGTGCAGTTCCACCCGTCGTACGCGTACGAGGACTTCTTCGAGGGCTACCGCCCCCGACCGGCCGACGACGGCAACGGCGTCGGCTTCTCCCTCGAACCCGGTCCGTTCAAACAGCTCGTCGAGGACGCCCGCGCCGACCCGGCGCAGCCGTACATTCTGATCATCGACGAGATCAACCGCGCCAACCTGGCGAAGGTCTTCGGCGAGCTGTACTTCCTGCTTGAATACCGCGAGAGCAACATCGCCCTGCAGTACTCGCCCGGTGACGACTTCGACCTGCCGCCGAACGTCTACCTGATCGGCACGATGAACACCGCCGACCGGTCGATCGCCCTGGTCGACGCGGCGATGCGCCGCCGGTTCTACTTCCAGTCGCTGTTCCCCGGCGAGCCGCCGCTGGTCGACATGCTGCGCCGCTGGCTCGACGACCAACAGTTGCCGGCCAACCGGGCCGACCTGCTCGACGAGCTGAACCGCCGGATCGGCGACCGCGACGCCGCTGTCGGTCCGTCGTACCTGATGACGTCACGGGCCGCTACCGCCGACGGTCTGGCCAGGATCTGGAAGACCGCGATCCTGCCGCTGCTGGAGGAGCGCCACGTCGGCGACGGCGTCGACGTGCGCGCCCGCTACGGCCTCGACACGTTGTGGAAGGCGCTCGCCGACGGCGGCACCTCGGCGGCGACCCTGACGGCGGTCGAGCCGCCGGAGCCGGTCGAGGAGACCGGGGACGAACCCCAGTGAGGCTGCTCAGCCTGGGTGAACACCAGACCCGCGACTACGACCCGGTGCCGAAGGCCGTGGCCCGGGCCTTGGCCGCCACCGGCCTGGTCCGGGTTTCGGCCACCCTGGACGGTCGGCTGCGGCTGCGAGCCGGCTCCCGCGTCGGCGTGGTCCGCGTCCACACGGACCGGTCGGGCGCGGGTCAGGCGGGCGCGGGTCAGGCTGGATCCGAGTCGGCCGTCGAGGTCCGGGTACGCCCGAAGCTGCCGATCGGTCGGCTGATGTGGCTGCTCGGGTACGCCGACGACCAGCGCGGCTGGCGCGCCGAGCCGGTCGGGCTGGCCGAGGAGACCGACCTGGTGCCGGCCATGGCGGTCGCCTTCACCGCCGCCTGTTCCGCCGCGTTCGCCGCCGGGGTGCTGCAGGGCTACCAGGTACGCGAGGAGGCGTTGCCGGTGCTGCGGGGCCGGATCCGGGAGGCCGACCAGGTCCGCCGTCGGCTCGGTTTCGCCCCGCCGCTGGAGGTCCGCTACGACGACTACACGGTCGACATCACCGAGAACCGGATCCTGCTGGCAGCTGCCCACCGGCTGCAGCGGCTGCCCGGCGTACCGGCGGTGACTCGGCACGCCCTGCACCGGATCGTCGCCGCGCTCGCCGACGTGACCCCGCTGCCGGCCGGCGCGGACCTGCCCGCCGGAGCGGCGTTGCCGACCACCCGCGTCGACCGGCTCACCGCCCGCTACCAGCCGGCGCTGCGGCTGGCCCGGCTGATCCTGGCCGGCAACAGCGTCGAACAGCCGCCAGGCCCGTTCGCCGCCACCGGCTTCGTCTTCGACCTCAACGCGGTCTTCGAAGGCTGGCTCACCGCCATGCTGCGCGACAGCATCGAGTCCCGGTACGGCGGCCGGCTGCGCGCCCAGCACCAGTCGCACCTGGACACCGGGCGGCGGATCGGGTTGCGACCCGACATCACCTGGTGGGACGGGTCGTCGTGCCGGGCGGTGGTGGACGCCAAGTACAAGTCGACCGAGTGGGGCAAACCCGGTGAGACCGCCGGGCCGGGCCGTCCGCCGAACAGCGACATGTACCAGATGCTGGCGTACTGCACGACGTACGGGCTGAGCTGCGGCCATCTGGTGTACGCCGCCGGCGGTCCGACCTCCGGCAGCTACCAGCTGACCGGTGCCGGAATCCGGGTCGACGTGCACCCGGTCGACCTGTCCGCGCCGATCGCCGAGATCCGTCAGCGGATTCACGCCCTCGGCACGGCCGTCGCCGAGCCGGCCGGATAGCCGCTTTGATCCACTTCGGCTGATCGACGCGACACGCCGAACCACTGTCTGAACAACCGCAGTGGATCACTTGCGCGCGACGGAGGAGCGGATATCCGGTTGCTGGCGGCTGAGACGATCATCCGGTGCCGCACTCCACCGCCGAACTGCTCGCCGCCCTCGACCCGCTGACCCACCAGGCCCGGATGTCCGCCCTGGCCGGGCACGCCCGCCGGCTGGCCGCCACCGGAGACCTGCCCGCCGTACTCGCCGACCTGACCGGCGGGGACGCCCACCAGCGGTTCCTCGGGCTCACCATGGCGGTGATCGTCGGCGACCAGGCGACGGTGCGGGCCGGATTCAGCGACCCGGACCGCCGGCTGCGGGCGGTCGCGGTCACCGCGTACCTGCGCTCCGGCTGGGCCGACCCCGACGAGGTGGCGGCGCTGCTGCACGACGCCCCGGCCGACCTGCGGCGCACCGCGTACCGGACGCTGCGCGCGGCCCGCCGCGCCGACCTCGCCGACGCGCTGATCGACCCGGTCCGCGCCCGGTTCGGTGACGGCGAAGCCGCGGTCCTGCTGCCCGCCTGCGGCCCGGAGACCGTCGCCCGGCTGCTGCCACCGCTGGCGTACGCCGTCGGCGGCGGCACCGCGCTGGCCCGCCGGCACCCCACCGTGCTGCTCGACTTCGCGCAGGCGCAGCTCGCCGCCCGGTCCGGCGTCGCCCGCGACACCTGGTGGTCCGAGTGGGGCCGTGCGGTGCTGCACACCGCGCAGCGGCATCCGACGCGGGTGTTCGACCTGCTGGAGCGGTACGCCCCGACGACCTGCCTGCCCGGCGCGACGACCGCGTACGGCGTACTGGCCGGCGCGGATCCGGCGCGGACCCTGCGGCTGCTCACCGCCCCGGCGCGGGCCGGCTGGCTGCGCCGCCAGCAGCTGCCGTCCGGACTGCTGGACCGGCTGCGCGACGCCGACCTGACCGGCCTGGCGCCGCTCGGGGTGCGGCTGCGCGGCACCGACCACGCCTTCGCCCGGCTGCTCGCCGCGCTGGCCCCGGCCCGTCGGGGCGAGCTGTACGACGCGGTGACGGCCGACGTGGACACCGCCGACGTGCTGCTGTCGGAGCAACTGCTGACCGTGCTGCCCCGCCACTGGCAGCACCGGGAGGCCCGCCGGATACTCGGCCTGGACCGGGTCCGGGCCAGCGAGGACTCGACGCTGACGTACACCGCGTTCCTGCCCTGGGCCGAGGCGGAGTCGGCGCTGGTCGCGGCGGCCCGGCGCGCGGACGCCACCGCCCGGGGCACCGGCTACGCGCTGCTGCTGGCCGCCGCCGGGCGCAGCGGCGACCCGGCGGCCGTCGCCGCCGCCGTCGAGCAACTGCGCCGGCTGCGCAACGACCAGGACCCGGTACGGGCCCGCGCGTTCACCGCGTTATCGCAGGTCGTCGGCCTGCTCGCCCCGGCGACGGTGCCGGCGCTGACCGACGTCGTCACCCAGGCGGTGGCCGCCCGGGACACCTCGTCGGCCAGTCTGACCGCGATCGGCGGGCTGGCCGGGCAGGTGCTGCGCCGGCACGCGACCGACCCGGCACTGGTCGGCTGGGCGCTGCAGACCTTCGACACGCTGTACGACGGCCGGCAGGTGACGTTCCTCGGCCGGCTCGACCAGGTGCTGCGCCGGGGCCAGGAGCACGACCTGTTCACCCGGATCGCACCGTGGATCGAGGGCGCGGCGGCCCGGGACCGGTACGAGCCGCTGTTCGCCGTCGCCTGGTCGCTCGGCCGGCGCGCCTGGCGGCTGCCGCACCTGCAGCGGCTGCTGCGCCGGGCGATCCGCCCCGGCGTGGTGTCGTCGGTGTTCCGCCGGGCGGTGACACTGTGGCTGGCCGACCCGGCGACCCGGGCCGACCGGGTCGGCGAGGTGCTCGCCGTCGATGTGTCCACGGTGGAGATCAACGAGGTGTGGCAGGCGATCTGCACCCGTCGCACCGACCTGCTCGACGAGGTGTTCACCACGCCGCCCGGTAAGCGGACCGGCAAGTTCCTCTCCGCCGGTGCCCGCTGGGTGCCCGGCCCGGCGCACCGGGTCGCCCGGTGGCTGCCCCGCCACCAGCAGGCGTACGCCGACCTGCTGGCGTCGATCGCCGCCGACCGGAGCATGGCCAAACACCATCGGGTACGGGCGATCAGCTGCGCCGCCCCGGTGCCCGGTGCCGGCTGGGCGGTCGTCGCCCGGCACCTCGACGCGGCGGACGTCACCCTCGCCGAGGCGGCGCTGGCCGGGCTGGCCTGGACCGACCGGCCGGACGAGGCGCTGCCGGTGCTGCTGCGGCACGTCGACGACGACCGGGCCCGGGTCGCCGTCTACGCGGCCGGCCGTACCGCCCGGCTCGTCGCACCGTCCACACTGGTTGCCATGCTGACCGACGTCGCCCTCGGCGCCGGCAAGGTGACCAGCCGCAAGCAGGCGCTGCGGCTGCTCGCCCGGTTCGGCCCACCGGAGGCGTTCGACGTGGTCACCGCGGCGTACCAGCGGGTGGACCAGCACCCCGACGTGCGGGCCGCCGCCGTCGCCGCCGCCCGGCAGCGGCCCGACGTGCCGGCCAGCTGGACGATCCTGACCGGAGCGGCTGGGACCGTTGGCGCGGCTGGTGTCGCTGACGCGGCTGACGTGGCCGACTCGCCGACACCGTCGCGGGCCGAGGTGTCGGCGCTGCTGGACGCACCGCCGTCGACCATCGCCGAGCCGGACCGCCCCCGGTACGCCGCACTGGTCGTGGCCGCCACCAGCAACCCGGATCCGGAAGCGGCCCGGCTGGCCTGGATGGCGTTGCCGGCCTGGGCCCGCTGGGCACCCGAGTTGACCGGGTTGACCGTCGCCGCCCTGACCGACCTGGACGACCCGCACCGGTGGGCGTCGGCGATGCGGGTGGTGACCCGGCTGCTCGACGAACCGGCGGCGGCAGCGGCAGCGGATGGATCGCCGTCGGCAGCTGACGGGTCGCCGCCGGCGGTCGATCGGTCGCCGTTGGTGGTCGCGGTGGACGCGCTGGCCCGGCTGGACCGGTCCGACGACCGGCCGGGTGACCCGGCGGGGGACCGGCCGGCCCGGCGCCGCCTCGACCGGCTCGTCGACGCGGCGGTGCGCTGGTGCCGCGACGCCGACCCGGACACCGACCGGACGGCGGTGCGGGCCGCCGCGCGTACCCTCGTCGGGTTTGCCGATCTGATCCCGCAGGCGGCGCGGCTGCTCACCCACCTGGTGCCGCTGGCCGCACCGACCGCGCCCCCGGTCGTGGCCGAGCTGGCCGCGCTCGCCGACCTGGTCGCCGACCGGCCGGTGCTGGCCGGCCGGCTCGCCGAGACGCTGACCGACCAGGTACGCCGGGCCGAGGGCAGCTGGGACCCGGCGGTGCTGACGGCCGTCGTCGGGACGCTCGCCGAGCGGGGTGACCTGGCGGCCGGGTTGTTCGCGGTGGCGCTGGTCCGGGCCGGTGACCGGTACGGCTGGTCGCCGCCGTGGCGGTCGCCGCTGCACCGGCTGCGCCGCCATCCGGTGCCCGACGTCCGGTCGGCGGCCCTCGACCTCGCGATGGCGTCCGGCTGAGTCCGACCGGGCGTTGGCCTTGCCCGGCTGCCGCACCATGATCGGCAACCGGCAGGTCGGTGCCGGTCAGGCGTTCGGGAGACGAGGGGTAAGCGTGCAGCGAACGGGGCGGTCGCGGCCGTACGGAGGTATCGGGTCGGGCCGGTGGGTCCGGGCGGTGGCCGGTCTCGTCGCGGCCGCCGTCACGGTGACGGCCGTCACCGGCTGCTGCGACGACGAACGGATGGCCGCCTTCGAGGAGGCGATCATGCCGATCGTCGTCGAGATCGCCAAGGAATCTGTGGCGGCGCTGCCGGCGCCGTACCGGATCGTCGCCGAGGTCGGCATCTACGCCACCGAGGAGGCGGCCCGCGAGCAGGCTACCGACCAGGACGCCACCTATCTGATGATCAACCAGACGAGCGACGGTACGCAGCGGGTAAGTGTCTTCCGGATCGGCACCACCCGCAAGTTGCGGATCGACATGGACGGGAGGTTCGTCACCGAGATCGAACAGAACCGGATCACCATCACCGCCGACCCGACCGTCGACTCCACGCTCGTGATCACCGACGCGCTGGACAGCGAACCGGTGTACGCCGGTGACCGGCTCGTCTTCGACGGTGACGACCTGCACTACGACCTGGACACCGGGCAGTTCGGCGACCCGGAGCAGGATCCGGAGTTCGCTGCGGCGGTGGATCTGGTGGAGCCCCGGTCCGCCGGCACCTGGAGCTCGCTGACCGGCGGCCAGGCCGCCCTGCGTAACGGCGCACAGGCCGCAGACTGGGACGAAGGTACGCCGACCCTCGGCGGCTGCGCGTCACTGCCCGACTCGGCCTGGAACGACGAGGAGGTCGTCCAGGGCATGTTCAGCGGCAACCGGTGGCGACGGCTGTTTCCGGTCTACTGCATCCGGACCAGCGACGGGCGGTACGGCACCCTCACCCAGCGCACGTCGGTCGACGGCGAGGAAGGCCCGCTGCAACTGGAGTACGTGCTGTGGAAGAAGCCGGGCGACTGATCATGGTCGGCGGCGTCCCGTTTGCGCGGTTAGGCCCGTCTGCGCGGTTCGGTGCGGCGCGGCGGGCGGGTGGCGAGGCATCCGGGCTCTGGTGGAACATCGGCCGGCCGGGCGGCGTTGGATCCTGGCGTTGGACCGAGTAGGCGAGCGGCCCGGCTGATCTGCCGGGCCTGATCCGCCTGATCCGCCTGGTCTGTCGCCCGGCGTGGGTACGGCCGGATCTGCGGCCCCGCCCGGTGCGGAATGCCGGGCACCCCCGGATGGTTGTATCCGGTGCGCCGGTGAGACCGCCCCCCCCGCCTGGACCGGCGGGTGTGCGCAGGTCGGAGCGCATCATTTGAGTTCGACTTTTTTGTGCGTGTTCTGTTCTGTCCCGTTCGTGACCGGTTATCGACCCGGTGGGTCCGGTGTCCGGTTCATCCCCCTCGGAACGGAGATTCTGCTATGAACACGATCTTCCGTAAGTCTGCTCTGTCGGTTGCTGGTCTGCTGACCGCTGGTGGTGTGGTGGTGGCTCCTGCCATGGCGGCGCAGGCCGCTGGTCCGGGTGCCGCCGATGGTGGTGCGCGTGAGGTGGCGGTGGAGTACGAGGCGCAGCCGAATTTCTACTACTGCGGTCCGGCGGCGACGCGGATCGCGTTGACGGCGCAGGGTCATGCTCCGTCGCAGGACGAGGTGGCGGGCAAGCTGGGGACGACCGAGGCCGGTACCGATTCGGCTGAGGAGACGACCCGGGTGCTCAACGAGATGATCGGTGAGGCCGAGTACGAGACGACCGCGATCGGCACGGACGCCGCCAAGCCGGAGCACGTGGAGAAGCTGCGGGCCGATGTGCGGGAGGCCGTGGACGACGACCGGGCCGTGGTCGCGAACATCATGGGTACGGCGACCGACGTCGACGGGGTGGCACACTCGTACGAAGGTGGGCACTACCTGACGGTGACGGGTTACCGCGACGGTGGCGACACGGTGAAGATCGCAGACCCGTACTTCGAGGGCCAGGAGTACTGGATGGACCTTGACGCGCTGGCTGACTGGGTCGCCGCACGCGGCTACTCCGCCTGAGTCGTCCCTGAGTCACGTCCCTGAGCTCTGCCCAGGTCGAACCCGATGAGGTTGCTTGACCGGTCCGCTGGCCGGGTCCCGTACGCCGGGATCCGGCCAGCGGCGTTTGGCGTGCCTGACGTTGCATTTTCGTCGGTGGCAGGGTGTACTGTGAAGCAGAGGTTAGAACGGGTGTTCGATAACAGGTAGCTCTGCTGGTTGGGTCCGCCGGTCAGCAACGGCACCACCGGAGTCGACACCCGTCCTGGCCGCCGGGAGGAGCGATTCGCGGCGCGAGTCCCGGCAGTGCGGCGCCGCGAGCCGCACGCCCCGGCACTGGACTTTCGCGGGTCCAGCGCCACCAGGCAGGACCGCTGCCCGCCGCCCCCGACCCCCGGGCGGCGGGCAGCGGACCCCGCCAGCATCGTCGGTGCGGATGCGGTGTGGGGAAGCATCCGCATCCGCACCGACGACGCCCCGCCGACGTCTTCCTCCGTGGGCGGGCACCCGAACAGGTGAAACGCGCGGAGGAGGATCCATGCCGACCACTTCGGCACCGGCCCAGGCACCCACGGTGCCGGCGCACCTGCTGCCCAACCGCACCCCGGCCCAGTTGCTCGTCCTCGCCCGGCACGGGCTGACTGAAGCGGGCAACACCCGCCCCGACGGGCTGCGGTACGCGGCAGCCCACCTGGCCGCCCTGCGCGCCGCCGCCGCGATGCTCGCCGCCCGCGCCCGGCCCGCCCCCACCCGCCGCAACCGGGTCACCAGTGTCTGGGCCCTGCTGATGATGGTCGCCCCCGAGATGGCCGAGTGGGCCACCTTCTTCGCCGCCGGCGCCAGCAAACGGGCCGCCGCCGAAGCCGGCATCCCCCGGGTGGTCACCGGCCGGGAAGCCGATGACCTGCTGCGCTCCGCCGGGCAGTTCGTCTCCCTGGTCGAGGACACCCTCGGGCTGGCCCACCAACCAGCTCTCGACGGCCTGGCCGCTGCCTGACCGACCAACCCACGCAGGCGTGACTTTGTTGTTGCCGCCGGCACTCGTGGTGCCGGCGGCGATCACGCGCGCACACCACCACCAACACAACACCGTGTAAGCGGAACACCCGGGGGAGAGAAGCAGGATGGCAGGGCGAATGGTGGCCGGCACGGCGGCGTTGTCCGCCGTCGCCGCCGGCCTGGTCCGCCCGGCCAGTGCGCTCGCTGGCGGCGCCGGATCAGCGGCGACGGCCGGTACGCCGGACCCGACCGGCCTGCCCGGGGCGGGCGGCATCGACCGGGTGCTTCCCGTCCCGACCATGCTCACCGGCCTGCTACCCGGACGAGGGCTGCGCCGCGGCTCCACCGTCAACGTGCTGCCCCACCGGTCGGCCCGGCTCGGCGCGACCTCGCTGCTGTTGGCCCTGCTCGCCGAGGCGTCCCGGGCCGGGCTGTGGTGCGCCGTCGTCGGAGTGCCGGCGCTGGGTGTGACCGCCGCCGCCGAGCTGGGCATCGCCCTGGACCGGCTGGCCCTGGTGCCCAACCCCGGACCGGACTGGCCGGCGGTGGTCGCCGCGCTGATCGACGGGGTGGACGTGGTGGTGGTCGCCGCCCCCGCCGCCGTGACAGCGCAGGTGACTGGCCGGCTCGCCGCCCGGGCCCGGCAGCGGGGCTGCGTGCTGGTGCCCTGCGGCCGGTGGGACGCCCCCGACGTAACCCTGCAGGTGGTGAACGGCCGCTGGGAAGGGCTCGGGCCGGGCCGGGGCCGGCTCCGCCGTCGGGAGATGGTCGTCTCCGCCCGGGGCCGGGGAGCGCTGACCCGGCCCCGGGAGATCCGGATCTGGCTGCCCGGTGGCCCACCCACCCCGGCAGCCGCCGCGCCGGCCGGCGGCATCACCCGCCGGACCCGCCGTGCCGAGCTGACCCTGGTGCAGCGGCGATGAGCCGCACTGAGCTGACCCTGGTGCGGCGCGGATGAACATGGCCACCCCGGCCGGCCGGCCCACCCGGGCGCTGGTCGTCTGGTGCCCCGACTGGCCGGTGACGGCCGCCGAGATCATCGACGGCGTGCCGGCCACCGGGCCGGTGGCCGTCCTGCACGCCAACCGGGTGGTCGCCTGCACCGCGGCTGCCCGCGCCGACGGCGTACACCCCGGGTTGCGCCGGCGGGAGGCGCAGAGCCGCTGCCCCGGGCTCACCGTGCTCGACCACGACCCGGCCCGCGACGCCCGGGCGTTCGAGCCGGTCGTCGCCGCGATCGAACAGGTCGTCGCCGGGGTCGAGGTGCACCGCCCCGGAGCGTGCGCCGTCGCCGCCCGAGGCCCGGCCCGTTACTTCGGCGGCGAGGAGCCCGCCGCCGAGCAGATCATCGAACACGTCGCGCAGGTCTGCGAAGTCGAAAGCCAGGTGGGTGTCGCCGACGGGTTCTTCGCCGCCGGGCTGGCCGCCCGTACCGGCCGGATCGTCCCGCCCGGCGACAGCCGCACGTTCCTGGCCGGGCTGCCGCTGCGGGTGCTCGGCCGACCCGATCTGGCCGGCCTGCTGCGCCGGCTCGGTCTGCGTACCCTCGGGGATTTCGCCGCGCTGCCGGCCCGCGACGTGCTCGCCCGGTTCGGCCCCGACGCGGCGCTGGCCCACCGGCTGGCCGGCGGGCGCGACGAACAGCCGTTCACCCCCCGACAGCCGCCGCCCGAACTGTCCGTCACCGCCGACTACGACGAACCGCTCGACCGGGTCGACGCGGCCGCGTTCGCCGCCCGCGCCCTGGCCGAGCAGCTGCACGACCAGCTCAGCAGGCACGGACTGGCCTGCACCCGGGTCGGCATCGAAGCGGTGACCGCGCACGGCCAGGAACTGCACCGCGTCTGGCGGCACGACGGAATGCTCACCGCCGCGGCGATCACCGACCGACTGCGTTGGCAGCTCGACGGCTGGCTCACCGGCGCCGCCGCCCGTCGGCCGGGTGCCGGCAGCACCGCGTCACCGCCGGCACCCACCGCCGGGATCGTCCGGCTGCGGCTCGTCCCGGACGGGGTGCTCGCCCGGGTCGCCCTGCAACCCGGCCTGTGGGGGGAGATCGGCGCGGAGGACGCCCGGGCCCGTCGGGCGTTGACCCGGGTGCAGGGGCTGCTCGGGCCGGACGCGGTGGTCACCGCCGTGCTCGGTGGCGGCCGGTCCCCGGTCGACCAGGTCCGACTGGTGCCGTGGGGCGACGAACGGGCGCCGGCCCGGTCCGGTCAGCCGCCGTGGCCCGGCCGGCTGCCGCCGCCGGCACCGGCGGTCGTGCTGCCCGCCCCGCTGCCGGCCGAGGTGTACGACGCGGCAGGCGAACCGGTCACCGTCAGCGCCCGGCTGGTGGTCAGCGCCGCGCCGGCCCGGCTCGCCGTCGGTACGGGCCCTGCGGTCGACGTCACCGGCTGGACCGGCCCGTGGCCGCTCGACGAACGCTGGTGGGCGCCGGCCGAGGCGCGCCGCCGGGCCCGGTTCCAGGTCGCGCTCGCCGACGGCAGCGCCCTGCTGATCGCCCGCGCCGACGGGCGCTGGGTGGTGGAGGCCGTCTATGACTGACGACCCGATGGTGGTCGACCCGCTCGCGGTTGACGGCGACGGCGGCGACGCGCCGGGCTGGACCCGCAAACGGGCACCGTACACACCGCCGCCGGGGCTGGCCGCGCCGTCGGCCGCGCCGCTGGTCACCGCCGGGGGCGGGCCGGCCGCCGCCGGGGGCGGGCCGGTCACGCCGTACGCCGAACTGCACTGCCACAGCAACTTCAGTTTCCTCGACGGGGCCAGCCACCCGGAGGAGCTGGTCGAGGAGGCGGTCCGGCTGGGGTTGACCGCGCTGGCCGTCACCGACCACGACGGCTGCTACGGGGTGGTGCGGTTCGCCGAGGCGGCCGCCGCGTACGGGCTGCCGACCGTGTTCGGCGCCGAACTGTCCCTCACCGAGGACAGCACCGGCGCGGGCCGGGGCGGTGCGGACCGGGGCAGGGTAGGCGACCGGCGGGCGGCACCGCGCACCGGGGAGCCGGACCCGGCCGGGCGGCACCTGCTGACGCTGGCCCGTGGCCCGGCCGGGTACGCCCGGTTGGCCCGGGTCATCTCCCGGGCGCAGCTGCGCGGCGGGGAGAAGGGCCGACCCGACTACGGCAGCCTGGAGCAGGTCGCCGCCGCGCTGCGCGACCACGTACTGGTGCTCACCGGCTGCCGCAAAGGGCCGGTGCCGGCGGCGCTGCGTACCGGCGGGGTGGCCGCCGCCGACGCGGAGCTGGACCGGCTGGTGGCGCTGTTCGGCGCGGACGGCGTCGCGGTCGAGCTGACCGACCACGGGCATCCGGACGACGGCGACCGCAACGACGCCCTCGCCGAGCTGGCCGGCGCCCGCAGGCTGCCGACGGTGGCCAGCGGCAACGTGCACTACGCCACGCCGGCCCGGCACCGGATGGCCAGCGTGCTGGCCGCGATCCGGGCCCGCCGTGGCCTGGACGACATCGACGGCTGGCTGCCCGCCGCCGGCGCCGCCCACCTGCGCTCCGGCGCCGAGATGGCGGCCCGGTTCGCCGACTACCCGGGTGCGGTGGCCCGGGCCGCCGGCTACGGCGCCGAACTGGCGTTCGACCTGCAGCTGGTCGCCCCCCGGCTGCCGGACCACCCGGTGCCGGCCGGACACACCGAGATGAGCTGGCTGCGGGAGCTGACCTGGCGGGGCGCGCTGGAGCGGTACGGCCCGCGCGAGGCGCACCCGGAGGCGTACCGGCAGCTCGACCACGAACTCGACATGATCGAACGGCTGGACTTCCCCGGCTACTTCCTGGTCGTGCACGACATCGTGGCGTTCTGCCGGGAACAGGACATCTACTGCCAGGGACGGGGGTCGGCGGCCAACTCGGCGGTCTGCTACGCGCTGCGGATCACCAACGTCGACGCGGTCCGCCACCAGCTGCTGTTCGAACGGTTCCTCGCTCCGGAACGCGACGGCCCGCCGGACATCGACGTCGACATCGAGTCCGGCCGCCGCGAGGAGGTCATCCAGTACGTGTACCGCCGCTACGGCCGGGAACACACCGCCCAGGTGGCCAACGTGATCTCGTACCGGCCCCGGTCGGCGGTGCGCGACGTGGCCCGCGCGTTCGGGTTCTCGCCCGGCCAGCAGGACGCCTGGAGCAAACAGATCGACCACTATGGCGCGGTGGCGGCGGCCGGGGAGGACATTCCGGCGCAGGTGGTGGCGTACGCCGACGAACTGCAGACCTTCCCCCGGCATCTGGGCGTCCACTCCGGCGGGATGGTGATCTGCGA
Organism: Micromonospora sp. LOL_014; assembly: GCF_048060245.1. NCBI lineage: Bacteria > Bacillati > Actinomycetota > Actinomycetes > Micromonosporales > Micromonosporaceae > Micromonospora > Micromonospora sp. LOL_014. The sequence goes on from NZ_JBHMIP010000014.1 coordinate 33,212, forward strand.
CCGGCCGGTGATCGAGGTGTGCCCGGTGGAGTGGGCCCGGATGCCGGGGCGCACCGTGCTGCAGTGGGACAAGGACGACTGCGCCAGCGTCGGCCTGGTCAAGTTCGACCTGCTCGGGCTGGGCATGCTCACCGCGCTGCACGACGCACACGACCTGATCGGCTCCGAACTGGACCTGAGTGCCATGTCGCTGGACGACCCCGAGGTGTACGCGATGCTGTGCCGGGCCGACTCGGTCGGGGTGTTCCAGGTGGAGAGCCGCGCCCAGATGGCCACCCTGCCCCGGCTGAAACCGACCTGCTTCTACGACCTGGTCGTCGAGGTGGCGCTGATCCGGCCCGGCCCGATCCAGGGTGGCTCGGTGCACCCGTACATCCGCCGGCGCAACGGCCAGGAGCCGGTGACCTACCCGCATCCGCTGATGCGCAACGCGCTGGAGAAGACCCTCGGCGTGCCGCTGTTCCAGGAGCAGCTGATGCAGCTGGCGATCGACCTGGCCGGCTTCGACGCCGCCGGCGCCGACCAGCTGCGCCGGGCGATGGGGTCGAAACGGTCGGCGTCTCGGATGGCCGCGATCCGCGACCGGCTGTACGCCGGGATGGCCGGCCGGGGCATCACCGGTGAACTGGCCGACGACATCTACCTGAAGCTGTCCGCGTTCGCCAGCTTCGGCTTCCCGGAGAGCCACGCGATGAGCTTCGCCTACCTGGTGTACGCCAGCGCCTGGCTCAAGCGCTACCACCCGGCGCCGTTCCTGGCCGCGCTGCTCAACGCCCAGCCGATGGGGTTCTACTCGCCGCAGACCCTGGTCGACGACGCCCGCCGGCACGGGGTACGGGTGCACCGGCCGGACGTCAACGCCAGCGGTGCGGCGGCCACCCTGGTCGTCGACGCCCGTACCCGGTGGGGTGGCGCGTCGGGGGAGCCGCCGCACCGGTGGGGGGTCGGCGGCCCGCAGGTGCGCCTCGGCCTGTCGGCGGTCCGCGGCATCGGCGACGAGCTGGCCGAACGGATCGAGGCCGAGCGGGCCGCGCACGGGCCGTACCGGGACATGCCGGACCTGGCCCGCCGGGTCGGGCTGACCGCCGCCCAACTGGAGGCGCTGGCCACCGCCGACGCGTTCGCCTGTTTCGGGCTGACCCGTCGGCAGGCGCTGTGGGGGGCCGGGGCGGCCGCGCAGGAACGCGCCGACCGGCTGCCCGGGGTCGCCGTCGGGGTCGCCGCGCCGACCCTGCCCGGTCTGGACGAGGTGGACGCGTTGATGGCCGACGTGTGGGCCACCGGGCTGTCACCGGACACCCACCCGGTGCGGTTCGTCCGGGACCGGCTGGCCGCCGCCGGGGCGGTGCCGATCGCCGCTCTGGGTCGGGTCGTCGCCGGCACCCGGGTCCGGGTCGGTGGCATCGTCACCCACCGGCAGCGCCCAGCGACCGCCAGCGGGGTGACGTTCGTGAACCTGGAGGACGAGACCGGGATGCTCAACGTGACCTGCTCACCCGGGCTGTGGCAGCGCTACCGGACAGTGGCCCGGTCCAGCGCGGCCCTGCTGGTGCGGGGCCGGCTGGAGAAGGCCGAAGGGGTGATCAACCTGGTCGCCGACCGGCTGGACGCGGTGACCACCCCGGTCAGCCCGACGTCCCGGGACTTCCGCTGACCGCCGGATCCGCCGCGCGCAGGTCAGCTCGGCGACGGGCCGGGTACCGACGGGCTGGGTGCCGGGGTGGTGTCGGGGCTCGGGGGCAGCGCCGGCAGCTCGAACGGGTTCCGCTCAGGACAGAACGGGTAGGTGTACTGCACGTTCGAGTCGCGCAAGGTGATTCGGCCGCCCATACGCGAGAGGCTCTGCCCGACCCGCAGCTGCTCCAGGCCTGGCAACTCACACCAGTTCGGGAAGCCGAGGAGGATCGGCTCGCCGTTCTCGTCGAACAGCCGGGCGCCCTCGATCAGCCGGCCCTGGCTGTCGTAGACGTAAACATCCAGTGGAGACGCTGAAGACGGCAACGGGGGACTGAGGTAGGCCGCACCACCGTTCGACTCCATCACGACGACCGGACCTTCTTCCGCCGGCGGGAAGAGTACGAACGCGGCTGAGCACAGCACCACCAGGGCGCTGGCCACCACAGTCGCCCGCCGGGGCCACCGGGACAGTCGCTGTCCCCGGCGGCCGAGCCAGACGGAGCCGATCGTCATGCCGGTGAGCACCAGCACCCCGGCCGCGATGCTGCCGCCGGGCGCGGGCAGCGGTCCGACCAGCTCGCCGGCGGCGAGGTACGCGAACAGCGTCGCCGCCAGGTAGCCGCGCAGCACCCACCAGCTGGGGCGCAGCGACCGCAGGAACTCGCTGGCGGTGCCGTAGCCGAGGACCGGCCCGATCCGGCGGTCGATCCGGCCCAGCCGGTCGCGGGTGGCCTGCCAGGCGACGGCCGCCCGGTGGCCGACCCCCGGCGTCGCCGCCGGGGCGTCCAGCGCGGCACTGGTACGCAGTTCGGCGGCGTACTCCGTCGGGTCGCCGAGCCGGTCGACCAGCGTGCCGTCGCCTTCGGCGAGCACCTCGGCGAGGTGCTCGGGCAGATCCTCGAGCAGTTCGCCGCGGACCTGGTCCGGCAGGTCGGCCAGCGCGGACCGGACCTGCTCGACGTAGTGCGTGATCTCAGCCTGCGTCGCGGCGTTCACGCCGCCACCCCCCGATCGTCAAGTAGGTTGTCCATCGTCGTGGCGAAGCTGCGCCAGGTCTTGCCGGAGCGGGTCAACTGGTCACGCCCGGCGCCGTTGAGCGAGTAGTACTTGCGGTGCGGGCCCTCCTCGGACGGGACCACGTAGGTGGTGAGCAGACCGGCCTGGAACAGCCGGCGCAGCGTGCCGTACACCGAGGCGTCGCCGACCTCGGTCAGCCCGGCGGTGCGTAGTCGCCGCAGGATGTCGTAGCCGTAGCCGTCCTCGTGCTGCAGCACAGCGAGGACGGCCAGGTCGAGCACCCCTTTGAGAAGCTGGGTGGTATCCACGCCTCACAGACTACTTCGCAGTGCGATGTACCGTCAATCGCGGAGTACCGCCCCGGCGACCACCGGCGCGCCCGGATCTGGCCGCACCGCACCGGGGTGGGCCGCACCGGACCGAGTGGGACCGGGTCGGGCCGATAGGCTCGCGCGAGTGGAACTGACACACATCCCGGCCGCCCAGGCGGCCGGCCCGCGAACCGCCGTGGTCTGGTCCGTACTGCGTCACGAACTGGACCGGCAGCCCGGCCGCAGGCTCACCGTGGTCGACGTCGGCGGCGGCACCGGTGGCTTCGCGGTGCCGCTGGCCGAGGCCGGACACCAGGTGACCGTGGTCGACGCCAGCCCCGACGCGCTGGCCGCGCTCACCCGCCGGGCCGCCGACGCCGGGGTCGCCGACCGGATCACCGCCGCCCAAGGCGACGGCGACGCGCTCGGCGAGCTGATCGCGCCGGCCAGCGTCGACCTGGTGCTCTGCCACGCGGTGCTGGAGGTGGTCGACGAGCCGGCCCGGGTGGTGGAGTCGCTGGCCACGGTGCTGCGGCCGGGCGGGGCGGCCAGCGTACTGGTCGCCGGCCGCGCCGCGGCGGTGCTGGCCCGCGCGGTCAACGGACATCTCGACCTCGCCGCCGCACTGCTCGCCGACTCACAGGGCGCCGCCGGCGCGCGGGACACGCTACGGCGCCGCTACGACGCCGACCGCGCCGTCGATCTGCTCGCCGCCGCCGGGCTGCGGGTCGAGCAGATCCACGGGGTACGGGTGCTGTCCGACCTGCTGCCGGCGGCCGTCGCCGAGGGCGACCCGCAGGCCCTGCTCGCCCTGGAGCTCGCCGTCGCCGCCCAGCCGCCGTACCGGGACCTCGCCACCCAGCTGCACCTGTTCGCCCGGCGTCCGCTGTGACAGCGGCGGACCCGCCGGCTGCGGAGCTGCTGCGCCCGGTGCGTCCGGAGTACGGCGCGGCCAGCCTCGCCGACGTGCTGCCCAGTGTGCTGGCGGTGCTCGGGGTGCCCGGCGCGAGTGACGTACTCGGCCTCACCGGGCCGCTCACCGGGGTGCGGCGCGTCGTCGTGCTGCTGGTCGACGGGCTCGGCTGGCACCAACTGCCGGCAGCTGGCGAGCACGCCCCGACGCTGGCCGCGCTCGTCGCCGGTCGGTACGCGCGGCGGCTCACCACCGGCTTTCCGTCCACCACGCCGACCAGCCTGGTCAGCTTCGGCACCGGCGCCGCGCCGGGGGCGCACGGGGTGCTGGGCTTCCGCAGCCTGGTGCCCGGCACCGACCGGGTGCTCAACCACGTCGACTGGCGGGACGACCCGGACCCGCGGCGGTGGCAGCCGGTGTCGACCCAGCTGGAACGGGCAGCGGCCGCCGGGGTGGCGGTCACCGTGGTCAGCCGGCCCGAGTTCGCCGGCAGCGGGCTGACGGTCGCCGCCAACCGGGGCGGTGCGTACCGGGGCGCGGCCGACACCGACGCCCTCGCCGCCGGGCTGCTCGACGCGGTCACCGCCGGCGACGCTCCGGTGCTGGTCTCCGGCTACCATCCCGACCTGGACCGGCACGGCCACCTGTCCGGGGTCGGTTCCCCGCCCTGGCGGGCCGCCGCCGCCGACCTGGACCGGCTGCTGGACCGGGTGCTGGCCGATCTGCCCCGGGACGCGGCGCTGCTGGTGACCGCCGACCACGGCCAGCTGAATGTGCCGGCCGACCCGCGACACCGGTTCGACCTGGACACCGACCCCCGGCTGCGGGCCGGCGTGCGGGTGGTCGCCGGGGAGCCCCGCGCCCGCTACCTGCACCCGGTGCCGGGCGCGGTGGGCGACGTCATCGCCGGGTGGCGGGCCGTCCTCGGCCCGGCGGCCCGGGTGGCCGAGCGGGACGAGCTGATCGCCGAAGGCTGGTTCGGCCCGGTGCCACCGGATCATTTGGGCCGGATCGGTGACGTCGTGGTGATCTGTCGGGACCGGTCCGTCGTGGTGGCCACCCGGACCGACCCGGTCGGCTCCGCGCTGGTCGGCTTCCACGGTGGAGTGACCGAGGTCGAGATGGCCGTTCCACTTCTGATCGCCACCGGTGCGGGTCCCGAGTGATTTGCCCGGTTGGGTGTGCTATGGGAGTGAAACTCGCGGTGCGGCAGGCGAGAAAGATCGAGTTCCTGGTGTGACGAGGGCCGGGCAGCGGTGCACTGTCCGGTCGGGCGGCTACTCTGTTACCAGGTGATGACGTCCGCCGGACGGAAAATCAACCTAGGCGGTCCGTCGTCCGGCTTTCCGACCCGCGACCCCCCTCGTAGACTTGCGGGTAAGCAGCCGGTTGGCTGCCACGGTCTGTCGGTCCGACCGGGCTGACCAACGTGACCGGGGAGGAGTGCCGTGCCGCTCTCGGAGCACGAGCAGCGGCTGTTCGAGCAGATCGAGCGGTCGCTTGCCGAGGACCCCAAATTCGCCTCGGCCGTGCGCGCCAGCGACCCGCGTTTCTACACGCGGCGTCGCCTGCTCGTCGCTGCCGGTGTGATCATCATTGGCCTTGCCCTGGTCGTTTACGGCACAGTGAGCAAAGTGCCACTGCTCGGTGTGGCCGGCTTCGTGGTCATGCTCGGGGCGGCGGCGTTCGCCATGCAGTCCCAGCGCAAGTCGAACTCGCCCGACCTGCGGGTGGTCGGCGGGACCACGCGCCGGAAGACCCGCAGCGGGCGACGGTCATCGCTGATCGACCGGCTGGACGAACGCTGGCGCCAGCGGCCGGAGGGCCACCGCTGACCTAGCCTGCGGGCATCAGCCGCCCGGTCCGGCGTGACCGGGCGGTCGTGTCGTGCCCACCTACCGGCCCGCCACGCCGGGCAGCGGCGGTCGGCCACGGATCTCGTCGACTGACCGTGCTGCTTGACTGACCGCGCTGCGATCGAGCGTCCCGGCACGTGGGCGATTATGCCCGGTACGCCGACCCGAGGTGGCGGTTTCGCGAAACCCAGTCGGTGTGACTCGACAGACCGGCCGGTCCGCAGACCCGGGACGGGTCAACGACCCGCCCGGTTGGCCAACAGCCGGCGCGGGCTCAACCGCACCGCCGCGTCGCGCCACCGGCCGACGACCGAGAACACCCGGCTGTACGCCTCGACGATCGCGTCCCGCCAGCGCAGCAGTACCGACAGTGGCAGCAGCCGGGCCGCCAACCGGGTACGCCAACCCACCCCGGCCGCCAACGCCGCCCGTACCCGGCCCAACGCCTCGACCAGCGGCTCGCCCGGCACCGGCTGACGGGCGTACCGGGCCCGCTCCTCCGCCCGGCTGAGCAGCTGGACCGCGTCGGCCGCCGTACCGTGGACCGACTCCAGACCGGCCAACCGCCCCGCCGTCGCCCGCGGCGTCTCCGACCGGTCGACCGGCATCCGCAGGTCGACCAGGGTGTCGACCAGTTCGCTCCAGACGGCGTGCGCGTGCTGCCGGGCGGCCCCGGCGTCGGCACCGGTGACCGTCATCACCGGGGCAGCACCGGCGGCGGTCCCGCTCGCGGCGGGGGAGTCGGTGTCCCGAGTGTCCGTCGGGTCGGTGCCCGCCGGGGTCACCGGAGCCAGGACCCGGGCCAGCCGCCGACGGCGTACCGTCGCGCGTCGGGACGCCGGCAGGGCCGCCAACACGAGCACCGCGACCACCCCGGCGAGGGTCCACCACGGCCAACGGGGACCGGCGGTGGAATCAGCGGCGGATCCGGCACCCAGCGCACCCGGGTCGAGCTGGCCGGGTCCGGTCTCTGGCAGCGCCGTCGTCGACGGCGCGGCGGACGGGGCCGCGCTCGGTCCGGCGCTCGGGCCGGCGTCCGGCGGGGCGTCCACGTCCGGCGCCCACTCGGAGCGCACCGAGCCGGGGATGCTCGCCGCCGGGGTCGGGTCGAACGGCACCCAGCCGAGCCCGGCGAAGTAGACCTCGGTCCACGCGTGCAGGTTGAGGTTGGTCAGTGTGTACGTGTTCTCCAGCCGCTGGGAGCCGTTGGTGAAACCGAACGCCACCCGGGCCGGCACGTCCGCGGCGCGGACCAGCCACGCCATCGCGGCGGCGTACTGCTGGCAGAAACCGACCTTGTTGTCCAGGAAGTTGACGATGTCCTGGCTGGCCGTGCCGCCCTCGGTAGCCAGGCTGTAGGTGAAACCGTTGTCCCGGGAGAAGTGCTCGTAGATGGCCAGCACGCGGTCGTAGTCGCTGCGCGCGCCGGCGGTCAGCTCCCCGACCAGCTCGGTCACCTGCGGCACCTGCGGCACTGCGGTGAACGCCTGCCGCAGGTCGTCGTCGGCCGGCAGCGGTTGGGACCGGCGTAGTGCCCCCGGGGTGTAGCTGGTGCGGACGTACTCGAATCCGTAGGTCATGTTGCGGGCCCGCGACCGGCCGGAGAAGACGATCTGCGCGGTGAGGTCGTAGGCCCAGCTGCCATCCACGTCGCGCATCTGCACCGGCACCGCGTAGGTCGGCAGCAGCGCCATGTTGAAGTTTCCGGTGACCTCGACGGTCGCCTCGTACGCCTGGTGGCTGACCCCGGTGTTGCGGATGTCCGGGTCGGTCCGCGGGTCGGGCAGCGACCGGGCCGAGTCCGGCCGCCCGCGTGGCGGGCGACTGGCGAAACCGTCTTCTCGCAGCTCATCGGCGATGCCGATTCGCAGGTACGCCGGGTCCGGGTCGTTTGTCGTCACCCGGATCATCTCGGTGACCTCGCTCTGGTTGAGCTGGCCGCTCAACGCCGCGAACAGGTTCACCTGGCCGGGTCCGTTGCCCAGCCCGTTGCCCCCGGTCCCGCCGCCGCTGAGGTTGGTCAGCAGCCCGGACGTCATGCCGGGGATGGTCAGCGGGATCAGCACCGCGATGACCACCCCGAGCACGGCGAGCCGGCGACCGGCGGCGGCCAGCGGCGACGGCTCCCAGACGTCAACGTCCCGGCCGTCGCCGGTGAATCGGCGGCCGAACCGACGGACCCGGTCGACGTTGTCGGCCATCAGCAGCCACAGGTAGCCGACCGCGCCGACCACGAACGGTGCCGCCGGAACGCTGTCGACGTAGATCGCCACCGGCACCGAGTAGATCGCCAGCATCGGCAGGCCGGCCAGCGCCGGCCGGCGCAGGGTCACCGTGAGCACGTCGACGACGACCGCGACCGAACCGATCCCCAGCGCGGTGATGAACAGCAGCGCGTCGCCGTCGGGCACCGGTACGCCGTACGCGTGCACGTCTTGCGCCGACTGGGCCAGCAGCGCGCCGAAATGGCCGATCGTCGCCGGCGACGGCAGCACCGCGAGCAACTCGTCGCCGCTGGGGAACAGCCAGGTCAGGGCGAGGAGCAGCGCGCCGATCATGGCCACCGGGTGCAGCCATCCGGGAGCCCGCAACGAGCGGACCAGCATCCCGGCGCCACCGATCATGGTCACGGTGATCGCGCACTGCACCAGCCAGGTCCAGTCCTGGAAGATGGTGGCCATCGGCGCGGCCGCCATCAGGGTGGCTGCCGCCGCGACCAGACCGAGGTGTCTACGGGTGGTCAATTCACTCCTCCGGCTATCGTCTCGGCCAGCGCGGCCCGCCAGGCGAAGCCCTGGGAACCCCGGGCGAGCTGCGGCCACAGCGACGGAAACTGGTCACCGTGGTTCACGCCGATCACCCGCCAGCCGCTCTGCAGCAGCGACAGCGCGGCGGCACCGTGCGCCCGGTCGGCCTCGGTCCGCTCGTCAGGGCTCAGATTCATCCAGGTCGAGCTGTCGATCAGCAGGCCGACGCAGGTCGACCGGTTGCCCCGCAACCCGGCCAGCAGCTCCGCCTCGGGCGGGGTGAGCGCCCCGAACAACGCCACCACCAGCGAACTGTCCGAACGGCGGCGTACCTGTTCGACCAGGGTGGCGATGTCGCTGCGCTGGCTGGCGGTGACGTCGGCCAGCCGGTCGAGCAGCATGCCGTCCCCGTCGGCCTCGGTGGCGTCGGCGTCGATGCCGGTGTCGGTGACCAGCCGCAGCCGGTAGCCGTTCGACCGGAAGTGCACGGCGATGCTCGCCGCCGCCGCCACCGCCCACTCGAAGCTCGCCGTCGGGCCCTCGCCACGGTGCGCGTACGCCCGGGTGTCGAGCACCACGGTCGCCCGGGTCTCCCACGGCTGCTCCTCCCGGCGCACCATCAGTTCACCGGTGCGGGCGGTCGACTTCCAGTGCACTCGGCGCAGGTCGTCACCGCGGCGGTACTCGCGGGTGGCGGAGTCGTCGTCGCCGTGCACCGCCACCGACCGGGCCCGGCTGTCACCGGATCCGGCGTACTCGCTGGCGAGTCGGACCGACGGCAGCGCGGTGACCTGCGGGATGACCGTGAGCCGGTCGACGCTGGGGAAGGCCCGGGTCAGCTCGCACAGGCCGAACGGGTCGGTGAGCCGGACCACCAGCGGCCCGACCTCGTAGCGGCCGCGGACCTCGGCCCGCACCGTGTACGCCACCGAACTGGCCTGCTGGGCACCGAGCCGTTCCAGCACCACCCGGGGCCGGCTGCCCAGGGCGTACGGCAGCCGGTCCTCCAGCAGCAGGGTGCCGGTGGGCAGCCGGGACAGGTTCTGCAGTCGCAGCACCACCCGGGCGTTGGAGCCGACCGGGACCCGGTGCGGCTCCAACGCCCGGGTGCAGGCCAGCTTGTACCGGCTACGGCCCACGTACAGGGCGGCCAGCAGCGGCAGGACGGCCAGCAGGATGGCGACCCGCAGCAGGTCCTTCTCGCCGAGGATCAGCGCCGAGACGACCGCCGCCGCACCGGCGGCCAGGAACGACCGGCCGCGGGTGGTGAGGCCGCGCAGCGCCGCCCGCATCGGTCACCGCCCTCGCGGCTCGAAGGGGACCGCCATCGTGCCGTCCGCCGGGCCGAACTGGCGACCGTCGTACGCCGCAGCGGCCGGCCGTTGCCGTTCGTGGGGTAACGGCATCCGGTGCACCAGCTCGGCGATGATCGCGTCGGTGGTCCGCCGGGCGAGTTGGGCCTCGGCGGTCGGGATCAGCCGGTGGGCCAGCACCGGAACGGCGAGCGCCTGCAGGTCGTCCGGGAGCACGTAGTCGCGGCCCTCCAGCGCGGCGACCGCGCGGGCGGTACGCAGCAGCTGCAGCGTCGACCGGGGCGAGGCACCGAGCCGCAGCTCCGGGGACTCACGGGTGGCGGTCACCAGGTCCACCGCGTACTGCTTGACCGGGTCGGCGACGTGTACCTCCCGGACGGTGGCGATCAGCCGCCGTACCCCCGCCGCGTCGGAGACCGGCTGCAACTGGTGCACCGGACCTGCCGCGCCGTGCCCGTCGAGCATGGCCAGCTCGGCGCTCGGGTCGGGGTAGCCCATCGCGATCCGGGCGGTGAACCGGTCCCGCTGCGCCTCCGGCAGCGGGTAGGTGCCCTCCATCTCGATCGGGTTCTGGGTGGCGATCACCATGAACGGCGTCCGCAGCTCGTAGGTGGTGCCGTCGACGGTGACCTGTCGCTCCTCCATGCATTCGAGTAGCGCGGCCTGGGTCTTCGGGGACGCCCGGTTGATCTCGTCGCCGACCACCAGGTTGGCGAAGACCGCGCCCGGTTTGAACTCGAAGTCGTGGTTGTCCTGGTTGTAGACGCTGACTCCGGTCACGTCGCTGGGCAGCAGGTCCGGGGTGAACTGGATCCGGCGTACGGAGCAGTCGATCGACCTGGCCAGCGTCTTGGCGAGTTTGGTCTTGCCGACTCCGGGAACGTCCTCGATCAGGAGGTGTCCCTCCGCGAGCAGGACGGCGAGTGCCAGCCGAACCGTGGCGGTCTTGCCCTCTATGACCTGATCTATGTTGGCCACGATGGCGTCGGACACGGCGCGGAACTCGTCATGGGGCATCGGAGCACCCAGATCGTCCCAGCTGTCTTGGGTCACGATCCTCCTCCTCGTCGTACGGCGTCACGCGGGTCGGTCGCTCCGGCCGCCCGCCGTCGGTCAGGTGGGGGACCGTCGTCTCCCGCCGCAGGGACCCCACATGCCTCTCAGGCTATCCATCTTTCGCAGGTCCGCCATCCACGGGACGGCGTGGTCTGCTCACCCGCCCCTGCTCACCGTGGGCGACCCGGTCGTGGACGGACGGTCCGGGCATCGCGCGGGAGCGGACCGGGCGGCACCCGCTCCCACCGGGAGTACGGGCCGGTGACCGGTCCGGTTCAAGTGCCCACCCGGACCACTCGCCCCGCCCCGACCGACACCACCCGCCGGTGTGAACTCGCCGGGCGGCCGGGTAGGACCGGCATTTCCCGGGTAGTCGGCGACGCCAGCGGTGACCAGGCCAGATAGTCGGGCCGGGCCGACCGGTACGTGCAACCGGAGGGAGCTGGATGTCCACAGCCGGCTACATCGTGACCGTCGTCGCCGTCTGGGTGCTCTCCGGGATCGTAGCGGTGGCGGTGTTCATCACCCGGCACGGCCAACGCGCCTGGTACTGGTATCCGTTGGGCGCCGTGCTCGGACTGCTCTTCGTCCCGATCGCGGTGGAGCGCGGATCGCGACCGACGGGGCGGTTGGAGACCCGCCCGGCATCGGCCGACACCGGGCCGAGTGCACCCGGCACCGGGCCCCGGGTGCTGGTCGGCCTGGACGGCTCCGCCGACTCCGAGCACGCCCTGCGTACGGCGCACCGGGTGCTCGCCGGTCGCGCCAGCGAGCTGATCCTGACCACCGTGGTCGACGTCGCCGCGGTCGATCGGGGCGAACGCACCGCCGAAGAGGTCGACCAGCTGGACCGGGCGCGGGACCTGCTCACCGATCGGGCGGCCCGACTGCGCCGCGCCGACGGGCCGCCCCTGCCGAGCAGCATCGAGATAGTCACCGGCCGGCCCGCCCGGGCCCTGCTGGATGTCGCGCGGGCTCGCGACGTGGACATGATCGTGGTCGGGCGGCGGGGCAGTGGACTGTCCAACCGGCTGCTCGGCAGCGTCGCCGACCAGGTGCTCCGGGACGCCACCCGGCCGGTGCTGCTGGCCGCCAGCGAGGACGGTTGAGGTGCGACCGGCGACCGTCGACCGGTGCCGGGCCGGTCCGTACGCCCGGACCACCGCCGCGGCGAGGGGTGCCCGTTGACGATGGTCGCGGTGCTGGCCCTGTTGATCGGGCTCGCCGCCGCCGTACCACTGCTCACCCGCTCGCTCGGCCGCGACGCCGGCTACCCGCTCGCGGTCGGCTACCTGTTGGGTTGCGGGCTGCTCGCCTCCCGGCTGCCGGTGGTGCTGGACAACGGCGCGGTCGGGGTCTCCGCGCGCTGGCTGCCGTCGCTGGACATCGCGTTCGCGCTGCGGCTCGACGGCCTGGCGATGGTCTTCGGGCTGCTGGTGCTCGGGGTCGGCGCGCTGATCATGATGTACTGCCCGCGCTACCTCGCCCCGCACCGCCCGTGCGCCGCGCTCTACACGCTGCTGACCCTGTTCACCGTGGCGATGCTCGGCCTGGTCTTCGCCGCCGACACCGTACTGCTGTTCCTGTTCTGGGAGCTGACCACGGTCTGCTCATTCTTTCTGATCGGTCTGGCCAGTCCGGCGGCGGCCCGCCCCGCAACCCGGGCGTTGCTGGTCACCGCCGGTGGCGGCTTGGCGCTGCTGGCGGCGGTCGTGGTGATGGTGGTCGCGCTGGGCACCAGCGACCTGACCACCATCCTGGCCTACCCCGACCGGCTGCTCGGCTCGCCGGTCGCCTGGGTGGTCGGTGGGCTGCTGATCGTCGCGGCGTTCACCAAGTCCGCGCAGTTCCCGTTTCACTTCTGGCTGCCCAGCGCGATGGTGGCGATCACCCCGGTCAGCGCCTACCTGCACGCCGCGACGATGGTCAAGGCCGGGATCTACCTGCTGATCCGGTTCTCGCCGATCTACGCCGAGCAGGCTGCCTGGACCATCGTGCTGGTCCTCGGCGGGCTCGGCACCGCGCTGGCGGGTGCGTTCCTCGCGCTGCGCCAGCACGACCTGAAGGCCATGCTGGCGTACTCGACGGTCAGCCAGCTCGGGCTGCTGGTCGGGGTTATCGGGGTCGGCACCCCGGCGGCGCTGGCCGCCGCGGTGCTGCACACCGTCGCGCACGCGTTGTTCAAGGCCACCCTGTTCATGCTCGTCGGCATCATCGACCGGGAAGCCGGCAGCCGGGACATCCGACAGCTCTCCGGCCTGCGCCACGTGATGCCGGTGACCGCCACCCTGACTGGGCTGGCCGCGATGTCGATGGCCGGCCTGCCGCCGTTGCTCGGCTTCGTCAGCAAGGAGGCGATCTTCGATGCGTTGATCAAGACCGGGGTCGATCCGTGGCTCAGCCCGTCGGCCGAGGTACTGGCGGTTTCGGCGTCGGCCCTGACCTTCGCGTACGGCGCCCGGATCGTCTATGAGACCTTCGCCGGACCGCCGCGACAGCCGGAGCTGTACGAGCCAGCGTGGACGTTTCTCACCCCGGCGGCGATCGCCGCGCTGCTGAGCCTGCTGCTCGGCCCGGCGGCCGCGCTGCTCGGCCCGTTGATTGACCAGGCGACCGAAAACGCGTCCCCCGGCGGCGATCCGCCGTACGTGGCGTTCTGGCACGGCTTCAACCCGGCACTGGCGTTGTCGGCGCTCACCGTGCTGGCTGGTACGGCCCTGTTCATCGCCCGCAGCCGGGTCGACCAGCTGGTGCAGTCGGTCCGGCTGCCGCCCGCCGGGGCGGTCACCTTCGACCGTTGCTACGGCGCGCTGCTGAGACTGGGCGGGATCGTCGGCCGGCCGACCCGCTACGACTCGCCGGCCGCCCATCTGTTCCGGCCGGTGCTGCTGCTGGTGCTGCTCGGGGCGGCCGGCAGCGCCGCGCTGGGATCGATGCCGCCCTGGCCGGCCGCAAGCGCGGCGGCCGGCGACTGGCCGCTGTTGGTGCTGCTGGCGGTGGCCCTGGCCGGGATCGTGCTGGCCAGGTCGGCGCTCGCGGCGGTCGGGCTGCTGAGCCTGGTCGGTCTGATGGTCGCCACCTGGTTCCTGCTCGCCGGCGCGCCGGACGTGGCGCTGACCCTGATGCTCGTCGAGGTACTGACCGCAGTCGTCACGATGCTCGTCCTGCGCCGGCTGCCGGCCCGGCTGCCGGGCGCCGGGCGCCAGCCGGTCAGCTTTTTCGCCGCCGCGCTGGCCGTCGCCGCCGGGGCCGTCGCGGTGGCCGCGACGGTCGGGCTGACCGGTCGTCGTGACCTGTCCGCCCCAGGGGACTACTTCCTGCGGACTGCGAAACCGGCGACCGGGGGCGGCAACGTGGTCAACGTGATCCTGGTCGAGTTCCGGGCGTTCGACACCCTCGGTGAGGCGACCGTCCTCGTCGCCGTGGCACTCGGGCTGGTCGGGCTGTTCCGGACCACCGGACGCGGTGTCGTCGGCGGGCCTGGCGCCGCTGGCGGGCCTGGCGGCACCGCTGGGCGCGGCCGCACCGGAACCGGCCCGGCCGTACCGGATCCGGTGCTCCGGTTCGCGCACCGACTGCTCACCCCGGTGATGCTGGTGGTCTCGGCGTGGCTGTTCCTACGCGGCCACGACGAGCCCGGCGGCGGCTTCGTCGCCGCGCTGGTGGCCGGGATCGCGGTCGGGCTCGGCCAGCTGGCGTACGTGGCGTACGCCGGCCGCTCACCGATGGCGGCCGGCCGGCTGCGGCCCCGGCCGCTGCTCGCCGCAGGGCTGCTGACCTGTCTCGGGATCGGCCTGTCCGCGCTGCTGGCCGGTGAGCCGTTCCTGACGCCGTCGCCGGGACTGAAACTGTCGGTGCTCGGCTTCTCGGTGTCCCTGGTGACCTTCTTCGACCTCGGCGTCTATCTGATGGTGTTGGGCCTGATCACGGCGGCGGTACGGCGGCTCGGCACGGTGGTCCCGTCGGACGCTGGCGTCGCATCGGACGCGCCGGTCCCGCCGGACGCGGCGGGGGTGCGGGCACCGTGACCGTCGCGTTGGTGATCGGCCTGCTCACCGCGGCCGGCGTCTATCTGATCCTGCACCGCGGCCTGATCCGGGTCGTCATCGGCTTCGTCCTGCTCGGCCACGCCGTCAACATCCTGCTGCTCGCCTCGGGCGGGCTGTGGCGCCGGCAGCCGCCGTTCGGCGACATCGACCCGGCGGCGACGGCCGATCCGCTGCCCCAGGCCTTCGCGCTCACCGCCATCGTGATCACCTTCGGCATCACGATCTTCCTGCTCGCGCTCGCGGTGGTCGACCGGCCGCGGCCGGGCCGACCCGACTTGGAGCTGGGCGAGGCCGGTCCGGACGGCAGGGACGGTCCGGACGGCGCGGCGGGACCGGAGCCGGAACCCGGCCCGGAGCCGGTGCTGACCGAGCCACGGTCGATGTCCGACCAGGTCGCCGAACACGGTCGGACAGCGGCCGGCGGCGACACCGGGGAGCTGCCCCGATGAATGCGCCGCTGCCGCTGGTCGGTCCGATCGTGCTGCCACTGGTAGTGGCCGGACTACTGCTGGCCGTGCCGAGTCGGTTGACACTGCACCGGATCGGCTGGCTGGGTACCGGCGCGGCTGTGCTCGCCCAGGGCGGTACGCTGCTGGCCGCGACCCGCCGTGGTGAGGTGCTGACCGAACGGATCGGTGGCTGGCCGGCCGGCTTCGCGATCACCCTGGCGGCGGACACCTTCAGCGCGCTGATGGTCACGGTCGTGGCGCTGGTCGTGCTGCTGTGCGGGGTCTTCGCCATCGGTTCCGGGGACGACCGACGGCCGTACCTGGTCCCACTGGCGCTGATGACGAGCGCCGGCGCGTTCGGGGCCTTCCTGACCGCCGACCTGTTCAACCTGTTCGTGCTGATCGAGGTCATGCTGGTGCCGTCTTACGTGCTGCTGACCGCCGGCGCCGGCCGGGAGCGGACGGTGGCCGGTCGGATCTACGTGACCGTCAATCTGCTGGCGTCCACGATCCTGCTGGCCGGGGTGGGGCTGGTCTACGCCGTCGCCGGCACCGTCGATCTCGGCGAACTGGCCGGGGCGGCCGGCCGCGACGGCGCGTTGGCCCTCGCCGGCACCGTGGTGCTGCTCGCCCTGGCGGTGAAGGCCGCGGTGGTGCCGCTGCACGGCTGGCTGCCCCGCAGTTACCCGTACGCGCCACCGGTGGTCACCGCGCTGTTCTCCGGCATCCTCACCAAGGTCGGCGGGTACGCGATCGTCCGGATCGTGGCGGTGGTCTACGACGGCGCGGTCGACTACCGGTGGGTGATCGGGCTGGCCGCCGCCGTGACCATGGTGATCGGCGTCCTCGGGGCGCTCGGCGAGACCACGATGCGTTCAGTGCTCGCGTTCCACATGGTCAGCCAGATCGGCTACCTGCTGATCGGGCTGGTGGTGTTCAGCCCGGCCGCACTCACCGCGGCGATCTTCTTCCTGGTGCAGTACATCCTGGTCAAGGCGGCGCTGTTCCTCTGCGCCGGTGCGGTGGTGGTCGGCTACGGCACCGATCGGCTGGACCGGCTCGGTGGGCTGGCCACGGCGCACCGGCTGCTCGCCCTGGCCTTCATCGGCGCGGGGCTGTCGCTGGCCGGGATGCCGCCGTTCTCCGGATTCCTGGCCAAGTTCCTGCTGCTGCGGGCCGCGGTCGCCGACGGCAACTATCTGATCTTCGCGGTCGCGGTGCTGGTCAGCCTCGGGACACTCATCTCGATGATCAAGATCTGGGATCTGGCGTTCTGGGGCGAACCCGCGCCCGCACCCCCGGACCCGGCCGGCCACCCGCCCGCCCGCACCACCGACGACGTACCGCCGCGGATCGCCACCTGGCTGACCGGGCCGGCGGTGCTGCTCGCGGCCCTCACCCTGCTGCTGGGGTCGGCCGCGCAGCCCCTGCTCGGTCTGGCGGCCACCGCAGCCGACGGACTGATCGACCCGAGTGCCTATGTAGAGGCGGTGACCGGACGGTGACCAGACGAACGCGACGGACGGAAGAGCCCCGTACCGGCCAGGTGGAGAGCCGCACCGGCCGGCGAGCCGGCGGTGGCCGGGCCGGCAGGCCGCGCCGGGGGCCGGTCCGGACGCTGCTGCACTGGCCGGTCCGGACGCTGCGCCGGGCCGGCCGGGTGCTGGGCTTTGTCGGCTACTTCACCGGTCGTCTGGTGGTGGCGAACGTGGTCGTCGCCCGGGAGATCGTCACGCCGGGCAGCGGGCTGTCGCCGGGGATCGTCGAGTTCCCGCTGCGGACCCGGACCGGCACCGAGATGGTGCTGATGGCGCTGGCCGTCGGACTGACCCCGGGCACACTCACCGTGGCGGTCCGGCCGCAACCGCCGACCCTGTTCGTGCACGGTATGCATGCCGAGGACCCGCAGCGGTTCCGTGCCGAACTCGCCCGGCTACAGGACCACCTGCTGCCCGCCGCGCGCCCGGTCGACGCGGTCGACGCGGTCGACGCGGTCGACGCGGTCGAGCCGGTCGACCCGGCCGACCAGCCGGGGGGAGCCCGCCGGTGACCGGACTCGACCTCGTTCTCGCCGTCCTGGCCCTGGCGATGGCGACGGCGATCATCCGTCTGGTGATCGGCCCGACCGACGCCGACCGTGCCGCCGCCGTCGACTTCGGCTTCTTCGTCTTCATCGCCGGGGTGGCGGTCCTCGCCGCCCGGCTGCGGATCGCCGAACTGCTCGACATCGTGCTGACCGCGACCCTGGTCGGGTTCCTCGCCACGGTCGCGCTCGCCCGCCTGGTGCATCGGAGGAGCCGGTGACCGGCTGGAACGTGCTCGCCGGGGTACTGCTCGGTGCGGGCACCCTGCTGATCGGGATCACCGGGCTCGGCATGCTACGGCTGCCCGACGTCTACAACCGGATGAACGCGGTGGCGAAGGCGGCCAGCCTGGGCCTGGTGCTCATCCTGCTCGGCGTGCTGACCCTGCTGCCCAGCCCACGGACCGCGGCGGTGGTGACCCTGGCCGTGCTGCTGCAGGTGGTCACCGCGCCGGTCGGCGGGTACGCGCTGGCCCGGGCGGCCTACCTGTCCGGTGCGCCGATGAGCCCGCAGAGCAGGTTCGACGCCCTCGCCGAGCAGGGCGAGAGACGGCCGGGCGCGGTGCCGGAGGGACCGGGGGAGGCCAGCCGACCGTAGCCGTAGCCGTCGCCGTCGCCGTCGCCGTCGCCGTCGCCGTCGCCGTCGCCGGAGGCGGCGGTGAGGGCGGTCCACCTGGTTCTCCGACCCGGAGTACACTGGCGCCATGGCCGGCGCCTTCCTGCTCCTTCTCCGGCCGTGCTGACCCACCAGGCCGCCTGATCGGCGCAGCGGCCGTCCGGCGGCGGCAGCACGGCGACCCCTCCTGTGGAGGGGTTTTTTCATGCCCACGACCAACACATCACAGCCCACAACCGACCCTGAGGTGGCGACCGACGATGAGCGAGGCAGTCGAGACCGCGGCGGACACCCCACCGTTCCGGTACACCGCCGCGATGGCCGGCGAGATCGAGCGACGGTGGCAGCAGCGGTGGGAACGTGACGGCACCTTCCACGCGCCCAACCCGGTCGGCCCGCTGGCCGACCCGGCCCACCCGCGCGCCGACGCCGAGAAGCTCTTCCTGCTGGACATGTTCCCGTACCCGTCCGGCGCGGGGCTGCACGTCGGCCACCCGCTGGGTTTCATCGGCACCGACTGCTACGGCCGCTACCAGCGGATGGCCGGCCGCAACGTGCTGCACGCGATGGGCTTCGACGCCTTCGGCCTGCCCGCCGAGCAGTACGCGGTGCAGACCGGACAGCACCCGCAGACCACCACCGAGGCCAACATCGAACGGTACCGGGCCCAGCTGCGGATGCTGGGGCTGGCCCACGACGACCGGCGGTCGGTGGCCACCACAGACGTGGAGTTCTACCGCTGGACCCAGTGGATCTTCCTGCAGGTCTTCAACTCGTGGTACGACACCGAGGCCGGCAAGGCCCGGCCGGTCAGTGACCTGATCGCCGCGTACGAGTCGGGTCGGCGCGCCACCCCGGACGGACGTGCCTGGTCCGAGCTGACCGACCGGGAACGCCGCGAGCTGGTCGACGCGCACCGGCTGGCGTACGTCTCCGAGGCGCCGGTCAACTGGTGCCCCGGTCTGGGCACCGTGCTGGCCAATGAGGAGGTCACCGCCGACGGCCGGTCCGAGCGGGGCAACTTCCCGGTCTTCAAGCGCAACCTGCGGCAGTGGATGATGCGGATCACCACCTACGCCGACCGGCTGCTGACCGACCTGGACCTGCTGGACTGGCCCGAGCCGATCAAGCTGATGCAGCGCAACTGGATCGGCCGGTCCACCGGTGCCCACATCGTCTTCCCGACCGACGCCGCCCCGATCGAGGTCTTCACCACCCGACCGGACACCGTCTTCGGCGCCACCTACATGGTGCTGGCTCCCGAGCATGCCCTGGTCGACGAGCTGGTGCCGACCGCCTGGCCGGCGGGCACCCGGCCGGCGTGGACCGACGGACACGCCACCCCGGCCGAGGCGGTCGAGGCGTACCGCAAGCAGGCGGCCGGGCGCACCGACGCCGAGCGGCAGGCCGAGACCCGCGACAAGTCCGGCGTCTTCGTCGGCGCGTACGCCACCAACCCGGTCAACGGCGCCCGGCTGCCGATCTTCATCGCCGACTACGTACTGGCCGGCTACGGCACCGGGGCGATCATGGCGGTGCCGGCGCAGGACGAGCGGGACTGGGACTTCGCCGAGGTGTTCGACCTGCCGATCGTGCGGACCGTGACGCCGCCGGCGGACTTTACCGGCAAGGCGTACACCGGTGACGGACCGGCGATGAACAGCGACTTCCTGAACGGTCTGGGCGTGACCGAGGCCAAGGAGCGGATCATCGCCTGGCTGGAGGCGGGCGGCCACGGCCGGGGCGCGGTCACCTACCGGCTGCGGGACTGGCTGTTCAGCCGGCAGCGCTACTGGGGCGAGCCGTTCCCGATCGTGTACGACGAAACCGGGCTGCCGATTCCGCTGCCGGAGGAGATGCTGCCGCTGGAGCTGCCGGAGATCGACGACTTTTCGCCGCGTACCTTCGACCCTGACGACGCCGCATCCGACCCGGAGACCCCGCTGTCGCGAGCCGCCGACTGGGTCGAGGTGGAGCTGGACCTGACCGGGGTGCCGGGTGCGCCGGCCGGCCGGCGGCGCTACCGCCGGGAGACCAACACGATGCCGCAGTGGGCCGGCTCCTGCTGGTACGAGCTGCGCTACGCCGACCCGGCCAACAGCGACGCCTTCGTCGACCCGGCCAACGAGCGGTACTGGATGGGTCCGGCGTCGTCGGCCGACTGCGGCGGTGTCGACCTGTACGTCGGCGGGGTCGAGCACGCCGTGCTGCACCTGCTGTACGCCCGGTTCTGGCACAAGGTGCTGTTCGACCTGGGGCACGTGTCCAGCGTCGAGCCGTTCCGCCGCCTGTTCAACCAGGGCTACATCCAGGCATACGCGTACACCGACGCGCGCGGCGCGTACGTCGACGCGGCGGCGGTGACCGAGCGCGACGGCGGCTGGTTCCACGGCGACACCGCGGTCAACCGCGAGTACGGCAAGATGGGCAAGAGCCTGCGCAACGTGGTCACCCCGGACGAGATGTGCGAGGCGTACGGCGCCGACACGTTCCGGGTGTACGAGATGTCGATGGGCCCGCTGGAGGTGTCCCGCCCCTGGGAGACCCGGGCGGTGGTCGGCTCGTACCGGTTCCTGCAGCGGGTGTGGCGGGCCCTGGTCGACGAGCAGTCCGGGGCGTCCCGGGTGACCGACGACCCGGCCGACGACGAGCTGCGCCGGTTGACGCACCGGGTGATCGACGGCGTCCGGTCGGACATGGACGGGCTGCGGTTCAACACCGCGATCGCCAAGCTGATCGAGCTGACCAACGCGTTGACCCGGCTGCCGGCCACCCCCCGCGAGGTGGCTGAGCCGCTGGTGCTGATGCTGGCCCCGTTCGCCCCGCACGTCGCCGAGGAGCTGTGGCAGCGGCTCGGCCACACCGGTTCGCTGACCTACGCCGACTTCCCGTCGGCCGACCCGGCGCTGCTGCGGGCCGCGTCGGTGACCTATCCGGTGCAGGTGGCCGGCAAGGTCCGGGGCCGCGTCGAGGTGCCGGCCGAGGCCGCCGAGGACGAGGTACGGGCCGCCGCGTTGGACGCCGTCGCCGAGCACCTGGCCGGCCGTACGCCGCGCAAGGTGATCGTGGTCCCGGGCCGAATGGTCAGCGTGGTCCCGTGACCCGCAGCGCCGCGCGGTCCGCCCGGACCGCGCGGCGCCAGCGCAGCAGCAGCACGACGGTGGCCGCCGCACCCAGGCCGGCGGGCGCGGCGGCCAGCCAGTTGATCTCACCGGGGGCGACCACCGCCGCGCCGATCACCGCGTAGCCGACCGCGGTCGGCGCCGACGCCAGCACGCTGCCGATCAGGAACGGGACCAGCCGGGCACCGGTGGTGCCGTAGCCGTAGCTGACCATGCCGAACCCGCTGATCGGCAGCAGCCGGACCATGATCACGCCCAGCACGCTCTGGGTGGCGAACCAGCGGTCCAGCCGGGCCAGCCGTAACCTGATCCGGTCGGCTCGCCCGGCCAGGCCGGCCGGCGGGGCCGCCATCGAGGTCCGGCTGACGACGTACTCCCGGCCGAGCCACCGTCCGACAACGAAGCCGATCAGCGCAGCCAGCGCGGCCGCGGCGAGGCTGTAGCCGGCACCCGCCACCGGGCCGAACAGCGCTCCCCAGGTCAGGGTGATGAACGTGCGGGGGACCAGCACGGTCAGCAGCAGCGCGCCGCCGACCACGGCCAGCACCGGACCGGCCGCTCCGAGCTGGTCGGGCAGCCCGGTCAGTGCCGCCAACTCGGGCCGGGGAGCCAGCAGCACCAGCAGGGCGCAGCCACCGATCAGGGTGAGCAGGGCCGCGAACCGGGCCACCGCCGGCTCGCGCAGTGCCCGGCCCAGCCGCCTCACGTGCGGATCGCGGCCGTCCGTTCGGCCCGCAGCCGGTCGGCCCACAGGTCGTTGAGCGGCGGCAAGCTGGCCGCGCCGATCGCCCAGCGCAGCAGCAGATCCGCCAGCGCCGGGTTGCGGGCCAGCGCCGGGCCGTGCGCGTAGGTGCCCAGGATGTTGCCCCGCCAGGCGCCCTCGCTGGTCCCGTCGTTGCCGACCCCGGCGGTGACCCGGGCCAGCGGCGAGACGCCGTTGCCGAGATGGGTGCGCCCGCCGTGGTTCTCGAAACCGCTCAGCGGTGGTACGCCGAGCCGCGGGTCGATGTCGCCGGCGAGTTCGCCGACCGCCCGGCTCGGTCCCCGGTCGGAGTACAGGTCCAGCAACTCCAGGCCGGTGCACTGGGTGCCCTTGGCGAAGAACGAGGTGCCCAGCAACTGGTAGCCGGCGCAGACCGCGAAGATCACTGAGCCCTGGTCGACCGCGCGGTGCAACCCGGTGTCGGCCCGTAGCCGCTGGGCGGCCAGCGCCTGCGGGCCGTCCTCGCCGCCGCCGATCAGGTAGATGTCGGCCGACTGCGGCACCGGCTGGTCGGAGCGGATCTCGGTGAGCTCCACCGGTATGCCGCGCTGCTGGGCTCGACGGGCCAGGATCAGCAGGTTGCCCCGGTCGCCGTAGGTGGACAGCAGGTCGGGGTAGATCCAGACCAGGCGGAGCACGCTGGGCCCGCCGATCGACGGGCCGGTGGCCGGAAATGACTCAGTTGACACGGTCCAGCTCCGCTCGGATGTCCTGGAATGCGGTGTAGTTCGCGATGACCTCCAGTCGGCCGGGCGGCACCGAGGCGATCGCCGCGTTGAGCGACGGGACGTGCAGGAACGGCACGTCGTTGACCTCCAGCCGGACGGCGAGGTCGAAGGCGCGGTCCCCGGTGATCAGTACCTGGCGGCCGCGCAGCGGCGAGAAGTCGACATCGAACAGCCAGGAGGTGTCCAGTCCGTCGGGGTCGCGGGCGTTGATCGACAGCAGTGTCGGTGCCTGATCAGCCATGTCGAACGCCTCCAGCCAACTGGCCGGGTTCTTGGCCAGCAGCAGCCGGATGGTCCGCCCGTTGCGGACCACCTGCGCGTACCGGCCGGCCACCGAGGTGACCACCGCCAGCCGGGACACCGCGGCCACCGGGCGTACGCCGAACTCGGCGGCCACCGCCAGCGCGGTGGCGGCGTTGCCGATGTTGACCTGCCCGGGCAGTTGCAGCGTCACCTTGTGCCAGGCGCCGCTCGGGTCGATGACACCGTCCTCGTCGACCACCCACTCCGGGTCGGGCCGGCGCAGCGGGCAGCCGGCGCACCACCACTGGTTGTCGGAGCGTTCGATCGCCGAACCGCACTCCGGGCAGACCCACGAGTCGTCGTGCCAGCGCTGCCCGGCACTGAACCAGGAGACCGAGCCGGCGGTCGCGGCCGCCCACACCACCATCGGGTCGTCGGCGTTGGCCACCACCTTGATCTCGGGATGCTCGGCCAGCGCCACCTGCCACAGCTGGGCCATCATCGCCACCTCCTTAGCCCGGTCCAGCTGGTCCCGAGAGAGGTTCAGCAGGGCGACCACCCGGGGGCTGGTGGCCTCGAGTACCTGAGCCAGGTAATGCTCGTCCACTTCGAGCACCGCGTACGGCGTGGTGCCGGCCTTGGCCAGCGCGGAGGTGTGCCCGGTCGGCATGTTCGCGCCGTACGAGTTCGTCGCGACCCGGCCGAGTACGCCGACCGCCGCCGCGGCGAGCCGGGTGGTGGTGGTCTTGCCGTTGGTGCCGGAGACCAGCGCGACGGACCGCCCGGCGGCGAGATGCGCCAGCAGCTCCGGATCGATCTTGAGGCCGATCCAACCGCCGATCACCGACCCGTCACCTCGCCCAGCGGCCCGCGACAGCGCCGCAGCGGTGCGGGACACCGAGCTTGCCACCTTCGCCCGCAAGGGCATCTTCGCGTCCGTCACGCGAGCGAGGTTACCGGACCCTGTCCGGCGCCGATCGACGCACGGACGCGTTGGTACGGTCGACGACCGATGAGTAGCTCAACGGTCGCCACCGCGCTGCGGGCGTTGGCCGAGCTGGCGCCCGCCGCACCCGAGCGGATGTTGGACGTGACCCGGGGCGGCCAGCCGCTGCTCTGGCTCGCCGATCCGGACCGGCACCAGCGTGATGCCGCCACCGACCGGTTGGCCGCGGTCGACCTGTTGCACCGCGACGAGCGGATTCTGCGACGCGGCCTGGGTCTGGTCGTCGGCACCGTCGAACGGGACGGGGTCCGTCGCCGGGTCCGGCTGCCGTTGCTGTCCGAACCGGTCCGGTTGGAGCGTGCGCTGCGTGGTTACCGGGTGGTGTCGGCCGGGGAGTTGGAGCTGACCTCCCTGGTCACGGATCGCGCCGTGGCGGCGAACCTGGAATCGGTGCCGGGTCTGGGCGGGCCGGGTTGGCTGACGGCGACCGGGACGCAGGCATGGCTGGCGGTGCTGTTCACCGTCCGGGATGTCTACGGGGTGGCGCTCGCCGACGGACTACGGGCCTGGGCCGGCCGGGACCTGACCGGCACCGCGCTGGCGGCGGTCTACCAGCCGACGCCGACCGGCGCTGGCGGCGGTGCCGGCGAAACAACGGCGGGGTATGCAGCCACGCCCGACGCCCGGTTCGACGCCGCTGCGGTCGAGTCGCCGTTGCCGCTGACCGCCGCCCAGTCGGACGTGGTCCGGCGGGTCCGGCGGGAACGACTCACCGTCGTGTCGGGTCCGCCGGGCAACGGCAAGGGCCACACCGTGGTGGCCGCCGCCCTGGACACGGTCGACCGGGAGACCGGCCTAATCCGGCTAGCCCTGGAGACCGAGGAACTGGCCGCCGCAGCTACGTCGTGGGAGCCGCTGCTCGGTGCGCTGTCACTGACCGCACCGGGCGCGTTCGCCGCACCCGGGATGGACCTCGCCGGTGCCGCGCGCCAGGTCCGGCTGGCACGCGGCGCGGGCTGGAACTGGCGGACGAGGTGGCTGCGGCGGGCCGCCCGTCGCTGGCTGCGGCGTCGGCTCGGTGTCGCCGTCGACCTCGCCGGGGACACCGACGGTGCGTTGGACCAGGTCGCCGATGCGGTTGAGGCGGCCCGGGCGGTGGCGGCTCGGGCTCGGCTCGCCGCTGCGGGCGGCACTGATCTGGCGGCGTACTGGGACCGGCTCGATGAGGCCGACCGGGAGCTCGCCGAACGGGTCGCGACCGCGATGCGGGACCGCGCCGGCAGCGAGCGTCGATGGGATCCGGCGGCCCGGCGCAACGCCGGGGCGTTGGCGAGCTGGTCATCCTTGACGAGGCCTCGCACAGCGACCAGATCCGGGCTGCCCCGGCGCTGGCCCGGGCCCGTCGGGCGCTGGTCGTCGGTGACCCACGGCAGTTGCGCTTCGTTTCCTTCGTCGCCGACGTGGACGTGGCCGACACGCTCGACCGACACGGTCTGGACGACCGGCTCGACGTCCGCCGGGTCAGCGCCTTCGATCTCGCCGCTGCCAGCGCACCGGTGACCTGGCTCGACGAGCACCGCCGCTGCGTACCGCAGCTGATCGAGTTTGCGGCCCGGCGGTTCTACGCTGACCGGTTCGCGGTCACCACCCGCCACCCGGCGAACGAGTCGATCGACGTGATCGCGGTGCGGCAGGTGGTGTCGGCGGCCACCGTGGACGGGGTGAATACGGCGGGGGTGACCGCCACCGTCGAGGTGGTGCGGGAGCTCGCGACTTCCGGCCGGTCGCAGATCAGCGTCGTCACCCCGTTTCGCGCGCAGGCCGACGCGCTGGAGGCGGCACTGGTCGCAGAATTTCCGGTGGAGCGGATCGAGGAGCTGGGCCTGCGGGTCGGCACCGAGCACACGATCCAGGGCGGCGCGGCCGACACGGTGGAGGCGTCGTTCGCGGCAACCGACGACGATCCGCCGGCCAGGTTACGTTTCCTGGCCGATCCGCACCTGTTCAATGTCCTGATCACGCGGGCGCGCCGGCAGTTGGTGGTGGTGACCTCGCTGACCGCCGCCGACGGCCTGGTAAGGGAGTCTCTGCGGTACGCGCGCCAACCGCCGCCGGCGGTGCCGTGCGGTGGCGTGGCGACCACCGCCGGGGTCAGCGGTTGGGCTGAACAGCTCGGTGCCCGGCTGACCGAAAACGGCGGCGTGGTGCGGTTCGACTACCCGGTCGGACGGTGGACGGTGGACATCTGTCTCGGTGTCGGCGCCGACACCGTCGGTCTCAACCGTGTGGTCCATCCGGACGGTCCGCAAGCGCACCTGGCGCGGCAGCGGGCGTTGCGCCGGGCCGGTTGGGCGTTGGTCGACGCTTCGCCTCCCGCTGGAACGGTGACCCGGTGCGGGCGGCGCTGGAGATCCTCGCCGGGCAGCGGGCCGCCATTGGGAGCCGACAGCCGCTACCGCGATCGGGAGCGGACAGCCCCTGCCATCGTCGCCGCGGGCGGTGTCGGTGTCCGCGCCGGACGGGAGAGAACGATGTCGCGCTGTCGGAAAGCGGACCGGCGCCCGCCCGCCCTCCACTCGGCACCACCCCCGCTGACGTGCAGTTTTGTCGGAGAGTTGGGCGTGTTTCGGTCGCGATTCTGGTTGCGGGTGGAGGGAAGTGGAGTAGAGTGGGGCGCGATGGCGGGGCCGGGAGGGCCCGCCGGCCCCGGGGGGATGCGGCACCGCGAATGCCGTACAAGGGCAAGGGGGGTGGGCCGTGTTTCTCGGCACCCATACTCCGCGCCTGGACGAAAAGGGCCGGTTGATCCTTCCAGCCAAGTTTCGGGACGAGCTGGCGGGAGGTGTCGTGATCACCAAGGGGCAGGAACGCTGTCTGTACGTGTTCCCGACGCCGGAGTTCCAGCGGATCGCCGAGCAGCTGCGCGAGCAACCGATGACGCACAAGGCGGCGCGGGCCTACAGCCGGGTCTTCTTTGCCAGCGCGCATGACGAGGTGCCCGACAAGCAGGGCCGGGTGACGATCCCGGCGCATCTGCGGGAGTACGCCGGGCTCGGCCGCGACCTCGTGGTGATCGGGGCGAGCAGCCGGGTGGAGATCTGGGACAAGCAGGCATGGGAGACATACCTCTCCGATAGCGAGGACGACTTCGCGGACATCGAAGAGGGGGTGCTGCCCGGCGGACTGTAGGGCAACGGATGATCGACCGCCCGGCTCTTCGTCGGGTGTCGGTGGCTGACGCGAGAGCCGCCGGTCGGCACCGGTCGTCCGACGTACTGCGAGATCTCCAGCCGCTCCCGCACCTGGCGCCACTTCCCCGGCGCCAGGCGCGTGTTTCGAGCACCGGTCCGGCACGGACGGTGGGCGGGAGTAGAGCGGATGGGGATCTGGCGGTACGACGAGCGGCAACGCAGCAACCGGGCACGGCACGGCAGGCAGGCCACTGGGGGTCGACATGGGGGAGCTTCGCGGTACGCACGTACCGGTGCTGCTCGCGCGGTGTCTCGAGCTGCTCGCCCCCGCGCTGGACCGCGGTGACCGGCCGACCGTGCACGTCGATGCGACTCTCGGCCTGGGTGGTCACGCCCATGCGGTGCTGGCGGCGTTCCCGCTGGTCACCCTGGTAGGGCTGGACCGTGACCGGGAAGCGCTGGCACACGCCCGGGCGAGGTTGGCCGGGTTCGCCGACCGGGTCCATCTGGTCCACGCGGTCTACGACGAGTTGCCCGAGGTCCTTGACCAGCTCGAGCTGTCCGGGGTGGACAGCGTGTTGTTCGATCTGGGGGTGTCCTCACTGCAGCTCGACGCGCCCGAGCGCGGGTTCGCCTACTCCCGGGACGTCGCCCTGGACATGCGGATGGACCAGGGGCGGGGGACCACAGCTGAGGAGATCGTCAACGGCTACCCCCCGGGGGACCTGGTCCGGGTGCTGCGGGAGTACGGCGAGGAGCGGTTCGCCAGCCGGATCGTCTCGGCGATCGTGCGGGAGCGGCAGCGGCAGCCGATCACCTCGTCGACGCGACTGGCTGAACTGGTCGAGTCGGCGGTGCCGGCGGCTACCCGAAGAACTGGGGGAAACCCCGCGAAGAGAACGTTTCAAGCGTTGCGTATCGAGGTAAACGAGGAGCTGGCGGTGCTGCGCAGGGCGCTGCCGGCAGCGCTGGACGCGTTGCACGTCGGCGGACGCATGGTGGTGCTGTCCTACCACTCGCTGGAGGACCGGATCACCAAGCAGACGTTGGCTGGCCGGGCGCGCAGCACCGCACCGGTGGAGCTGCCGGTCGAGCTGCCGGGCACCGGCCCGACGCTGCGGTTGCTCGGCCGGGGTGCCGAGCAGGCCGGCGAGGCGGAGATCGCGGCCAACCCGCGGGCGGCGTCGGTACGGCTGCGCGCGGCGGAGTACATCGGACAGGCGGCGGTGCGCAGTGCCGGCACCGCCGGGCGGGGAAAGGGTGGGGCCGCCCGCGAACGGCCCCACCCGGGGAGAGCACCACACCGGCCCGGCGCGGCGGCGTCCGGGCCATCCACACCGGACGGGATAGCCGGCCGGCGGAGACGTCACGATCGGGGTCGTGACGAGAAGGAGTAGGGGGAGGGGAGATGAACGTCGAGAAGCGCGACCGCTCGGGGCAGGTCGGTCAGCGCGGCGCCCGGGCGGGCGCACCGCGGTCGGGGGGCCGGACCGCGGCGCGGCGCAGCAACCCGGCAGGGGGCTACGTGACCCAGGGCAGCGCGGCGCTGCAGGAGCAGCCCACGACTCAGGACTCGGTCCGGGTCTGGGACAGCTCGGCGGAGCCGGCGCCGCCGCGACTGCGGGTCGCACCGCCGGCACCGGTGTCGGTGCCCCGGGCACCGTTCATCGCGATGATCCTGGTGGTCGTCGTCGGTGGGGTGCTCGGTGTGCTGCTGGTCAACACCAAGATCAACGAGAACGCGGTGCGGATCGGCACGCTGCAGCAGCAGCAGTCGAACCTGGATCTGCAGGAGCAGCAGCTGGAGAAGGAAATCGCGCAGTACGAGGCGCCGAACAACCTGGCCGCCCAGGCTCGCAAGCTCGGCCTGGTCGAGTCCGGTCCGCCAGCGTTCATCCGGCTGCCGGACGGACGGATCATCGGCGTACCGCAGCCGGCCACCGGTGAGCCGGCCATCACCAGCTCGCAGCAGGGGGCGGGGGAGTAAGCCGGGTGGCTGACCGTTCCGATCCGCCGCGCCGGGATCCACGTGGATCCCGGCGCGGCGGCGTCGGTGAACCCGGCCCGATCGGCGGCATCGCCGACGCCCGCGCCTACACCCCCCGGGGTAGGACGGTGCGCGAGTCTGCCGAGCAACGCCGCACCGGCCGCGCCGAACGCAGTCGGGATCCGTTCCGGCCCGCGCTGCAGGTGCTCGACGGGGGTCGGTCCACCAGCGGTCGGCCGCCAGCCCGGACCGGTCCGGCGGACCCCGGCGACCGGGGTACCGGACCACGTCGCGACGCCGACCGGCGGAGCACGTCGCGCCGCGGCGTCGACCCGGACCGGGCAGCGCGGCGCGGAGCCGACTCCAACCGCCACCGGTCGACCACCGGCCATGCCGGGGCGGACGGCAAGTCCCGGCAGGCGTCGTCCGGCTCCGCCCGGCGTGCCCCGGGCCCGGCCCGACAGGGCACCCGGGGCCGCCCACGGCGGCCCGCCACCCTGCCCCGGCTGGCCGACCCCCGGCGCCGGCTGCGGCTGGGCACCTTTCTCACCCTGGCCATGTTCGTGGTGATCGGGATCCGGCTGATCGTGCTGCAGGTCGTTGACGCCCCGGCGTACGCCGACGGCGGCGTCTGGGACCGGATCGGCTCGGTCGTCGTGCCCGCCCCCCGGGGCAGCATCTACGACCGTACCGGCGCTGTGCTGGCACACAGCGTCGCCGCCCGGTTCGTCTACTCCGACCCGGGTCTGGTCGAGGATCCGCAGGCGACGGCGGAGGCGCTGTCACCGCTGCTCGGCATCCCCCGCTCCACGCTGCTGGACCGGCTGGTCCCGCAGACCCGCGAGGACGGGCAGGAGTCGCGGTTCGAGTTCCTGGCTCGTGGGGTGGACGTCGAGCTCGCCGACCAGGTGATGGACCTGGAACTGGCGGGTATCGGGGTGGACTACGACGAACGGCGCGAGGTGCCCGGCAACGACCTGGCCGCGAACCTGCTCGGCTTCGTCGGTCTGGACATGAACGGCCTGGAAGGCATCGAGGCGCGCTACGACGAGGTGCTGCGCGGGGTGAACGGGCAGCGGATCGCCGAGCAGGGCAACCGCGACCTGCGGTTGGCCGAGATTCCCGGCGGCTACCGGCAGGAGACCGAGCCGCAGCCCGGCAGTTCGCTGGTGCTCACCATTGACCGGGACCTGCAGTACGAGGTGCAACGGATCCTCAGCGCAACGCTGGAGCAGTGCGCCGTCAGTGTGGCCGCTGCGGTGGTGCTGGACCCGCGTACCGGGGAGGTTCTCGCCCAGGCCAGCGAGCCCACCTACAACGCCGCCGACGCGTGGTCCAGCGATCCGTCCGACCGGCAGGACATCGCCACCACGTTCACCGCCGAACCCGGCTCGGTGCACAAACCGCTGGTGCTCGGAGCTGCCCTGGAGGAAGGGCTGATCGGGCCGGACACCACACTCGACCTCGGTCCGACGATCCGCAAGGGCGACACCACCTTCCGGGACACCCGCCCGATCGAGGCGGGTGTCGCGACCAGCCTGGCCGGTATGCTGGCCTACTCGTCGAACGTCGGCACGATCAAGATCGCCGACCAGCTCGGGCCGGAGCGGCTGCACGCGTACCAGCAGGCGTTCGGTCTGGGCAGCCCGACCGGGGTCGGACTACCCGGCGAGGCCAGCGGCAGGGTGCTGCCGCTGGACGAGTGGAGCGCCTCGTCGTACGGGTCGGTGCCGCTCGGGCACAGCGTCGACGCCACCCCGCTGCAGATGGCCGCCGCCTACGCGGCGATCGCCAACGACGGCGTCTACGTACCGCCCCGACTGGTCCGGGAGATCGTTGACGAGCACGGGCAGCGCGCCCCGACCGAGGCGCCGACCACCCGCCGGGTGCTCAGTGCCGACAACGCCGCCGCGCTGCGCATGATCATGGAAGGCGTCACCACCATCCCTGGTGCCACCGGCACCGCGGCGGCGGTCCCCGGATACCGGGTGGCCGGCAAGACCGGCACCGGTCGGCGGATCGTCAACGGCTCCGTCGCCCCCGGTGCGGTGACGTCGTTCATCGGCATGGCGCCGGCCGACGACCCGCGCTACGTGGTCGCCGTGGTGTCGCACACCCCCGGTGGTGGCTGCGGGGACGTCGCCGCCCCAGCGTTTCGCGACATGATGCGCTTCACCCTGCTGCACTACCGGGTACCGCCGACCGGCACCGAGCCACCCGAGTTCGTGGTGCACCCGTGACGCTCCGTGCCCGGGCGACGTGCGGGAGTCACCCGTACGGACGAAACGCCGCGCGATGCGGAGCGACCGGTACGCCGCTGCGCGGGCCCGGACCGCGGACCGGGTAGGGTCTAGCGCCGTGCCCGGCAATCCACGACCCCGCACCAATCGTCCGATTCCGTTCGCGGAGCTCGCCGCGTCGCTGGCGGTGCCGCCACCGACCGCCGCAGCCCCGCTGATCAGCGGAATCACCCACGCCAGCAGCGACGTCAGGCCCGGTGACCTGTACGCCGCGCTGCCCGGAGCCCGCCGGCACGGCGCCGAGTTCGTCGCCGACGCCGGTGCCCGAGGCGCGGTGGCCGTGCTCACCGATCCAGCCGGCGCCCCGGCGGCTGCCGAAGCCGGGCTGCCCGCCCTGGTGGTCCCCGAGCCGAGGACGGTACTGGGCCGGGTCGCGGCGGTCGTCTACGGCGAGCCGACCCGGCACCTGGCCATGATCGGGTTGACCGGCACCGCCGGCAAGACCTCCACCGCGTACCTGGTCGAGTCGGGGCTGCGGGCCGCCGGCCAGTCGACCGGGTTGATCGGTACGGTCGAGACCCGCCTCGGCGACCTGATCGTGCCCAGCATGCGGACCACCCCCGAGGCGACCGATCTGCACGCGATGTTGGCCGTGGCCCGCGAGCACGGCGTGGTTAGCGTGGTGATGGAGGTGTCGAGCCACGCGCTGGTCCTGGACCGGGTCGGCGGTGTGCGGTTCGCGGTCGGCGGCTACACCAACTTCGGGTCGGACCACCTCGACTTTCACGCCGACGCCGCCGATTACTTCGCCGCCAAGGCCCGGCTCTTCGACGGCCGCTGCGCGGTCGAGGTGCTCAATCACGACGACCCGGCCCTGGAGCCGCTGCGTCGTCCACACACGGTCACCTACTCGGCCGCCGGGGACGCCGCCGCCACCTGGCGGGCTGCGGCGGTCAGCGACGACGGCTACCGGCAACACTTCATCGCCCTGGGCCCGGACGGGATCTCCATCGAGGCCGCCGTCGGGCTGCCGGGGCGGCACAACGTGGCGAACGCGCTGCTGGCCATCGCGACCCTGGTCGCGCTCGGCGTCGATCCGGCCACGGCCGCCGCCGGAGTGGCCGACTGCCCCGGCGTACCCGGCCGGTTGGAACAGGTCGCCGCCCCCGGCCCGGTGCTCGGCGTGGTGGACTACGCGCACAAGCCGGACGCTATCGTCGCCGTGCTGACCGCGCTGCGCGGTCTCGCCGACTCCCGGCGGGGCCGGCTGATCTGCGTGATCGGGGCCGGGGGCGACCGGGACCGGGGTAAACGTCCGACGATGGGCGCCGCCGCCGCCCGCGGTGCCGACCTGGTGATCGTCACCGACGACAACCCGCGGACCGAGGACCCGGCGGCGATCCGGGCCGAGGTACGCCACGGGGCCGACGGCGTCGCTGGAGCCGAGGTGGTGGAGGTCGCCGGCCGGCGGGCGGCGATCGACGAGGCGGTCCGGCTTGCCGGGCCCACCGACGTGGTCGCGCTGCTCGGCAAGGGCCACGAGCAGGGACAGGAGATCGACGGCAACGTCCAGCCGTTCGACGACCGGGTGGAGCTCGCGGCGTCACTGACCGCCCGGTTCCCGGCACTGGTGAGGCAGGCATGATCACGATGACGCTGGCCGAGGTGGCCGAGGCGGTTGGTGGGCGGCTGCAGGACGCCGATCCAGCCAGCCGGGTCACCGGCGGGGTGGAGTTCGACTCCCGCAGGATCGGGCCCGGCGGGCTGTTCGTCGCCTTCGCCGGCGAGCGGGTCGACGGGCACGACTTCGCCGGCGCGGCGCTCGCCGCCGGAGCCGTCGCGGTGCTCGGCACCCGCCCGATCGCCGTCGACGGCGGCGCCACCCCGGTGCCGATGGTGCTCGTCGGCGATCCGCTCGACGCGATGGCCCGGCTGGCCCGGGCGGTCCTGGACCGACTGCCCCAGCTGACCGTGATCGGCCTGACCGGATCGTCGGGAAAGACCACGACCAAGGACCTGATCGCGCAGCTCGTCGCCGGGATCGGCCCGACGGTGGCGCCGGCCGGCTCGTTCAACAACGAGCTCGGCCACCCGTACACCGTGCTGCAGGCCGACGCCGAGACCCGGTTCCTGGTGCTTGAGATGGGCGCCCGGGGCATCGGCCACATCCGGCACCTGTGCGAAGTCGCGCCGCCCCGGATCGGCGTGGTGATCAACGTCGGGGTCGCGCACCTCGGGGAGTTCGGTTCGGTCGACGCCATCGCCACCGCAAAGGGCGAGCTGGTCGAGGCGTTGCCGGTTGACGGCGTCGCGGTGCTCAACGCCGACGACCCCCGGGTGCGGCAGATGGCTGAACGCACCGCCGGGCGGGTGGTGCTGGCCGGAGCGGACTCCGCGGCGACGGTGCGCGCCGAGAACGTCACAGTGGATGACCGCGGGAGGGCCGCGTACCAGCTGGTCACCCCGGCAGGGTCGGCGCCGGTGCGGCTAGCGGTGAGCGGCCGGCATCAGGTCGGTAACAGCCTGCTCGCCGCGGCCGTGGCGATCGAGCTGGGGATGTCCGACCCGGCGGAGCTGGCGGCCGGGCTCGGCCAGCTCCGGCTGGTCTCGACTCGTCGGATGGACGTGATCGACCGGGCGGACGGAATCACCGTGATCGACGATTCCTACAACGCCAACCCCGCCTCCACGGCGGCGGCGCTGCGGGCGTTGGTCGATCTCGGCTCGGGGCGACGGACCACCGCGGTGCTTGGCTATATGGCCGAGCTTGGCGAGTACGAGGAGCAGGGGCACGCCGAGGTTGGCAGGTTGGCTGCCGAGCTCGGCGTGCACCGGCTGCTGGTGGTGGGTGAACAGGCCGCGCCGATCCGGCATGGGGCGGCGGCGGTTGCGACGTGGGAAGGGGAGTCGGTGCTGGTCACCGATCAACAGGCGGCGATCGACCTGCTCCGGCGGGAACTCACCGACGGGGACGTGGTGCTGGTGAAGGGCTCGCGGTACCGCACCTGGGAGGTCGTCGACGCGCTGCGCGACGGATCGGCCTCCGAGGGTACGCCGGTGACCGGGGTCGGGGAGGCGACGGCGTGAGAGCGGTCATCGTCGCGGCGGCCGTGGCCTTCCTGGTGTCGCTGTTCGGCACCCCGGTGGCGATCAAAGTCTTCACGCGGCTCAAGGCCGGCCAGCCGATCCGGGCCGAAGGCCCGGTCATGCACCAGGGCAAGAAGGGCACGCCGACGATGGGCGGCGTGGTCTTCATTGTGGCGACGGTGGTCGCGTACGTCGCCGGTCACCTCGCCCTGACCACTTTGCCGGCCCAGCAGATCGCCCAGGTCGGGCCGACCATCACCGCGCTCGTATTGCTCGGCCTGTTGGTCTTCTCCGGGGCAGTCGGCTTTGTTGACGACTTCCTCAAGGTCCGCAAACGCAACAGCGCCGGGCTGAACAAGCGGGGCAAGCTACTCGGTCAGATCCTGGTCGGCGCGGTGTTCGGGGTGATCGCGCTGTACTTCCCGAGCACGATGGTGGACTCCACCGGCGACGCGACCAACACCGAGACGGTCGGCAGCACCACGCTGTCGTTCATCCGCGACATCGACGCCCTCGACGTCGGCAAGGCCGCGTCGGTGGTCATCTTCATCCTGGTGGTGATGGCCACGACCAACGGCGTCAACCTGACCGACGGGCTGGACGGTCTGGCCACCGGCGCGTCGGTGATGGTGCTCGGCACCTACGCGTTGATCGCCTTCTGGCAGTACCGGCACTGGTGCGCCGACCCGAACTACACCGCCCAGTACTGCTACCAGGTGCGCGACCCGCTGGAGATCGCGTTGATCGCTGGTGCGGCAGCCGGAGCCTGTGTCGGTTTCCTCTGGTGGAACACCTCGCCGGCGCGGATCTTCATGGGTGACACCGGCGCGCTCGGGCTCGGCGGGCTGATCGCCGGGATGGCGATGGCCACCAGGACCATGCTGCTGCTGCTGATCATCGGTGGGCTCTTCGTCATCATCACCATGTCGGTGGTGATCCAGATCATCTCGTTCCGCACCACCGGCAAGCGGGTGTTCCGGATGTCGCCTCTGCAGCACCATTTCGAACTGGCCGGGTGGAGCGAGGTCAACATCGTCGTCCGGTTCTGGATCATCGCCGGGATCGGCGTGGCGATCGGCCTCGGCCTGTTCTACAGCGAGTTCCTTGCGGTGATGGGCTAGCCCAGCCGGCCCGCGCCCGTTGCGGCGGCCGGCCCGACACGCCGGCGCGGTGTTGATGTCCGGCCGCCGAGGGCGGCAGCGCCGATGATGGACCGATGGCGACGACAGGTGGCGGCCCGGATGAGCGCTGACTCGGGCCGGTCCGTCACTGATCGGCCTGGCACCGCTGCGGACCGGCCTGTCCCAAATCGGCACGGCCCTGCGGCCCGGCTGGATCCGACCGGCGGACTGGCCGCGTTGCGTGGTCTGCTGGCCCGGCCGCTCGCGTCGTACTATCTGCTGATCTTCAGCAGCGGGCTGCTGCTGATGATCGGCCTGACCATGGTCTTCTCCGCGACCAGCATCAAGGCGTACATCGACGACGGCAGCGCGTTCAGCGTGCTGAGCCGGCAGGCGACCTTCGCGGTGATCGGTCTGGTCGCGTTCTGGATCTGCCAACGGCTGCCGGCAGCAACGTTTCGTAGTCTGGGCATCGTGGTGCTCGGCGCGGCGGTCGCCCTGCTGCTACTGCTCAACGGCCTGCTGCTGGTGTCCACGCTGGCGGGCTGGCAGGCCGCCCGGGTCGGTCCGGTGGAGGCGGAGCTGCTCTGGCTCTACTTCGGTTCCTTCCAGCTGCAACCGTCCGAGCTGGCCAAGCTCGGCCTGGTGCTGTGGGGTGCCGACGTCATCGCCCGCAAGGGTGCCGAGCTGGGTCACTGGCGGGAGTTGGCCATCCCGCTGTTCCCCGCCGTCGGCCTGCTGTTCCTCCTGGTCGGCTACAACGACCTGGGCACCATGCTGTGCATCCTGGCCCTGGTCGTCGGGCTGCTCTGGGCGGCCGGTGTACCGCTGCGGATCTTCGCCACGTTGGGCGCGGTCGGGCTGGTCGGCATCGGCCTGCTGATCGCCGCCGCCTGGCAGGGCGCCGGTTCCGGTGCCCAGGACGCGGACAACTACCGGCTGGCCCGGCTGACATCGTTCTTCACCCCACCGGACCAGTGCGTCGACGACTGCTACCAGGCGCTGCAGGCGAGGTACGCGATCGCGAACGGGGGATGGTTCGGTGAAGGGCTCGGCTCCAGCCGGTTGAAGTGGGGCTACCTGCCGCAGGCCGAGGACGATTTCATCTTCGCCATCGTCGCCGAGGAACTCGGGGTGGTCGGCTGCGTCGTGGTGCTGGCCCTGTTCGCGGTCCTCGCGTACACCGCGTTGCGGATCGCCCGTCGGGTGGACGACCCGTTCCGGCGACTTGCCGCCGCCGCGGCGGCCAGCTGGCTGATCAGCCAGGCGGTGATCAATATATCCGGGGTGATCGGGCTGCTGCCGATCACCGGTATTCCGCTGCCGTTCATCTCCGCGGGTGGCAGCGCGCTGGTGGTGACGCTCGCCGCGATCGGCATGCTGGCGTCGTTCGCCCGGGCCGAACCCGACGCCGCCCGAGCGCTCAACGCCCGTCCGCCGGCCCGCTGGGTGCGACTAGTTTGGGCCCCGCTGCCGCCGATGCCCCGCCAGCGCCACCCGGCCAAGCCGCGGATGACCGGCGTCGGACCGCGGCGGGCCGGCACCGGGCAGCCGGGCGGTCGCGGTACGTCACGGTCGGGTAGCCAGAGCGAATCGGCGCCGCCCCGTGTGCCACGGCGACGGGACGGGCGTTAACGTACCCCCGCGAAGCGCGCATCCGGGTCGACGGGCCCCGTACGCACCGCCCGGCGTGCCGCGTAAGCCGTCGGTGGTCCCGTCGGGTCCGCCGCGCGGCCACCGAGTCGAGCGAGAGGAGATGCTGATGGGTCCGCTGCGATCGGTGGTGCTGGCAGGTGGGGGGTCCGGTGGGCACATCTACCCGCTGTTGGCGTTCGCCGACTGTCTGCGTCGGCACGACCCGAGCGTGCAGATCACCTGTCTCGGTACCCCCAGAGGGCTAGAGAACGAGCTGATTCCGCCGAAAGGGTACGATCTGCGGTTGATCCCCGCACATCAGCTGCCTCGGTCGGTCAACATGGACCTCGTGCGTACACCAGACCGGATGTTCAAGGCCGCCCGCGCCGCCGGCAAGGTCATCGACGAGGTACGGGCCGAGGTGGTGGTGGGCTTCGGCGGGTACGTGTCCGTACCGGCCTACCTGGCGGCGTGGCGTCGTGAGATGCCGATCGTGGTGCACGAGGTGAACGTGCCTCCGGGGGTGGCCAACCGGATGGGTATGAAGTTCACCAAGCACGTCGCGGTGGGCTTCCCACACCAGCCGGGCCAGGCCGAGTCGCTGCGCGACGCCCGGGTGGTCGGAGTGCCGCTGCGCCGATCCATCACCGGGCTGGACCGGGCGGCCACTCGGGAAGCCGCCCGAGCGCACTTCGGGCTGCGGCCGGATCTGCCGACGGTCTTCGTCTCCGGTGGATCCCAGGGTGCCCGGTCGATCAACCTGGCGGTTTCCGGTGCGGCCAAGGAGCTGGCTCGGGCCGGTGTCCAGGTGCTGCACGCGATCGGTGCCCGCAACGAGCCGGTCTCGGTACCCAGTGATCTGCCGGTGCCGTACGTGACGCTGCCGTACCTGTCGGAGATGGAGCTCGGGTACGCCGCAGCCGACCTGATGGTCTGCCGGGGGGGTGCGATGACCTGCGCCGAGGTCGCCGCGATCGGACTGCCTGCGGTCTACGTGCCCTATCCGCACAGCAATCAGGAGCAGAAGCGAAACGCGCTGCCGGTGGTCGAGGCCGGCGGCGGTCTGCTCGTCGATGATGCCGAACTGACCCCGGCCTGGGTGGAGCAGGTCGTGGTCCCGTTGGCCCGCGACCCGCAGCGGCTGGCCGCGATGGGCTCGGCGGCGGCGCAGTACGGTCGCCGCGACGGCGACGAGGCGCTGCTCGACTTCGTCTACGAGGCGGTGTCCCGATGACCCGCACGGGAAGGTGACCACGTGAACATCACCGAGTTCGCCCCCACCGGCACGCTCACCGCCGAAGAGCTGGGGACCGTACACCTGATCGGTATCGGCGGGGTCGGGATGAGCGGCCTGGCCCGCCTGCTGCTGACCAGGGGGATCCCGGTGACCGGCAGCGAACTGCGGGACTGGCCGTCGCTGGCGGTGCTACGGGCGCTCGGCGGCACCATTCACATGAGCCACGAGGAGGCCAATCTCGACGGGGTGGACACGGTGGTCTACTCCACCGCCATCCCGGCCGACCATGTGGAGCTGGCGGCCGCCCGTCGGCGCGGGCTGCGGGTGCTGCACCGGTCGGAGGCCCTTGCGGCGGCAATGACCGGCCGGCGGACCATCGCGGTCGCCGGCACCCACGGCAAGACCACGACCACCTCGATGGTGACCCTGACCCTGCAGCGGGCCGGCGAAGACCCGTCGTTCGTCATTGGCGGCGAGATTTCCGAGGTGGGTTCGAACGCCCACCACGGTACGGGTGAGTACTTCGTTGTCGAGGCCGACGAGAGTGACCGTTCGTTCCTGCTCTACCGCCCGTTCGTGTCGATCATCACCAACATCGACGCGGACCACCTGAACACGTACGGTGATCTGGCCGGGCTCGCTGCGGGTTTCGCCGAGTTCGCCGGGTTGACCGATCCGGACGGGTTCGTGGTGACCTGGGCGGACAACCCCGGGACCCGGCAGCTCACCGAGGCGCTGCGCGACCAGGGTCGGACCGTCTACACCTACGGCGAGTCCGCTGACGCAGATCTGCGGCTGTCCGAGATCACGTCGTCCGCAGCCGGGGTCCGCTATCTGGCCACGCTGGACGGTACGACGCTCGGCGAGATCGCCCTGCCGGTGCCCGGCCGGCATCTCGGGCTCAACAGCGCCGCTGCGGTGCTCACCGCGCTGCGCCTCGGGCTGCCGTTGAGTGACGTGGTCGCCGCCCTGGGCGCGTTTCCCGGGGTACGGCGCCGTTTCGAACGCAAGGGCTCGGTCGGCGGCGTCACCGTCTACGACGAGTACGCCTACCACCCGACGTCGATGACCGCGGCGCTGCACACCATGCGGGAGGTCGCCGGTGCCGGACGGCTGGTGGTGGTGTTCCAGCCCTACCGGGTCTACCGGACCCGGGACCTGCAGGCCGAGCTGGCCGCTGCCCTGGCGATCGCCGACGAGGTGATCGTGATGGAGGTGTTCGGACCGGGTGAGCTGCGGGAGCCGGGCGAGGGCGGGGTGGCGCTGACGGCGGACGTCCCGTTGTCGGACGATCAAAAGGTGTTCGTACCGTCCTGGGAGGACGTCCCGCCGGAGGTGGTCCGCCGCTGCCAGCCGGGTGACCTGGTGGTCACGATGGGCGCTCCACCGATTTCGTTGCTGGGTGACGAACTGCTCTCCGCGCTCGCCGTTGCGGCGGCTGACGCAGGATGACCCCGCCAGGTCGCTCGCCGCGGCCCGGCTCGGGCCGGTCCGGCGCCGGTCGGGTCGGCGATGCCCGCCCGGCAGGTCGGACTGGTCGGGCCGGGGTGCCTGCCGCCCGGTCCGGTCCGGCGGGAGCGGACAGCGGACACACCCGGCGCCAGCCGGGCGGCGCGGACGGGTCCACCGGCCGCTGGCGGCTGGTTCGAGCGAGCCGGGAGGCGGTGCCGCCGTCGGTCCGGCGGTTCATGCGCCGGGCCCGGCGACGACGGTTGCGGGCCGCGCTGCCCTGGGCGGTGGCCGGCGGCCTGGCGGCCCTGGCCGCGGTCGGCTGGTGGGTGGTCTCGGCGACCTCGGTGTTCGGCGTGGAACAGGTCCGGGTCGCTGGGGCGGAGCTGGTGACCGAGTCGGACGTACGGCAGGCCGCGCAGATTCCGCCGGGAACCCCACTGGCCCGGGTGGATCTGGTCGCGGTGGCTGACCGGGTCTCCGGCCTGGCTGCGGTGGAGCGGGTGGTGGCGAGCCGGGACTGGCCGGGTACGGTGGTGATCACCGTGGTGGAGCGGGTACCGGCCGCCGTGGTGCCCCGAGGCGACGCGTTCGTGGTGGTCGATGGGGCCGGGGTGGCTTTCCGGACACTGGCCGCGCGCCCGGACGACTTGGCGGTCGTCCGGCTGGATACGGCCGAGTTCGACCAGGCGCTGGTCCGCGACGCGGTCGGGGTGCTCGAGTCGCTGACCGCCCAGCTACGTGAGGTGCTGGTGGAGATGGTGGTCAGCGGCCCGGCCGGGATCGAGCTGCGGATCGCCGACGACCGGGTGGTGATCTGGGGTGACGCCACGGAGAATGCGGTCAAGGCCCGGGTCGCCGACGCGTTGCTGGTGCAGGACGGCAGCGTGATCGACGTCAGCGCGCCGGACGTGGTGACCATCCGCTGATCCGGCATGTCGTCTGGGTGATTTCAGGACGGCTCGGTGAAGAAGGTACATTACGGGCTGCCGAGACTGGCTCGGCCCGGCGCGGCCTGCGACACGCCCAGCATGGTCCTTGGATCACGCGGTACGTGCGCATACGTTGCCCGGAGAGGTTCAGTGGTTGACATAACTCTAAGCCTCTAGTAGAGGGTGAGGGTTCGCCCCCGCTCTCGTGTACCGACGGGTCTGTCCTCCGTGGTCCCAGTGGGCCGGGTCAGGCCGGCGCCCGCCACTCTCGAAGGGAAGGCACCCCGATGACACCTCCGCACAACTACCTGGCGGTCATCAAGGTCGTCGGCATCGGCGGAGGCGGAGTCAACGCCGTCAACCGGATGATCGAGGTTGGCCTCAAGGGCGTCGAGTTCATCGCGATCAACACCGACGCCCAGGCGTTGCTGATGAGTGACGCCGACGTCAAGCTCGACGTTGGCCGGGAGCTGACCCGGGGCCTCGGCGCCGGGGCGAACCCGGACGTCGGCAAGAACGCCGCGGAGGACCACCGCGACGAGATCGAAGAGGTGCTCAAGGGTGCCGACATGGTCTTCGTCACCTGCGGTGAAGGCGGTGGTACCGGCACCGGTGGGGCGCCGGTGGTGGCCAACATCGCCCGCAAGCTCGGTGCCCTGACGATCGGCGTGGTCACCCGGCCGTTCTCCTTCGAGGGCAAGCGACGCCAGGTGCAGGCCGAGGCCGGCATCGAGGAGCTGCGCAACCAGTGCGACACGCTGATCGTCATCCCGAACGATCGGCTGCTGGCCCTCGGTGACCGGGGGATCAGCATGATGGACGCCTTCCGGCAGGCCGACCAGGTGCTGCTCTCCGGTGTCCAGGGCATCACCGACCTGATCACCACGCCTGGCCTGATCAACCTGGACTTCGCCGACGTCAAGAGCGTGATGAGCGGGGCCGGCAGCGCGCTGATGGGGATCGGCAGTGCCCGGGGCGAGAACCGGGCGGTCGAGGCGGCCGAGGCGGCGATCTCCAGCCCACTGCTGGAGCAGAGCATGGACGGTGCCCGGGGGGTGCTGCTCTCCATCGCCGGTGGCTCCGATCTCGGCCTGTTCGAGATCAACGACGCGGCACAACTGGTCACCGACGCGGCGCACGCCGACGCCAACATCATCTTCGGGGCGGTCATCGACGACGCGCTGGGCGACGAGGTGCGGGTCACCGTCATCGCGGCCGGCTTCGACGGTGGGGCTCCCGCGTACAAGCCGGCCGAGGGTCCGCGTAAGGTCCCGGCCGCACCGGTATCACCGGCCGCGCCGGCCAGCCCGGCTGTCGCCCCGGCGCCTCAGACGCCGACCCAGCAGACCCGCCGGGTGCTCTTCGACGACGTTGACGTCCCGGACTTTCTCAAGAACGGGTCATGACCGTCGACACCGAACGGCGACGTGCGGAACTGGCCGACCGGCTGACCGCCGTACGGTCCCGGCTTGCCGCCGCCACGGCGGCGGCGGGTCGGCCGGCGGACAGCGTCACACTGATCGCGGTGACCAAGACCTATCCGGCCGCCGACGTGCGGCTGCTGGCCGAACTCGGGGTCACCGACGTCGGCGAGAACCGGGACCAGGAGGCGGCGGCCAAAGTCGCCGAGCTGGCCCCCGGACCGTCCGGCGCGCCCGGACTGCGCTGGCACTTCGTCGGCCAGTTGCAGCGCAACAAGTGCCGGTCGGTGGCGGGTTACGCGGACCTGGTGCACTCGGTCGACCGGGTGCCCCTGGCCCGGGCCCTGGCCGCCGCCGCCGGTCGGCGTGGTCGACCGCTCGACGTGCTGGTGCAGGTCAGCCTGGACGGCGTGACGGGGCGTGGTGGCGCGCTGCCGGACTCGGCGGATGCGGTGACCGGCTTCTGGCCGGTGGTCGAGTGCGTCCTGGGCACGTCCGATCTGCGACTCGCCGGGGTGATGGCGGTGGCTCCGCTCGACCAGCCGCCGGAGCCGGCGTTCGCCCGGCTGGCGGAGGTGTCTGCCCAGCTCAGAGCCGCCGCGCCGGAGGCGTGGATGGTCTCGGCCGGGATGAGCGCCGACCTGGAGGCGGCGGTGAACGCCGGCGCGACACATGTCCGTGTCGGAAGTGCGTTGCTCGGAAAGCGCCCAACGCTACGGTAGCCTGGCGGCGGATACCAAACTACATCAGTGTTGTTTGAGCCGGGCTCCCCGTCGTCGGGGGTCGACGTCCGTGACCGCACATCGGTCACGGCGGGGAGCCGGTTCGGACCGGTGGGCACTGCAGTGTTCACGCGCGACAGCGGCACGGCGGGGGCGCGTGCCGCACGGCGGACGGAGGGGCGCGGCATGGGTGCACTGCGCAAAGCGGGGGTCTGGCTAGGTCTGGTCGAGGAGGACGACGACCAGGGCTACGACGACGGCTACGACAAGGGTGGCTACCGAGAGTCGCGATACCGCGACAACAGGTACGCCGACGAGTTCGCTGACGACGAGGAGCCGGACGACCCACCACCACGCGCGCGGCCACCGGTGGAGCGGCTGCGGCCGTCGGAGCGGCTGCAGGCCCGGGCCGCCGAGCGGGAGCACCGGGGTCTGGATCCCGACCGGGGTGAGCGTGCCAGTGTGCGATCGATCACCCGGGCCGGTGCCGAGGCCGCGCCGGCCAGCTACCCGACCA
Organism: Micromonospora sp. LOL_014; assembly: GCF_048060245.1. Taxonomy (NCBI): domain Bacteria; kingdom Bacillati; phylum Actinomycetota; class Actinomycetes; order Micromonosporales; family Micromonosporaceae; genus Micromonospora; species Micromonospora sp. LOL_014. Next base: position 76,640 of record NZ_JBHMIP010000014.1, read on the forward strand.
GGGACAATCTGGCTCTGGCGCCACAGCCCGTGGTGCGGGAGCGGATGGTCGTCGCCGAGGAGGAGCAGCGGTACCAGATCACCACGCTGCACCCGACCACCTACCGGGAGGCCCGGACGATCGGGGAGCACTTTCGCGACGGCACGCCGGTGATCATCAACCTCACCGAGATGGATGAGGCCGACGCCCGCCGTCTGGTTGATTTCGCTGCCGGTCTGGCGTTCGGTCTGCGCGGTACGATCGAACGCGTCACCAACCGGGTGTTTCTGCTCTCACCGGCCAACGTCCAGGTCACCGCGGAGGACAAGGCCAAGATAGCCGAGGGTGGATTCTTCAGCCTGGGCTAGCCCTGACCCGAGGACCTCGCCTGCCGTGTTGTCAATCTTGTTTCAAGTCCTGTATCTGCTGCTGTACGTCTTTCTGCTCACCCTGTTGGCGAGGTTTGTCCTGAGCGCGGTGCTTCAGTATGGTCGACGCTGGCAACCCGGTCGGGGTGCCGCAGCCGGATTGGAATCGGTGTGGAGCGTCACTGATCCCCCCCTTAAGGCGTTGAGGCGGGTGATCCCACCACTGCGAATTGGTACCGTGAGCTTCGACCTGGCCTCCCTTGTGCTCCTGGTTATCCTGTTCGTGCTGATCACGTTCGTGGTGGAGCCGCTGATCAGGGCAACCAACTGACCGGCGCGCTACGCGGCCGCAACTGACCCGAGGAGTTTCGATGCCGCTAACCCCGGCCGACGTCCACAACGTCGCCTTCAAAAAGCCTCCGATCGGCAAGCGGGGGTACGACGAGGAGGAGGTCGACGCCTTCCTGGACGAGGTCGAGCGTGAGCTCGCCCGTCTGATTGAGGAGAACAACGAGCTGCGCGCCCAGGTGGAGCGCGGAGGTCGTGGCGGGCCGGCGGGCCCGGGTGGCGACCCGCGTCTCGCGGCGGAGCTCAACGATATGAAGGCCCAGCTCGACCGCGTACAGCGGGACAAGGCCGCCGCCGAGCAGGCCGCCCGTGCCATGCAGGCCGAGCTGGAGCAGGTCAGGTCGGCCGGTGGCCCGGTCGTCGGTGGTGGCGGCGGCGACGGCGAGCAGCAGGCACTGCGGGTGCTGATGATGGCCCAGCGGACGGCGGACGACCACGTCTCCGACGCCCGCCGGGAGGCGGACAAGCTGCTCACCGACGCCCGCACCAAGGCCGAGGAGGTCACCCGCGAGGCGCGGGCCAAGGCCGACGCACTGGAGCGGGACGCGCGGCAGCGCCACCAGGAGGCGATGGGTGGCCTGGACGCCAAGCGAACTGCCCTGCAGAAGCACATCGAGGAGCTCAAGCAGTTCGAGCGGGAGTACCGCACCCGGCTCAAGGCGTACCTGGAGAGCCAGCTGCGCGACCTGGACGGTCGCGGGCAGGGCCTCGAGGCCGAGATGGGGCGGGTCGAGGGCGGCCGCTCCGCGTCGGGTGGTGGTGGTCTGGCGACCGCCGGCCTGGCCAGCTCCTACGGCGGTGGGCGGTCCGGCGCGCTGGAGGCCGGCCGCTGAGGCCGAGCCTCTCGCGGGGGGTACGTCAGCAACGAGGCGGCGGGGGTGAGCCGTGATAGTGGCAAGTCTGGTGCTCATCCTCGTCGCCGTCACTCTGCTCGTGTTCGGCTTGGCGAGCGGGTCCAGCCTGCTGCTGGTCGGCTCGATCGTCGCCAGTCTGCTCGCGGCGGTGGCTCTCGTGGTCGGTGCTCGGCAGGCCGCTGCGGCCCGGGCCGGCAACCTGCGCACCGGCCCGTTCGACCCGGAGCCGGTTTCCCGGCCTGAGTTCGGCGTTGGCCCCGATCCGGACCAGTGGGTTGGTCAACGGTCATTCGCCGCGCCGGTCGGTCGGCAGCCGACCGACCCGGCCGACGACCGTCTCGGCAGCGGGGCAGCCGACGACGACCCGCCCGACGAACCGGCGGTCGAGGAGACGGGTGAAACCGATCACGCCCGGCTGGCCGGGCTCGATGCCGAGGTGATCGTGGTCGACGGACGGCCCCGCTACCACCGGGCGAGCTGCCTGCACCTGGTAGCCAGGGACGGTGAGCCGCTGCCGGTGCGGGAGGCCCTGGAACTTGGATTCACCCCGTGTGGGCTCTGCCAGCCGAACCGGACCCTGCTGGCCGAGTCCGGCCGCGTCTGAACAGGCGGCTTCCTTCGTGTCCCGTGCGAGCAGCCGCCGGCCCACCCGGCCGGCCGCCGGTGCCAGCGGGCGTCCGGAGACCGGCCTGGTGGTCGCCGTCCGGGTCAAGCCCGGTGCGTCCCGCGCCCGGATCGGTGGTTGTCACCCCGGCCCGCAGGGACCGGCGCTGATCGTCGCGGTCACTGCCCCGGCGGTGGACGGCCGTGCGACGGAGGCGGCCCGGCATGCGCTCGCGACAGCGCTCGACGTGCCGACCCGGCGGGTCACGCTACGGACCGGTGCCGCCAGTCGGGACAAGCTGTTCTCGGTGGACACCGTGTCCACCGACGAGGCCGAGGCGTTGGACGCCCGGCTGCGGCGGCTGCGGGACGGGTGAACGGTTGACCACCGACACCCCGACCACGCGGCACACTCCTCGACAAGGCGCGGCAACTGTCCTTCTTGGGTGATATGTCGGCGCACGCCGCGTCGTCGTTCTCTTCTGCTCGATCTGGCCAGGCAAATCGGTGCATCACCGGACGAAAGCTGTGCCATTGTTGTCGGATGTCTTCACGTTCCGTATCCTTGCGAATCTCCGGAGTGTGCAACGGACCCGTTGTACGCCCGTTTTGTGCTTTGGGGGCAGCATGGCCGAGCTGACGGGAGCGAGGTGCCGGCCGGGTCGGGAGACCCTGTCCACCGCGCCGCGCCGTGTACCGTCCGGCCTGCCGACGCCGGAGGATCCCGTACAGGCACTGCCGATCGCCGCGGGTGACGCGGCCGAGGGAGCGACGATGGCGAAGCCAGCCGACACGAAGACCGCCGCCCGCGGGCGAGCGGCCCGGGCACCGCGCAGCGCGGCCGAGACCACCAAGATCCAGATTGCCCTGCAGGCCCGTCGGGACGAGTTGCGAGCCGAGTATGATCAGACGCTGAGCGAGATCACCGAGCTGCAGCGGGAACGGCTGACCGACTCGGCCGGCGACGACCAGGCCGACACCGGCACCAAGACGTTCGAGCGGGAGCAGGAGATCTCCCTCGCCAAGAGCATCCTGGATCGCATCAACCAGGTCGAGCGGGCGCTGGAGCGGCTGGACGAGGGTAACTACGGCTGGTGTGAGCGGTGCGGCACGGACATTCCGGTCGAGCGGCTCGCTGCCTTCCCCTCGGCCACGCTCTGCGTGTCCTGCAAGCAGATCGAGGAGCGGCGCTAGCCGGGCGGTGACGGGCCCGACGCGGGTGAGCCGCTCCACTGAGAAGGGAGAGGCGTCTGTCCGCCGACGGCGATCCGCGCCCGGACGTTCCGAACGCCGGTGGCGACGCCCCGCCAGCACCTGAAGCGGGCCCTGGCGTGCCCGTCACCGGCCAGCCGGTGACGGGCACCGGCCGACGTGCGCTGTGGGTCTTCGCCCTGGTCGCGTCGGCGGCACTGCTCGTCGACCTCGGCGCGAAGCAGTGGGCGATCAGCGCCCTGACCGACCGGGAACCGGTCCGCCTGCTGGGCGGCGCCCTCTACCTGACGCTGATCCGCAACAGCGGTGCGGCGTTCAGCCTCGGATCCGACTACACCTGGATATTCCCGCTCGTCACCGTGGCGGTCGTCGGCTGGATCGGCTGGTTGACCAGAGGGCTGCGGTCGCTGCCCTGGGCGGTGGCGCTCGGGCTGGTCCTCGGTGGGGCGCTCGGCAACCTCCTGGACCGGGTGTTCCGCGCCCCCGGGCCCCTTCTCGGCCATGTGGTGGACATGTTCAGCGTCTTCCATCCGTACGGCCAGGTTTTCCCGATCTTCAACGTGGCCGACAGCGCGTTGGTCGTCGGCGTACTCCTTGCCGTACTGCTGGAACTGACCGGCCGACAGCGCGACGGCCGCCGGCTGTCCGGAAAGGTGGACCGTTGACCACACCTGCCCGCCATGGGGAGCGACGGTCGCTGCCGGTGCCCGACGGGCTCGACGGCACCCGGCTCGATCAGGCCGTCTCCCGGCTGTTCGGACTGTCCCGCACTGCGGCCGCCGCGTTAGTGGAGTCCGGCGACGCCGCGGTGGACGGGGTGACCCGGCACAAGTCCGACCGGGTGACCGCCGGTGCCTGGCTGGAGGTGGTCCTGCCGGCGCCCGTCGCGGCTCCGGTGGTGATCGCCCAACCGGTCGACGGGCTGCGGGTCGAGTACGCCGACGAGGACATCGTGGTGGTGGACAAGCCGGTCGGCGTGGCGGCGCACCCGAGCCCCGGATGGACCGGCCCGACCGTGCTGGCCGGTCTGGCGGCTGCCGGTCACACGATCGCGACCAGTGGCGCGGCCGAACGCCAGGGCATCGTGCACCGGCTCGACGTCGGCACCAGCGGGCTGATGGTGGTGGCCAAGAGCGAGCGCGCGTACTCGGTACTCAAGCGTGCGTTCAAAGAACGCGAGGTGGACAAGCGGTACCACGCCGTCGTACAGGGGCATCTCGACCCGTTGCGCGGGACCATCGACGCCCCGATCGACCGCCACCCCACCCACGACTACCGGTGGGCGGTCGTCTCGGGCGGCAAACCCAGCGTCACCCACTACGAGACGGTGGAGGCATTCCCCGCCGCCAGCCTGGTCGACATCCGCCTGGAAACCGGCCGCACCCATCAGATCCGGGTGCACTTCTCCGCGCTGCGGCACCCGTGCCTAGGTGACCTGACGTACGGTGCGGATCCGACACTCGCCGCCCGACTCGGACTGACCCGCCAGTGGCTGCATGCCCGTGCGCTCAGTTTCCTACACCCCCGTACGGTGGAGGAAGTTCGCTTTCACAGCGACTACCCTGACGACTTGAAGCGTGCCTTGGCCGTGCTCGGCGATTGAGAGCCGGCGAACACGCGGTCACTCAGCGTCCACCCGCCATCGGGGAAGGAGAGTCGCCCGTGCGTGCCGGCGACCTGTTGCGGCGAATCGACCGACGGCTGCTGCCGATCCTGGTGGACGCCGCCGTCCGGCTCGCGCAGCGACCGGTCCGTCCCCAGCTGCTCGTCGGGGTGGCCGGGGTGTCGATCAGCGCGGTGCTGGTCGCCGCCGTCTGGGCGGTGGATCACGACGACGGCGCCGTCCGCGCGGTGGACGACATCGTGCAGGTGGGAGTAGCCGAGGGCGAGTCCATACCCGACTACCTCCGGGCGGTTCGTGGTGAGCTGGCCACCCTACCGGAGGATCCGGCCCCGGCCGGGTCGACTGGCGACAGCTACGCACTGGTGACTTTCGATGGATATCTGGCACCCGACCGGCTCGCCGCTGTCCTGTCCGGAGTGTCCGCCGTGGAGGTCTACACCCGGGTCCCGCTGGGACGGGAGAAGACTCAGGTGATCCGGATGCCGGCCTTCCAGCTGCCCGAGGACGTGCTGACCGGGATGGATCAGGTCACCGAGCGCAAGAACAGGCAGGCGACCGACTACCGCCGCCGGGTCGCCGAACTCGGCCGGGCGGCCGACCTGGACCAGTGGCTGGCCTACGACAAGGGCGCCCGGGTGGCCACCGCCGAGGCCGCCGCCTACCGCGAGCACTGTGCCTGCGTGTTCGCAGCGGTGGTCCAGGGCGTCCCGGTAGACCTGCGCAGGCTGGCCCGGCTGGCCGAGGTCCGGGCCGTCGATCCCGCGCCCGAGGTCCGCCGCCTGGACCGGGCGGTGTTCCTGCCTCCGCTACCGGAGTACGACGGGGTGGTGCCGATTGGCGACGCCGCGCTCACCAGCAGCGGGTTGCCGTTCGATGTTCTGGCCGCCGAGCCGAGCGGTGCGGCCGACAGTGCGGTCGGCGGTGGCCCGACCGGCGTCGCTCCGGCGACCGACGGCGCCCCGGACGTGGGGCCAGGGGCGCAGACCGGGCCCGCGCCCGACCACGATTCCGCCCCGGACAGCGCCGATTCCGCCCCGGACGCCGACGTCGGCACCCGGGACGGAGCCGACACGTCGCCGGCCGGTCCTGGGATCCCGGCAGCTCCTGGAAACCCGGTCGGTCCTGGAAACCCGGCAGCTCCTGGAAACCCGGCGGGTCGGGCCAACCCGTCGGCCGGGTCGGGGAGCCCGACCACGGCTCCGTCGGGCAGGTCGACCAGCGGTGCGGGCCGTCCGGCCACGCCGGCTGGCTGTACCCCGTTCCAGACCGGCGCGTCGTCGGCCACCGTCGGACCGTCGGGCTGCCCGGAGCACCCCCGGTGAACCTTGGTAGCGGGCCGGTATCGACCACCGGTGTCTCGGTTCCGTACGCTACCCCCGGTGCCGCCACGATCCTCGTAAGGTGACGGCTGCGGTGACCGGACTGGGGGAGTCCGGCAGAGATGGCCGGTAGGGGCGAACAACGGGCCTTTGGCGGTGTGGCCTGAACAGGTCTAGCTTCGTAGCCTGTCAGGCGGGGACCGATAGCGCTGGGAGGGCGAGCCGTGGAGGGCACCGAGTCCGGCTGGGGCCGGCCTGCCGAACCAGCGCCGCGCTGGCGTGCGCTGCTCGACCGGGCTCGCCTCGGTGGCCGTACCGGTGAGCAGCCAGAGGTTGCGGATCGCAGTGGGGCGGCGCCCCGCTCTCGGGAGAACGGTCGCGGAACCGCGCAGGTGCCCAACGGCGTCGCGCAGGTGCCGGGTCACCACCCGGAGCCGGGCAATCCCACCGGTTCCAGCTGGATGGGCGACTCCGGCCATCCAGCCGGTCCCGGTCGCGCGTCAGGCCTTGGCCGCCCTGCCGATCCCGGCTATCCGGCGGATCCCGGCTATCCGGCCGACCAGGGTCCACCGGCACCGGCCGCCGGTCGGTACGCCGCGCTGGCACCGCCTCCGGGCCCGGTAGCCCCGGGTGGCTACGCGCCCGGCTACCCGGTGATGCCCGGCCCTCCTCCGGACCGGGGCGCTCGCCCGGTGCGCCCGAGTGTGCCGCCACCCCAGGAGCAGGGTTTCCCGGGCGGCCCCGAGGTGGGCGGCTATCCGCCGGTCGCCGAGCCGCCCCGCCGGGCCGGGCCGGGGCCGGGGTACCCGCCGGGTCCGGACGGCGGCGGCGGATATCCGGCGCGGATCGAGTGGCGGGAGAGTCGGCCCGACGCCGAGGTCGACCGGGCCACTGGCATCCTGCGGCGCAACCTCGGCATACCGCGGGTGCTGGCGTTCGCGAATCCGAAGGGCGGGGTGCACAAGACGACGGCGACCGTCCTCGCTGCGGCGACGATCGGCAGCGTCCGTGGCCGCGGGGTGCTCGCCTGGGACGACAACGAGCTGCGCGGCACGCTCGGCCTGCGGGCCGGCAGCGCCCGACATGCCCGGACCATCCGCCATCTGATCTCCGATCTGGTGGAGATCGAGGGCGCGCACGGCTACGAGTTGACCGACCGGCTCGACGACTACCTCCGGCACGCCTCCGACGGCTCGTACGACGTACTCGCCGGTGAGGAGAGCCCTCGGTTTGCGCAGCGTCTCGACCCGCACACCGTACGGCGGGTGTTGGAGCTGCTCCGCCGCACCCACGACGTGATCTGTGTGGACACCGGCAACAACGTGGAGAGCGCGAACTGGCAGACCGTCCTGCAGGCCGCCGATCAGCTGGTGGTCACCTGCGTGCCCCGGGAGGACGCGGCGTTCACCGCGGACTGGATGCTGGACCTGCTGGACGACGTCGGCATGGGCGACCTGGTACGTAACGCGGTGACGTTGCTGTCCTGCCCGAGCCCGGGGGCGATGCCGTTGCTCGACGACCTGCGCCAGCACTTCGCCACCCGGACCCGGGCGGTGGCCGTGGTCCCCTACGATCCGGCGCTGGAGACCGGATCGTCGATCGAGTACGTGCAGTTGCAGCCGGAGACGCGGCAGGCGTGGCTGCAGGCGGCCTCGATGATGCTGGAGCCGTTCGTCCGCTGACGGTGCCACCCCACGATCGGTCAACTGTTGGTCGGCCGATCGTGGGGGGGGTGACCCCTACGACCGATTCTGCGGGGCCGTGTCTGATCAAGCTATGTCGCTGCGCCACCAGTCGGTGACGGCGTCGTCTGGCTCAGCGGAGTGACCCCTGGCGCGACGGTCGCGATCCGCCAGGGTGACGCCGAGCGGGGCGCGAGAGCGGCCGGATCATGCGGGTGGAGCTGCGTCCGGCCTGACCGACGTGCGGTACGTCAGTCGGCCGGCACCCGGTCGGCCGTTGGCTGACAGCCGTGCGCCACCCCCCAGCGGGAGCATCGGCCGTCCGGGTAGGGCGTCGTGTGCGCGATCCAGGCGAAGTAGCCGGCGTGGTTGGTCCGCTCGTCGGGCAGGTACCGGTCGACGGTGGCGGACCCGGCGGAGGCGAGCACGAACAGCAGCGGCACGAGCAGCAGCCCGACCGGGGCGGTCGGCTCTCGGCCGGCTGGGCCGGTGGCGCCGGGGCCGGTGGCGCCGGTGCGGTCGCGCCAGCGTTGGACGGCGAGCAGGACACCGAATCCGGTGAGGATCAGTAGACAGTAGAGCACCACTGCGGTGGTCCGCGGATACAGCCGTACGGTCTGGGTCTCCCACTGTTCACTGGCCAGCCACATCCGCAGGAACCAGGCGCTGGCCGCGCACGCGCCGAGGGCGATCACGATGCTGCGGCGCCAGGCCAGCGCGAGGGCCAGCCCGAGCCCGCCCGCGAGCAGCAGGGTGAACAGCCCGACCCCGCCGAGTTCGCCGACCGGGGGCCAGACCGGGCCGACGTCGGCCGGTCGGTCGTTGCGCCACATCGCGATGTACGCCGGCTCGGTGTCGGTGTCGAAGTAGAAGTAGTCGTCGGAGGTGCCGCCGGTCGGGGCGAGCAGGCCGCGTAGATGTACCCAGCCGACCAGCACGAAGCTGACCACGGTCGCGCCGCCGAGTAGCAGGACCGACCGCCAGCCGGTCCGCCACGGGGCGGTCAGTGCGACGGCCACCAGCATGCCGCCCGCGCACCAGACGAACCATCCGGAGTAGAGCAGGAAGAGCAGCCCGAGGCCGACCCCGGCCAGCGTGCCGGCCAGCAGTGCCCGCCGGGCGGTCATCCGGTCCGCCCGGCGGACCGTCGACAGGAACTTCACCAGCACCGGGATCAGCATCACCAGGGTGATCTGCGGGTACGGCTTGACCGGTTCGATCATCGGCAGCATCGCCAGTACCCCGACGGCCACCGCCCAGAGCGGACGCAGCACCAACCGCCAGGCGAGGTAGGCGGCCGGGCCGAACAGGGCCGTACCGGCCAACTGGAGGTCCTTGAGGGCGAGGACGTGCGGTTGGTCGGTCAGCCGGGCCCAGGCCCCGATCATCCAGAAGACGGCCGGTGGGTAGTGGTCGGAGATTTCCTGCCCGGACCACAACGCGGCGGTCCATTCGAGAATCCACTGGTAGTCGCCGCCGCCGGCCCACAGCGGCAGCTGGGTGCCGCGCAGTGCCACCGCGATCCCACCGGCGACGAGCCCGGTGGCGAGCCCGGCGATCGCGGCGCAGCCGGCCCGGACGATGTACGGGCGGTGTGCCGGGGCGAGCAGCCGGTGGGTCAGCACCATCGCGACGACCAGCACGCCGGCCAGCACCGCGAACCGGAGCTGGAGTGCCGCCAGGCCGCTCACCTGGCCTTTCCGGTCCAGTGGATCGACATCTATGTCTTTGCTCCAGGCCAGGAACCCGAACGCGGTGCCGATGCTGACCAGCGCCTCGATGCCGATGCCGGCCAACCTGGAGCGAAATGTGGGTCTCTGTCTGGTTGCCTTCACACAGAGACGGTAAACCCTCACTGGCGGTGTTGTCGGGTGGAGCTCGTGGTCCGCCGAGAGTGTCGCGAGTCGGGGCGGGCGAAAGTGGGTGTCGACCGGGTGGCGGTGGATCCCCGCGTGGCTCGATGCGGTGCCGGCGGCGACACGATAGGGTTCGCTGGTCGTGCCGGGACGGGAGAAGGGGGCCGGGTCGGTGTCCGATGGTTTTGTGCACCTGCACGTGCACACAGAGTATTCGATGCTCGATGGAGCGGCCCGGTTGAAGGAACTGTTCGCCGAGGCCAACCGTCTGGAAATGCCGGCCCTGGCGATGACCGACCACGGCAATCTTTTCGGCGCGTACGATTTCTTCAAGCAGGCGACCGGTGCCGGGGTGAAACCGATCATCGGCCTGGAGGCGTATCTGACGCCGGGGACGGATCGTCGGGACCGGACCAGGGTTCGGTGGGCCGACGGCGGGGAGAACGACGTCTCCGGTGGTGGCGCGTACACCCACATGACGATGCTGGCGGCGGACGCGGACGGCCTGCGTAACCTGTTCCGGCTGGGCTCGCGGGCGAGCCTGGAGGGGTACTTCTACAAGCCGCGTGCGGACCGGGAACTGCTGAACGAGTACGGCAAGGGGATCATCGCGACGACGGGGTGCCCGTCCGGTGAGGTCCAGACCTGGTTGCGGATCGGTGACTTCGAGAAGGCGTGCGCGTCGGCGGCTGAATTCCGCGACATCTTCGGGGCCGACAATTTCTACCTGGAGTTGATGGATCACGGTCTGGGTATCGAGACCCGGGTCCGGGATGATCTGATCCGGCTAGGTAAGCGGTTGAATCTCAAACCGGTCGCGACCAATGATCTGCACTACACGCATGAACGGGACGCGGATGCGCACGAGGTGCTGCTGTGCGTTCAGTCCGGTTCGACGATGGCGGACCCGAAGCGGTTCAAGTTCGACGCGCGGGACTTCTATCTGAAATCCGCTTCGGAGATGCGGAAACTGTGGGACGCCGAGGTGCCGGGGGCGTGTGACAACACTCTCGAGATCGCCGAGAAGATCGGCGACTATTCGGCGTTGTTCGCGTCCCGTGACCTGATGCCGCAGTTCCCGGTGCCAGCCGGGGAGACCGAGGAGTCGTTCCTGCGGGCCGAGGTGCTGCGTGGGCTGGAGCGCCGGTTCCCCGGTGGGGTGCCCGAAGGGCACCGCCGGCAGGCCGAGTACGAGCTCGACGTGATCCTCAAGATGGGTTTCCCCGGCTACTTCCTGGTGACCGCGGACCTGGTGCACTACGCCAAACGGGAGGGGATCCGGGTCGGTCCGGGCCGTGGTTCGGCGGCCGGGGCGCTGATCGCGTACGCCCTGGGTATCACGGAGCTGGACCCGATCCCGCACGGCCTGCTGTTCGAGCGGTTCCTGAATCCGGACCGGGTGTCGATGCCGGATATCGACATGGACTTCGACGAGCGTCGCCGCGGTGACATGATCCGGTACGCGACCGAGCGGTACGGCGAGGAGCGGGTCGCCCAGATCATCACCTACGGCACGATCAAGGCGAAGGCCGCGATCAAGGACGCGGCGCGGGTGCTCGGCTATCCGTTCGCGATGGGTGACCGGATCACCAAGGCGATGCCGCCGCCGGTGATGGGCAAGGACATCCCGCTGACCGGCATCTTCGACCCGAAGCACCCGCGCTACCCGGAGGCGGTGGAGTTCCGGGCGTTGTACGAGTCCGACGGCGAGGTCCGCAAGATCGTCGACACGGCCAAGGGTCTGGAGGGGCTGAAACGGCAGTGGGGGGTGCATGCGGCCGGGGTGATCCTGTCCCGGGATCCGCTCGTCGACGTGCTGCCGATCCAGAAGCGGGAGCAGGACGGGGCGATCATCACCCAGTGGGACATGGGCGCGTGTGAGTCCATCGGCCTGCTGAAGATGGACTTCCTCGGGCTGCGCAACCTGACCGTGATGGACGACTGCCTGGCCGGGATCGCCGACAACCAGAACCTCAACCTGGTCCTGGAGGATCTGCCGCTGGACGACAAGCGCGCCTACGAGCTGCTCGCCCGCGGTGACACGCTCGGGGTGTTCCAGCTCGACGGCGGGCCGATGCGGTCGCTGCTGCGGTCGATGGTGCCGGACAACTTCGAGGACATCTCCGCCGTCCTCGCCCTGTACCGGCCGGGTCCGATGGGCGCCAACGCGCACAACGAGTACGCCGACCGCAAGAACAACCGCAAACCGGTGGTGCCGATCCACCCCGAGCTGGCCGAACCGCTCGCCGACATCCTGGGCGACACCTACGGGTTGATCGTCTACCAGGAGCAGGTCATGGCGATCGCCCAGCAGCTGGCCGGCTACACGCTCGGCGCCGCTGACCTGCTGCGCCGGGCGATGGGCAAGAAGAAGAAGGAGATCCTGGACAAGGAGTACGTGCCGTTCTCGCAGGGCATGCGGGACAACGGCTACTCCGACGAGGCGATCAAGACGCTGTGGGACATCCTGGTCCCGTTCTCCGACTACGCGTTCAACAAGGCACACACCGCCGGCTACGGCCTGGTGTCCTACTGGACCGCCTATCTGAAGGCCAACTACCCGGCCGAGTACATGGCCGCGCTGCTGACCAGCGTCGGCGACGACAAGGACAAGGCCGCCGTCTACCTGGCCGAGTGCCGGCGGATGAAGATCAAGGTGCTGCCGCCGGACGTCAACGCCTCCGGGGCCCGGTTCACCGCCGTCGGCGCCGACATCCGGTTCGGCCTGGCCGCCGTGCGTAACGTGGGCACGAACGTGGTCGACGCGATCGCCCGGTGCCGCAAGGACAAGGGCGCCTACACCGACTTCTACGACTTCCTGCGCAAGGTCGACCCGGTGGCCTGCAACAAACGCACCGTCGAGTCGTTGATCAAGGCGGGCGCGTTCGACTCCCTCGGCCACACCCGCCGGGGCCTGCTGACGGTGCACGCCGACGCGATCGACTCGTTCATGGACCTCAAACGCAACGAGGCGGTCGGCCAGTACGACCTGTTCGGCGACGCGTTCGGCGCCGCCGACCCGGCCGGCGGCGGCGCGGGCCCGATGGTGGTCACCCCGCCGATCCCCGACGACGAGTGGGACAAGACCGACCTGCTCACCTTCGAACGGGAGATGCTCGGCCTGTACGTCTCCGACCACCCGCTGTTCGGAGTCGAGCACGTCCTCGCCAACGCCGCCGACATGTCCATCGCCGCCCTCGCCGAGGACGGCGCGGTCGCCGACGGCACCGTGGTCGTCCTGGCCGGCATCCTCTCCGGGGTACAGCGGCGGATCACCAAGCAGGGCCGGGCGTGGGCGTCGGCCACCCTGGAGGACCTGGGCGGCGCCGTCGAGGTGCTGTTCTTCCCGAACACCTACGAACTCGTCGGCCAGTACATCGCCGAGGACGCCATCGTCGTGGTCAAGGGCCGGGTCGATCGACGCGACGACCAGCCCCGGCTGATGGCGATGGACCTGTCCGTACCGGAGATCACCGCCGCCGACGAGATCAAACCCATCGTGATCGCGCTGTCCCCGGCCCGCTGCACCCCGCCCCTGGTCGACAGCCTCCGCGACGTGCTGACCAGCCACCCCGGCTCGGCCGAGGTACACGTCAAACTCGTCAACGGCGGCCGCGCCACCCTGCTGCGCCTCGGCCCGCACCGGGTCGCCCCGACGACCGCCCTGATGGCCGACCTCAAGGCGCTCCTCGGCCCTACCGCCGTGGCCGGCTGAGACCTGCGAGAGGATCGACGGGTGAGTTCCACCGCCGACGCCGGCCCACCCGGCGACCCGACCGGCCCGTCCGGAGCGTCGCCGGCACCCTCGTCCGACGTCGGCGCGGCGGGGTCCACCCCGGCCGCCAGCCGGCGCCGGATCCGGCGACGGCCAGGGCTGTACGTCGCCGCCGCGATCACCGTGGGCGGTGCTCCGCTCGGCGTCGCCTGGTCGATGCTGGCCCCCTGGATCCCGGTGGTCAAGACCGAGCAGGGCGCGGCGGTACGGGGCGGCGACCCGGAGGTCTTCGTCGCCGCCGACGGCTGGTTCGCGATGCTCGGCGTCGGCTACGGGATCCTCGCCGGGATCGTCGTCTGGGCGTCGCTGCCCCGGTCCCGTGGCCCGTACGGGCTGGTCGCCGTCGCCGCCGGTGGGCTCGGCGCGGCGGCGCTGGCCTGGGCCCTGGGCCGGCAGATCGGCCTGGCCGGCTACCAGCGGGCGATCGAGGCGGCGGCGCTCGGTGCCCAGTTGGAGCGGCCACCGGACCTGCAGGCCGGCGACTTCGACCTGTGGTTCGGCGTGCTGCCGACGGTCACCGGCGCGTTCAGCGCTCCGGCGCTCGGCGCAGTGCTGGCGTACACCATGCTGGCCGGCTGGTCCAGCCACCCGGACCTGCGTCCGGGGCCGGACCGGGGCGAAGCCGGGCCTGACCTTCCGATCCTCCCAGCGGCCCCGGACGTTCGTCCGGCCCCGGACGTCGCCGCCGATCCGCGGATCAGTTCGGACTCGCCGGAACCGCCAACTCGGGCAACGGGACCGGCACCGCCCGCACCCGGCGCAGCAGCGCCACCTCCCGATTGAGCATCCGCAGCTCGGCCCGCAGCCGTCGGGCGGTGTCCAGCTCCGCTAGCAGCGCCTGCCGCTCGCTGATGTGCAACGCGGCGGTCGCCGCCACCAGGTGGGAGAGCACGGTCGGCGTCTCCGGCAGCTGCTCGGTGATCTCGGCAGAGTCGGTCCGGACCAGGTCGAGATACTGCCGGAACACCGCGAGCACCTGCGGGGCCAGCAGGTCGGCCAGCTCCTCGGACCCGGTCGGCTCGGGCAGCCACTGCACCGACGCGGTGAGGTACGGCGTACCTTCGGTGGCCAGGTCGGTGATCCGGAACCGGCGCCGGCCCACCGTCACGATGTCGTACCGTCCGTTCGGCAGCTCGGTGACCTGCCGCAGCTGAGCGGTGCAGCCGATTTCGTACAGGCTCACCGAGGTCGGTGCCGGCGCACCCGGCGGCCCGGCGCTCGGCAGCACCTCCCAGCCACGCCGGATCGCCACCACCCCGAACTCCCGGGTGACGCCCTCGGGCAGGCTGGTCAGATGCCGGACCAGTGCCCGGTAACGCTCCTCGAAGATGTGCAGAGGCAGCACCAACCCGGGGAAGAGCACCGTCCCGAGCGGAAAGACCGGTAGCCGCTGACCCACCGGTCGAGCCTAGCGTGGTCACGCTCACTGTCCCGTCCGCTGGACGGCCGGCGTCCGGCCAGTGGGAGGACGCCTAGACTCGCAAGCGTGCTGAACCGGATCGACCTGCGAGGCGGGTCACCTGACCCGCGTGGCCTGCTGCCCCGTGCCCAGCTCGACGTCTCCGTGGCGGTCGAGCGGATCCGCCCGCTGGTGGAGGCGGTCCGTGACCATGGCTACCCGGCGATCCGGGAGGCGGCCGAGCGGTTCGACGGGGTCAGCCCGCACCGGCTGCGGGTGCCCACCGAAGCGCTCGCCGCGGCCGAGCGCGACCTCGATCCCGGGGTCCGGGCCGCGCTGCTGGAATGCATTGACCGGGCCCGGCGGGTGCACGCCGACCAGCGCCGGACCGACGTCACCACCCAGGTGGTGCCCGGCGGCACCGTCACCGAACGCTGGGTGCCGGTCGGCCGGGTCGGGTTGTACGTGCCCGGCGGGTTGGCGGTGTACCCATCGACCGTGGTCATGAACGTGGTCCCCGCCCAGGTCGCCGGGGTGGCATCGCTGGTGGTGACCAGCCCGCCGCAGCGCGACAACGACGGGCTGCCCGATTCGCGGGTACTGGCCGCCTGCGCCCTGCTCGGCGTCGACGAGGTGTACGCGGTCGGCGGAGCCCAGGCCGTCGCGATGCTCGGCTACGGTGCCGCGGTCGACCCGGACGGGACCGACCGGTGCGCCCCGGTCGACGTGATCACCGGGCCGGGCAACATCTGGGTCACCGCCGCCAAACGGCTGCTGCGCGGGGTGGCCGGTATCGACGCCGAGGCCGGCCCGACCGAGATCGCCATCCTCGCCGACGACACCGCGGACCCGGTGCACGTCGCCGCCGACCTGATCAGCCAGGCCGAGCACGACCCGTTGGCGGCCAGCGTACTGGTCACCCCGTCGACCGGGCTGGCCGACGCGGTCGACCAGGAACTGGCCCGGCAGGTGCCGGCCACCCGGCACGCCGACCGGATCGCGACCGCGCTCGGCGGCGAGCAGTCCGGCACCGTCCTGGTCGACGACCTCGACGCGGGTCTGGCCGTGGTCGACGCGTACGCCGCCGAGCACCTGGAGATCCAGACCCGGGACGCCCGGCAGTGGGCGCTGCGGGTCCGCAACGCCGGGGCGGTCTTCGTCGGCGCGTACGCCCCGGTGTCGCTGGGCGACTACTGCGCCGGCTCCAACCACGTTCTGCCCACCGGCGGCTGCGCCCGGCACTCCTCGGGCCTGTCGGTGCAGTCCTTCCTGCGCGGCATCCATTTCGTCGAGTACGACGCGGACGCGTTGCGTGACGTCGCCGAGCACGTGGTCACCCTGGCCGAGGCGGAGGACCTGCCGGCGCACGGGCAGGCGGTCCGGGCCCGGTTCGCCGACCCGGCCGGCAGCGCCGCCCCGGCAGCGAACTCACCGGCCGTTTCCCCGGGCGGACCGGCGGTGACCAGATGACCGGCCCGGTCACCCTGGACGACCTGCCGATCCGCGACGATCTGCGCGGGCGCAGTCCGTACGGGGCACCGCAGTTGGACGTACCGGTGCGGCTCAACACCAATGAGAACTCCTACCCGCTGCCGGACGTCGTGGTCGAGGCGATCGCCGAGGCGGTCACCGCCGAGCTGCGGCAACTCAACCGCTACCCGGACCGGGACGCGGTCGCACTGCGGGCCGATCTGGCCGGCTATCTCGGGCACGGGCTGACCACCGCCGGGGTGTGGGCGGCCAACGGCTCCAACGAGATTCAGCAGCAGTTGCTGCAGGCGTTCGCCGGTCCCGGCCGGGTGGCGCTCGGCTTCACCCCTGCGTACTCGATGCATCCGCTGCTGGCGGTGGGCACCGGCACCCGGTGGGTGGACGGCCGACGCGGACCCGACTTCGACCTGTCCGCCGACGACGCGGCCGGCCAGGTGGTCGAGCACCAGCCGGACCTGGTCTTCCTCTGCTCTCCGAACAACCCGACCGGGACCGCCCTGGACCCGGCGGTGGTGCGGGCGGTACTGGCCGCCGCGCCGGGCATGGTCGTCGTCGACGAGGCGTACGCCGAGTTCGCCCGCCCCGGCACGGCCAGCGCGGTGCGGCTGCTGTCGACGCATCCACGGCTGGTGGTGACCCGGACGATGAGCAAGGCGTTCGGTTTCGCTGGCGGTCGACTGGGCTACCTGGCGGCGCATCCCGCGGTGGTCGACGCGGTCCAACTGGTCCGCCTGCCCTACCATCTGTCGGCGCTGACCCAGGCGGCGGCCCGGGCGGCGCTGGCGCACCGGGACACCCTGCTCGGTACGGTACGGGTGATCATGCAGCAGCGGGACCGGATCGTCGCCGAGCTGCGTCGGCTCGGGCTCACCGTGGCGGACAGCGACGCCAACTTCGTGCTGTTCGGTGTCAACGGCGCCGGTGGCGCCACCGGCGACCAGCGGGCCGTCTGGCAGGCGTTGCTGGAACGCGGGGTGCTGGTCCGTGACGTCGGGCTGGCCGGCTGGCTGCGGGTGACCGCTGGGACGCCGCAGGAGACCGACGCGTTCCTCGACGCGATGACCGAGCAGGTCACCGGGTCCGAACCAGCCGCCACGTCGCAGACAGCCGCAAATCTCCTCCCTGGCCTGCGGGCCGGAGCGTCCACGGAAGGAATCTGATGAACCGCACCGCACGGGTCGAACGCACCACGGCCGAGACCAAGGTGCTGGTGGAGCTGGACCTCGACGGCACCGGCACCGCCGACATCGGCACCGGTGTCGGCTTCTACGACCACATGCTGCACCAGATCGCCCGGCACGGCGGGTTCGACCTGACCGTACAGACGGTCGGTGACCTGGAGATCGACGCGCACCACACGATGGAGGACACGGCGATCGCGCTGGGCACCGCGCTGCGCCAGGCGCTGGGCGACAAGGCGGGCATCCGCCGGTACGGCTCGGCCACCATCCCGATGGACGAGGTACTGGTACGGGCGGTGGTCGACCTGTCCGGCCGGCCGTACGTGGTGCACGACGAGCCGGCGCTGGCGCCGTACATCGGGCCGGTCTACCCGACCAGCATGACCCGGCACATCTGGGAGTCGCTCGGCCACTCGGCCATGATCACGCTGCACGTGTCGGTGCTGCGGGCCGCCCGCGACGGCGGCCACCCGGACGCGCACCACGTGGTTGAGGCCCAGTTCAAAGCGGTCTCGCGGGCGCTGCGCGAGGCGGTGGCGATCGACCCCCGGTCGGCCGGCTCGGTGCCCAGCACCAAAGGCGCGCTGTAACGTGGACAGCTTCCTGCCGGTGGCGCTGTTCGCGCTGGCCGGGGTGCTGGTCGGTGGCGTCTGGTCGCTGCACCGTCAGGGTGCCGGGCGGGGTGCCATCGGTCTGGCCGCCGGCCTCGCCCTGCTGGCGGTCGCCGCCGGCGTGTTCTGGTTGCTACCGGGAGGTGACTGATGGTCACGCCATCGCCGGCCGTCGTGGTGCTCGACTACGGCTCCGGCAATCTGCGCTCCGCCGAACGGGCTCTGGCCCGGGCCGGTGCCGAGGTGACCGTGACCGCCGACCTGGCCGCGGCCGACGCCGCCGCCGGACTGGTGGTGCCGGGCGTCGGCGCGTACGCGGCCTGCATGTCCGGTATCGACGAGCTGGGTGCGGCGCCGGTGATCGCGCGGCGGGTCGCCGAGGGCCGCCCGGTACTCGGCATCTGCGTCGGCATGCAGATCCTCTTCGAGTACGGCGAGGAGCACGGGGTGGTCACCAAAGGGCTCGGCCTGCTGCCCGGCGGGGTTCGCCGGCTGCCCGCCGAGCGGGTGCCGCACATGGGCTGGAACACCGTCGCCGCGCCGGCCGGCAGCACCTTGTTCGCCGGTCTGCCCGGCGACGCCCGGTTCTACTTCGTGCACTCGTACGCGGCACTCGCCGTCGACCAGCTGAGCGCCGCCGGCGCCCTGGTCACCACCACCGAACATGGAGCCGGTTTCGTGGCCGCCGCCGAACGTGACGCGCTGTCGGCGACGCAGTTCCATCCGGAGAAGTCCGCTCAGACCGGGGCGATCCTGCTGGGCAACTGGCTGGCCACGTTGACTCCACCGACCATGACGGGAGGGGAGGACCGGTGAGCAAGGAACGGGCCCGCCGCCGGGCCGCCCGGCTGGCCGAGGCGGAACGCGAGCGGGCCGCCCGCGCCCGGACCAGCGCCCGCCGGCAGCGGCGCCGGTCCGCGCTGCGCCGGCTCACCCCGCGTCGGCCGGGCGGGCGCACCGGGCGGCTGTTCATCCGGCGTAGCCGCGCCGAACGTGCCGGGATCGCGGTGCTGACCGTGGCGGCGCTGGCGGTCGTCTGGCTGGCCGTGCCCGACATGGCGCTGCGCCTGCTGCTGATCGTCGTACTGCTGCTCGTGGCACCCGCCGTCGTGGTCATCGCACTCGGCCGACGGACCTGATACCCACCACCTTCGAGGAGACAATCCGTGACCCTGACCCTGCTTCCCGCTGTCGACGTCGCCGACGGCCAGGCCGTCCGCCTGGTCCAGGGCGCGGCCGGTAGCGAAACCTCCTACGGTGATCCGCTGGAGGCGGCGCTCGCCTGGCAGCGTGACGGGGCGGAGTGGATCCACCTGGTCGACCTCGACGCCGCCTTCGGTCGGGGCAGCAACGCCCATCTGCTCGCCGAGGTGGTCCGGCAGATCGACGTAGCGGTGGAGTTGTCCGGCGGGATCCGCGACGACGAGTCGCTCGCCGCCGCGCTGGGCACCGGCGCGGCCCGGGTCAACATCGGCACCGCCGCGTTGGAGGACCCGGTCTGGTGCGACCGGATCGTCGCCGAGTTCGGCGACCGGGTGGCGATCGGCCTGGACGTGCGTGGCCGTACGCTGGCCGCTCGAGGCTGGACCCGTGACGGTGGTGACCTGTTCGAGATCCTCGAACGGCTGGACAAGGCCGGGGCCGCGCGGTACGTCGTCACCGACATCACCAAGGACGGCACCATGCGGGGACCGAACCTGGACCTGCTCCGGGAGGTGTGCTCGCGGACCGACGCGCCGGTGATCGCCTCCGGCGGTGTGTCCACCCTGGATGATTTGCGGGCGCTCGCCACTTTGGAATCGGCCGGGGTGGAGGGAGTGATCGCAGGCAAGGCGTTGTACGCCGGCGCGTTCAGCGTCGCGCAGGCGCTCGCCGCGCTGCGCGACGCCGGCCGATCGGAGGCCTCGGCGTGACCGTCGCGGTCCGGGTGATCCCCTGCCTCGACGTGGACGCGGGCCGGGTGGTCAAGGGGGTCAACTTCGTCGACCTGCGTGACGCCGGGGACCCGGTCGAGTTGGCCGCAGCCTACGACGCGGCCGGCGCGGACGAGTTGACCTTCCTCGACGTCACCGCCTCCTCCGACGCCCGCGGCACCATGCTGGACGTGGTCCGTCGGACCGCCGAGTCGGTCTTCATCCCGCTCACCGTCGGCGGCGGGGTGCGGTCGGTGGAGAACGTGGACACGCTGCTGCGCGCCGGAGCGGACAAGGTCGGGGTGAACACCGCGGCGATCGCCCGACCCGATCTGATCGCCGAGATCGCCGACCGGTTTGGCCGGCAGGTGCTGGTGCTGTCCCTGGACGTGCGCCGCGCCGGGCCGCAGACGGTGGCCAGCGGTGACACGCCCAGCGGTTTCGAGGTGACCACGCACGGCGGTCGGCGGGGGACCGCGATCGACGCGGTGGCCTGGGCACGGCGCGGCGCCGAACTGGGCGCCGGGGAGATCCTGCTCAACTCGATGGACGCCGACGGAACCAAGGCGGGCTTCGACGTCGAACTCATCGCCGCGGTACGGGCGGTGGTCGACATCCCGGTGATCGCCAGTGGCGGGGCCGGTGCCACCGCGCACTTCCCGCCGGCGGTGGCCGCCGGGGCCGACGCGGTCCTCGCCGCGAGTGTGTTCCACTTCGGCGAGCTGACCATCGGCGCGGTCAAACGGGAGCTGCGCGACGCCGGCCACCCGGTGCGCTGACCGCCATAGCCGGCCCTGTCGACCCGCCCGAGGTCAGGCCCGGCCCTGCCGGGCGGCGGAGTTCTCCACCGGACGCCGGGGCGCCGGCGGTAGGAAACGCCCGGTGTATTCGAGCATCGCGGCGGCGTGGTCCTGGTCGTCCAGCTGCCAGTCGGCCTCGGCGGTGGTGTACCGCTGGTCGAGCACCCCGTGCACACTGTCCACGGTGGTGGTCAGACCGCTGCGTGGCCGGTCCCGCCACAGCCGTTCACCGGCCTCGGTCACCTGGAACCAGCCGTCGCTGACCGAGACCAGCCCGGCACCGAGTAGCCGGCGTACCCCGGTCTCGATCTCTTCCCGGGTGGGGATCGCCTGGTTGAGGTGTTCGGCGGTGGTGAGCACGTCGACCAGGCGTACCCCTTCGGGCCGGCGGCTCAGCGGAGACCTGCGGTGCCGACCCACCTTGCCCGCGATGACCGTCGAGACGAAGATCCACGCGTCCGACCAAGCCCACCCCTCGTCCATCATCTGCCCATGATGCCGCGCCGGGCGCGCGGGCGGAACTCCTGTGCTTGGCTGTGGACATGCTTTTGCCGCGTCCCACCCGGCTGATCCGTGCGGCCGGGCATTTCACCCTCGATGCGACGACCGGTGTGTGCGCGCCGGCCGGCGTCGCCGACCTGCTGCGCGAACTGCTCACCCCGGCGACCGGGCTGCCGCTGGCGGCAGCGGGGGCGCCCGGCGATGGCGTGATCAGTCTGCTGGTGCGCGACGATCCCGCGCTCGGCGCCGAGGGCTACCGGCTGCGGGTCGACCCGTCCGGGGTCCGGGCGGTGGCCGCCGCCGAGGCCGGGCTGCGCTGGGCGGTGCAGACGCTGCGTCAGTTGCTGCCCGACCAGGTGTACGCGGCCGGTCCGGTCACCGGGGTGCCGTGGCGGCTGCCGACGGTGGAGATCGTCGACGTGCCGGCGTACCCGTGGCGGGGATCGCTGCTCGACGTGGCCCGCTGGTGCCACCCGCTGCCGCTGCTCTACCGCTATGTCGATGTGCTGGCCATGCACAAGCTCAACACTCTGCACCTGCATCTGACCGACGACCAGGGTTGGCGGTTCGAGGTGCGGCGGTACCCCCGGTTGACCGAGGTGGGCGGGTTCCGGGCGGCGTCGCCGGCCGGTCATCTTCGGGACGGCCGCAGCGACTGGGTGCCGCACGGCGGCTGGTACCGGCAGGCAGAGCTGCGTGACCTGGTGGCCTACGCGGCCCGGCGCGGTGTGCGGATCATGCCGGAGATCGACCTGCCCGGGCACGCTCAGGCGGCGATCGCGGCCTATCCCGAGTTCGGCAACGATCCGACCCGCCGGTTGGCCGTCGGGACGACCTGGGGGATCTCCACCCACGTACTCAACCTGGAACCGGCCACCCTGGCCGCCGTGCACCACATCCTCGACGAGGTGGTCGAGGTCTTTCCGTTCGAGTACGTGCACGTCGGCGGGGACGAGGTGCCGACCGCCGAGTGGGCGGCGAACCCGGCGGCCGTCGCCCGGGCCACCGAGCTCGGCCTGCCCCGGGTGGCCGACCTGCAGGGCTGGTGGACCGGGCGGCTGGCCGAGCATCTGGCCGGTCACGGTCGGCGGACCGCGGTCTGGGACGAACTGCTCGACCGGGGAGTTCCGGGCGGGTCCACCGTCTTCGCGTGGCGGGGCATCGACCGGATCGACCTGGCCCGGTCCGCCGGTCTTCCGGTGGTTGCCGCGCCGTACAGCCACACGTACTTCGACTGGGCCGAGTCCGACGATCCGGCCGAGCCGTTGGCCATCGCCGGGGTGCTGCCGCTGCGCACGGTGTACGGGTTCCAGCCCGGCGACGTGCTCGGGGTGCAGGGGCAGCTGTGGAGCGAGTACCTGCCCACCGAGCAGCGGGTGTGGTGGCGGGCCTTCCCCCGGCTGGCCGCGTTGGCGGAGGTGGGTTGGTCCGGACCGGTGCCGACCGACGACACCGGCGCGGTGCCGCCCGGGGTGTGGGCGGAGTTCCGTAGTCGGCTGACCGGGCAGCTGCGCCGGCTGGACCGGGTCGGCGTCAGCTACCGTCCGCCGGACGACTGACCGCCGGGACCGGCTCGGGCGCGGTCGCGCCGGTGGGTACGGTGCACAGCGGCAGGAAGAACTGCACCAGCGGTCCGATGCCGACCGCGTAGAGCACGGTGCCCAGCCCGCCGGTGCCGCCCAGCAGCCAGCCGCACGCCAGCACGGTCAGCTCGATCACGGTGCGGACGAGCCGGACCAAGCTGCGCGGGTGCCGGGCGACCCAGCCGGTCATCAGCCCGTCCCGGGGGCCGGGGCCCATCCGCGCCCCGATGTACAAGGCGGTGGCCAGGCCGTTGAGCACGATCCCGGTGACCAGGAACGCGCCCCGGACCGGCAGCTGCGTCGGTGCGGGCAGCAGTGCGAGACCGGCGTCCACCGCGACGCCGATCACCACCACGTTGCTGACCGTGCCGAGGCCGGGCCGCTGCCGCAGTGGTATCCACAGCAGCAGCACGGCTCCGCCGACGAACACCGTGACGGTCCCGAAGCTCAACCCGGTCAGCTGGGTCAACCCCTGGTGGAAGACGTCCCACGGGTTCAGCCCGAGATCCGACTCGATCATCAGCGCCATGCTGACGCCGTACAGGGCGAGGCCGGCGTAGAGCTGTCCGAGCCGTCGGGGCAGTCGCCGACCCGGGTGGCGGCCGGGGCGGCCGCCGGGATGGTGACCGGGGTTGGGGTCCGGTCTGCGGCGGAGTCCACCGCCGTTGCCAATCTTGGTCATGCATGCCACATTGAAGGCCAATCGGCGATCGCGATACGACCAATTGGAGGCAACTGGCTATGGCAGTGATCGTGCGGGGCAGCCAATTGGCCCGGCTGCTCGGCCAGTGGCATGCCCTGCCCGGCCGGCGGCGCAACCCGGACTACGCCGCGTTGGCCGGGGCGGTCCGCGGCCTGCTCGCCGACGGGCGGCTGCCGCTCGGCGTACGGCTGCCGGCCGAGCGGGAACTGGCCGAGGCGCTGCGGATCAGCCGGACCACCGTCACCGCCGCGTACCGCAGTCTGCGGGAGACCGGCCACCTGACCAGCCGCCGGGGGGCCGGCAGCTGGACCACGCTGCCCACCGGACACCAGGTGGCCAGCTCCGGGCTGTGGACCGCGGAGACCGCCCCCGACATGATCGACCTGGGGTACGCGGCGCTGGCCGCCCCACCCGAGCTGGTGCCGGCGGCCCGCGCCGCCGCCGAAGACCTGCCCCGCTACCTTCAGCACGCCGGCTACTACCCGACCGGGCTGGCCGAGCTGCGGGCCTCGGTCGCCCAGGGCTACACCCGGCGTGGTCTGCCCACCAGCGCGGAGCAGATCATGGTGACCAGCGGCACCCAGCACGCCCTCGACCTGGTGCTACGGCTGCTGCTGCCAGCTGGCGCACCGGTGCTGGTCGAGTCGCCTACCTACCCGAACGCGCTCGCCGCGCTCGCCGCCCGTCGGGCCCGGATCGCCACCCACGGACTGGCGACCACCGCCGGCGGCGGTTGGGACGCCGACCTGCTGCTCGGCGCGATCCGACAGGACGGGCCCCGGCTGGCCTACCTGATCCCCGAGTTCCAGAATCCGACCGGTCACCTGATGTCGGCCGAGCTGCGGGAACGGGTGGTCGCGGCGGCCCACGCCAGCGGCACCGACCTGGTGGTCGACGAGTCGTTCGTGGACCTGCCGCTGGACGGCACCCCGGTGCCACCGCCGACCGCGGTCTTCGATCGGCACTCCCGGGTGATCTCCATCGGGGGGATGAGTAAGCCCTACTGGGGTGGGCTGCGGATCGGCTGGGTACGGGCCTCGGCGCCGTTGGTACAGCGGCTCGCCGCCCTGCGGGTCGGGGTGGACATGGCCGGTCCGGTGCTCGACCAGCTGGTCGGGGTCCACCTGCTGGCCGCGGCGGACACCATCGTGCCGGCCCGGTTGGCGCAGCTCACCGCCCAGCGGGACGCGCTGCTCACCGAGCTGGCCAACGTGTTGCCCGAGTGGCGGGTCAGCGTGCCGCACGGCGGGGTGACCCTCTGGGCGGAGCTGGACGGCCCGATCTCCAGCGCGCTCGCCCGAGCGGCCGAGGAGTCCGGGGTACGGCTGGCCCCCGGCCCCAGGTTCGGCATCGACGGCACCCTGGAGCGGTTCCTGCGGTTGCCGTTCACCCTGCCGGTGCCGGTGCTGACCGACGCGGTACGGCGGATCGCCGCCGTGCGCTACGACCTTGACCGCACCAGCCGCCGTCAGTGGCGGGAGCCCGCCATGATCGCCTGACGGCGGCTGGTGCCCGACCCCACGGTCAGATCTCGGCGAGCTGACCGGCGTACATCCGGTCGATCTCGGCGGCGAAGTTGTTCTCCACGATCCGGCGTTTGATTTTGAGCGACGGCGTCATCTCGCCGTCCTCGATGGTCAGGTCCCGACTGAGGATAGCGAACTTCTTGATTGTCTCCCACCGGTTGAGCTTGCCGTTGAGTTCGGCGACGTAGCCCGCCACCAGAGTGTGCACCTCGGGCGAGGCGACGATCTCGGCGTACGGCCGGCCAGCCAGCGGCCCGTCGGCGGCCCAGCCGGTGATGGCGTCCGGGTCCAGGGTGACCAGCATGGTGCAGTAGTTGCGGGCCTGGCCGATCACCACCGCCTGCGAGGTGTACGGGCAGACCGCCTTGAACAGGCCCTCGATGTGCGACGGTGCCACGTACTTGCCGCCGGACGTCTTGACCAGGTCCTTCTTGCGGTCGGTGATGGTCAGGAAGCCCTCGTCGTCGAGATTGCCGATGTCGCCGGTGCGGAAGAATCCGTCGGCGGTGAACGCCTCGGCGGTCTCCGCCGGCAGGTTGTGGTAGCCACGCATCACCGGTGCGCCGCGCAGCAGCACCTCGCCGTCCTCGTCGATGCGGCACTCCAGGTCGCCCAGCGCCTGCCCGACGGTGCCGATCTTGATCTGGACCGGCCGGTTGACGAAGTTGGCCGCGCTCGCCTCGGTCAGCCCGTAGCCCTCGCAGATCGGCAGGTTGGCGGCGGCGAAGAACTCGGCGATGTCCGGGCTCAGCGGCGCCGAACCGGAGACCAGCGCGTTGATGTGCCCGCCGAGGCGGGCCTGGAGCTTGCTGAAGACCAGTTTCTCGGCGATCGCGTACTTGAGCTTCAGCCCACCCGGCACCGGCCGGCCGGCCTGTTGCAGGGCCACCCGCTGGCGACCGACGCGGACCGCCCAGTCGAAGATCCGGGCCTTGGCGCCGCCGGCCTCCTGCGCTGTGGCGACCGCCTTGTTGTAGACCTTCTCGAAGATCCGCGGGGCGGCGCACATCAGCGTCGGCCGGACCACCGACAGCATGTCGACCAGCTTGTCCACCCGGCCGTCGACATAGGTCGGCAGCCCGACGTGGATGATGCTGCACAGCAGGGTCTTGCCGAACGAGTGTGACAGCGGCAGCCAGAGGTACTGCAGGTCGTCGGGGTTCATGATGCCCAGCTGGGACTGGGCGACGGCCTCCCAGCACCAGCCCCGGTGCAGCAGCTCGACGCCTTTGGGCCGGCCCGTGGTGCCGGAGGTGTAGATCAGGGTGGCCAGGTGCTCCGGCTCGATGGTGGTGGCGATCCGTTCGACCAGGCCGGGTTCCTCGGCGAGTGCTTGGGTGCCGCGTTCCTCCAGCTCGGCCAGGGTGAGCTGGGGGACCGTCGCGGCGGGGTCGGCTGCTCCGTCGATGAGCACCACGTGGGTCAGCGCCGGCAGGTCCGCGTCGGCCATCTTGTCGGCTTGGGCACGGTTCTCGGCGATCAGAATTTTCGAGCCGGAGTCGCCGACGATGAACGCCGCGTCGGCCGGCTCGGTGGTGGGGTAGACCGTGGTCGTCGCGCCGGCGGCGCACATGATGCCGAGATCGGCCAGCACCCATTCGATCCGGGTGTTGGCCAGGATGGCCACCCGGTCCTCGTTGCCGACGCCCAGTGCGTACAGGCCGGCGGCGATCGCCCTGGTCCGGCCGGCGACCTCGGCCCAGGTCATCCAGGTCAGGCCGGAGTCGCCGGGGGCGGGTCCGGCGATCGCGTTCCGGTCCGGCGTGGCAGCCACCCGCTGCAGAAACATGTCGGGAATCGACCGGTATGGGACGTCGAGAGCCATCGGGTCCGTCGCCTCCGCATATGTGATAGTGAGCGCTGTCACGTAAATTCTGTGTTACCGAACAGTAGTGCCAGGCTCGGTTTTCGGCTAGCCCCAAGCAACGCCCAGCGCGGCAAACCCGGCCAAGCCTCGCGGTGTCGTTCCTCGTCAAGGGCTGGTTCGCTCGTGCCCGGCGGTGTCCGGCCTCGGGGTCGGTGGCCGGCGCCCGGCGCCGGCCACCGGAAACCATGCGTCGGCGGTATGGGGATATCGATATATAAACCTGCCAACGCTCACGCATAGGATTTCATCAATCGATATCCCGCTCGCCCGCCCGCGACCGAGACGGCCACAAGCCGACGCGGGTGTCCGCATCCAGGAAGGAACAGGGATGACCGTTCTCCGTACCACTGGCCGCCGGCTACTGCTGGCCGGCTGCGCCGCCGCCGTCGCCACCGCGCTCGTCGGCAACCCGGCGGCCGCCGCTCCGGCCGGGGAGATCAAGCTCGCCGGCGGGGCCACCGCGGTCGCGGGCAGCTACATCGTGGTGTTCACCGACGCCGCCGTCGCAGCCCGGGGTGACGCAGCCCGCGCGGCCGCCGTCGCGGACCGGGCCGGCAGCCTCGCCGCACAGTACGGCGGTGCCGTCAACCGTGTCTTCGGCGCCGCGGTCAACGGCTTCGAGGCGCGGCTGTCGGCGTCGGCCGCCCGCCGGCTCGCCGCGCACTCGTCCGTGGCGTACGTGGAGCAGAACCACACCGTGTCGCTCGCCGCCACCCAGACGAACCCGCCGTCCTGGGGTCTGGACCGGATCGACCAGCGCAACCGGCCGCTGAACAACGCCTACACCTACCCCACGACGGCCAGCAACGTCACCGCGTACATCATCGACACCGGCATCCGCACCACGCACAACGACTTCGGTGGGCGGGCCCGCGCCGGCTACGACGCGTTCGGCGGCACGTCGGCGGACTGCAACGGGCACGGCACCCACGTCGCCGGTACGGTCGGCGGCAGCGCGTACGGGGTGGCCAAGGGTGTCCGGCTGGTCGCCGTGCGGGTGCTGAACTGCTCCGGCGGTGGCACCGTCGCCGGGGTCGTCGCCGGGGTCAACTGGGTCACCGCCAACGCGGTCAAGCCGGCGGTGGCGAACATGAGCCTCGGCGGTGGGGCCAGCAGCACGCTGGACAGCGCGGTGGCGAACTCAATCTCCTCCGGTGTCAGCTACGCGGTGGCGGCCGGCAACTCGAACGCCAACGCCTGCAACTACTCGCCGGCCCGGGTCTCCAGCGCGATCACCGTCGGCGCGACTACCAGCAGCGACGCCCGTGCGTCGTACTCCAACTACGGCCGCTGCCTGGACATCTTCGCGCCGGGCTCGTCGATCACCGCACCGTGGTACAACAGCAACACCGCCACCCGGACCATCAGCGGCACCTCGATGGCCGCTCCGCACGTGGCGGGTGCCGCCGCTCTGGTGCTCAGCCGGTTCCCCTCCTACAGCCCCTCCCAGGTGACCAGCTACCTGGTCAGCAACGCCACCACCGGCGTGGTGTCCGGTGCGGGCTCCGGCTCGCCGAACCGCCTGCTCTACGTGGTCAACTGATCCGGTGATCCGCTGACCGACCCGACAGCTCGAGCAGCGCGCGGCCCCTGGGCACCCCAGCGCCCGGGGGCCGCACCCTGCGGCATCTCGCCCACACTCCGACGGCGCTTAGGGTAGCCGGATGCATGCTGTCAGTGATATGACTCAAGAAATATAGGAAGTCGTCAATAGGCTCCGCCCTACGATCGGTCCGATCGGCATCGTCGATCGTTCATCTGTCCGCAGTAGATCGACTACTGCGGACAAAAGACCGAAGGAAGGACGGAGATGACACCCATGCGCACGCACGTCCGGCGCGCCCTGGTGCTGGTCGTGGCGGCAGCCGTCGCCACCATGACGGTCACCCCGCCGGCCACGGCCGCCCCCACCGGCGAGATCCGCCAGGCGGGTGGTGCCACCGCGGTGGCGGGCAGCTACATCGTCGCGTTGAAGGCCAGCGCGGTGAGCGGCTCCCGCTCCATGCGGACCGCCCGGATCGCGACCCGCGCCGCCGAACTCGCCGGGACCTACGGCGGCGTGGTCAACCGACTGTACGAGACCGCCTTCACCGGCTTCGAGATCAAGCTCTCCGAGGCCGCCGCCCGTCGCCTGGCGGCGCACTCGTCCGTGGCGTACGTGGAGCAGAACCACACCGTCTCGCTGGCCGGCACCCAGGTCAACCCGCCGTCCTGGGGCCTGGACCGGATCGACCAGCGTTACCTGCCGCTGAACCGCTCCTACACCTACCCGAACACCGGTTCGACGGTCACCGCGTACATCATCGACACCGGCATCCGGTTCGACCACACCGACCTGTCCCCCCGGGCCGTGCCCGGCTACGACGCGTTCGGCGGCACCGCGGCGGACTGCAACGGGCACGGCACCCATGTCGCCGGTACGGTCGGCGGCACCAGGTTCGGCGTCGCCAAGAAGGTCCGGCTGGTCGCCGTGCGGGTGCTCAACTGCAGCGGCAGCGGCACCGTCGCCGGAGTCCTCGCCGGCGTCAACTGGGTCACCACCAACGCTGCAGGCCGGCCGGCGGTCGCGAACATGAGCCTCGGTGGCGGTGCCAGCGCAACGCTGGACAGCGCGGTAACCGCCTCGATCTCCTCCGGAGTCAGCTACGCGGTGGCGGCCGGCAACTCGAACGCCGACGCCTGCAACTTCTCGCCGGCCCGGGTCCCGACCGCACTGACCGTCGGGGCCACCGACCGCAACGACAACCGGGCCTCCTACTCCAACTGGGGACGCTGCCTGGACCTGTTCGCGCCCGGATCGCAGATCACCTCGGCCTGGCACACCAGCCCGACCGCGACCAACACGATCAGCGGCACCTCGATGGCCGCGCCGCACGTGGCCGGCGCGGCCGCCATGGTGCTGCAGGCGTACCCGAACTACACCCCGGCGCAGGTGTCCGCGTTCATCCTGCGGATCGCCACGCCGAACGTGGTGGTCAACCCTGGGCCCGGCTCGCCGAACTTGCTGCTCTACGTCCTGTTCCGCAACGTCATCACCCCGGTACCGACGCTGACCGTCAGGCCGACTGTGATCCCGACCGTGATTCCGACCCTCACCCCGCGCCCGACCCTCACCCCGCGCCCGACGTTGACCGCGGTGCCGACGCTGACCCAGCGTCCGCCGCTGCTGCCCGCACCGATTGGCTGATCACGTCCGGCCGCCGGGACGGACATCACCCCGTCCCGGCGCCCGGCACGTTCGGGCCGCCGCGGCTCAGCGGTCCCGGCGGTCGTGGCCGTCGCCGTCCCAGCGGTCATCGTCCTGATCGTGAAGGTTCCGCTCGGCGCCGTCGGTCGTCGCGCCGGTCAGCGTGACGGCGAATGCGGTGCCGTCCGGGTGTGTGCGAAGGCGTTGCC
This sequence comes from Micromonospora sp. LOL_014, assembly GCF_048060245.1. Classification (NCBI taxonomy): domain Bacteria; kingdom Bacillati; phylum Actinomycetota; class Actinomycetes; order Micromonosporales; family Micromonosporaceae; genus Micromonospora; species Micromonospora sp. LOL_014. Next base: position 107,231 of record NZ_JBHMIP010000014.1, read on the forward strand.
CAGCACCGCGTCGACTGCGGCGGCCAGGTCCTCGGCGTCGATTCCCACCGGCGGACCGTCCGGCAAGTCGAGCCGCACCACCCGGGCGGTGTCCTCGGGCAGCTCCGACCGCCGGAGGACGACGTCGAGGTGAGCTTCGTGGGGCCGGCAGGGGAGCACGAGGTCGACGCCGTGTGCGCCGGTGACCAGCCGGAGATCGGCTGGGAGCTGGACGGCTGAATCCCGTCCACACCGGCGGTGCGACGCCCGGTCACTGGTACCGGCTGGAGATCACCGACCAGTCGTAGGTGCCACGGATCCAGTTTCGTCGCGTCGCGACCAGGCGGTGCACCGGCGGCGGCGCGTCGGTCAGCACCTCGGCCTGCAGCCGGAGGAACAGCGCGAGACCGTCGTTGAACCATTCGGCGGCGGTGGCCAGGGCCGCCGCCGGACCGTAGCCGGTCTCGTGGGCGATCACGGTGGCCAGGTTGTGGGGATCCTGGCCATGTTCCTTGCCGTACGAGAACAGGTCGTTGCACCAGCAGACCAGATCCGCCGCCACAGTGTTCAGTCTGGCGAGCGTCGGGTCAACCCGGTGACGGGAATGCGGCAGTCCGCTTTCTGCGAGGTCGGTGAGCGCGAAACTGGGCAGTACCGCGCCGGCGTGCCGGCGCATCTGGATGTACTCGGCGACCGCCGGCACCCGGCCCTGCTGGCGGTTGCCGGCCTCCCAGAGCAGCGCGAAGAGGTACTGGTGCAGCGAAGCGGTGAACCGCAGCAGGATCCCGGGCCGGCCCAGCCGGCGGACCCGGTGGCACAGATCCGCGAGGGTCAGCGCCAGTGGCGACCGGTCGCCCAGGTCGGTCGGTGGCGTGGCACCGGGTCCGTCGAGTGTCCGCATCAGCGGGCTGATCACCGGCGCGACCCGGCCCGGGTCGGTGCCGAGCCCGTCCTCGTCGCAGCGGTCGTCGAGCGCGAACAGCCAGGTGAACAGGTCGCTGAGCAGTTGCACGCGGACGACGTCGGCGTCGGGCGCGACCCGGGCGGCCAACTCGGCGGCGTTGGCGCGGCGCAGCCGGGCGGCACGCTGCGGATCAGCCGTCAGCCCGTGCCGGTCCGCCCAGCCCGCCGACGCCCTGGCGAGCGTCGACCGGTACGGGTTGACGCGGGGCCGGAACGGTGGGGCGACCACGGACGTCGGGGCGAACGCGCGCATACGGCCTCCAGCCGGCCGCCAAGGGGAGGGATGGCGTACCGGTATGATCATCATCGCGGTCCGGCCCGGCCACGACGAGGATCGCCGCTAGAAGCCGAAGCGGGCGTTACGCAATCGTTCTTCGACCGCAGCGGCGCAGTCGAGCTGGACCCGGGCCACCCGCTGTCGGCCGGTCAGGAAGAGCACCAGCTCCCCGGGCGGGGCGCTGAGCGACACCCGGTCCCCGCCGGTCCCGGTCGCCACGTCCCCGTAGCCGTCGGCGACGACGGTGACCGTGCCGGGGAACCGGCGCAGCCGCAGCCTGGTCAGCGCCGAGACGCGTTTCCACAGCGCGGCCTGCTCGCCGGGCGGCAGGTCCCGGGGGTGCCAGTCCGGCTGGGCCCGTCGGACGTCCTCATGATGGATGAAGAACTCCATCAGGTTGACCACTTCGTCGGTGATCCGGTTGCTCACCGGGCTCCACGCCGGTGGCTGCCGGACCATCCGGACCAGGTCGGGGAAGGGGCAGGCGGCGAGTTCGAGCCGGACCCGTTCACTGTAGCCGCGCAGCACCGGCAACCAGATGCCCGCTGCCGCGTCGGGCCGCTGCTCCCGGACGACCAGGTGCGCGGCGAGGTCCCGGGTGGTCCACCCGTCGTTCACCGTCGGGGCATCCGGACCAACGGCAAGGAACAGGTCGGCCAGGGCATGACGTTCCATTTGTGCGAACCGCGCCATGAACCGATCGTAGGCGGGCGACGGACGGCGCGCCGAGCGAGTCGACGTCGTGGTACCGGGTCGGGTGCCGGGACCGGGGGCGTGCTGTGGCGGTGGCCACAGTCGTCGTACCCCGCTGGCATCGTGGGTCGGTAAGGACGAGATTTGATGACCAGGACTTACAGTCGGGGGTAGCGTGGCCAATCGAACAAGCCGTGACGTCCTGCTCCGCGGCCTGTGGGTGCTCGGCCAGGGCATCCGCGAGCAGCCGGGGCTGTTCACCGTCGGCGTCAGCGGCAGCGTCGTGTTCGGGCTGCTCACCATCGCCAGCGCGTACGTGGTCGGGGCGATCGTGGGCGAGGTGGTGGTTCCGTCGATCGAGTCCGGGCGGGTGGAGACCGGCCTGCTCGGAGCCGGCGCGGCGGCCCTGCTGGCGGTGAGCGTGGTCAAGGTGGTGGGCATCTTCGGCCGGCGGCTCGGCGCCGGCTTCATGCAGTACCGTCTGCAGGCCAGCTACCGCCGCCGGGTCACCCGCCGCTACCTCGACCTGCCAATGTCCTGGCACCAGCGGCACCCCACCGGCACCCTGCTGTCGAACGCGAACTCCGACGTCGAGGCGACCTGGTTCCCGGTCGCCCCGCTACCGTTCGCCGTCGGCACGGTGGTGATGCTGGTCACGGCGATCGCCGCGCTGTTCGCCACCGACTGGGTGCTCGCACTGGTCGGGCTTGCGGTGTTCCCGGCGCTGTTCGCCCTCAACGTGGTCTACTCGCGCCGGATGGCCCCCCGGCAGGTCCGGGCACAGCAGCTGCGGGCCGAGGTCAGCGGGATCGCGCACGAGAGCTTCGACGGTGCCCTGGTGGTCAAGACCATGGGGCGGGAGGCCCAGGAGACCGCCCGGTTCGCCGGCCGGGCGGCCGAGCTGCGCGACGCGCTGATCTCCGTGGGCCGGCTGCGCGGGTTGTTCGACCCGTTGCTGGAGACCCTGCCCAGCCTTGGCACCCTTGCCGTGCTGCTGGTCGGTGCCGCCCGGCTGCGGCAGGGCGCGGTCAGCGTGGCCGACCTGGTCAGCGTCGCGTTCCTGTTCACCGTGCTGGCCTTCCCGGTCCGGGCGATCGGCTGGGTGCTGGCCGAGCTGCCCCGCAGCGTCGCCGGATGGGACCGGGTGCGGCACGTGCTCACGGCCACCGGCGAGATGCCGTACGGCGACACCGAACTGCCCGCCGCCGGCACCCCGGCGAGCCTGGTCTTCGACCGGGTCTGGTTCAGCTACCGGCCCCCGGTCGGCGAGCCCGCCGCGCCGGCCCCGGCCGACCAGTCCGTCGACCCGACTGCGGTCACCGCGCCCGGCACCGACGGCGCGCTGCCGCCGGTGCTGCGTGACGTGTCGTTCACCGTGCCCGCCGGGCGAACCGTGGCCCTGGTCGGGCCAACCGGAGCCGGCAAGTCGACCATCGCCGCGTTGGCCGCCCGGCTGGTCGATCCGACCGGCGGCCGGGTCGTGCTGGACGGCGTCGAACTGCCCCGGCTGACCGCCGGCTCGCTGGCCCGCACGGTCTCCCTGGTCGCCCAGGTGCCGTTCGCCTTCGACGACACGGTCCGGGCGAACGTCACTCTCGACCGGCCCGGGCTGACCGACGAGGTGGCCTGGTCGGCGCTGCGGCTGGCCGAGGCGGACGGGTTCGTAGCGGCGCTCGACGACGGGCTGGACACCGTCGTCGGTGAGCGCGGCACCACGCTTTCCGGCGGCCAGCGGCAGCGGCTCACCCTGGCCCGCGCGTTGGCCGGGCAGCCCCGGCTGCTGGTGCTCGACGACGCGACCAGCGCCGTCGACCCCCGGGTGGAGGCGGCGATCCTGGCCGCACTGCGCAGCTCCGAGTTCGCGACGTCGATTCTGATCGTCGCGTACCGGCGGGCAACCATCGCCCTCGCCGACGAGGTGGTCTACCTCGACCAGGGCCGGGTAGTGGACCACGGCACGCATCAGCAGCTGCTGTCCCGCTGTCCCGGCTACAACGACCTGGTGACCGCGTACGAGCAGGCGGAAGCGGAGCGGGAGCGGACCCGGACCGGCACCGACGGCGATCCCGGTGGCGGTCCGGCGCGGGCGGCGGAGGTGGTCGCGTGAGCGCGCCCACCGTCGACCGCGCCGGCGGCGAGCGTCGAGGCGACCCCGTCGACCCGTCGGGCGGGCCGGCCGCCAACCCACTGGCGGGCAGATCCGAGTCGACCTGGCAGACGATGCGCCGCGGGCTGGCGCTCTCCCCGGAGCTGCGGACCGGGCTGGCCGGCACCCTGCTGCTGGCGCTGGTGTCGATGATCGGCCGGGCCGCCATCCCGGTCGCGGTCCAGCAGGCGATCGACAACGGCCTGCGGGCGCCGGGCGGCCCCGATCTCGAAGTGGTGGGCACGATCGTCGCGGCCACCGCCGCCGTGCTGGTCGTGACGACCGTCTGCGGCTACTTCATGGTGCGCCGGCTGTTCACGGTCAGCGAGACCGCTCTCGCCGCCGTGCGGACCCGTGCGTTCCGTCACGTGCACGACCTGTCCATGCTGCACCAGCAGTCCGAGCGGCGCGGTTCGCTGGTCAGCCGGGTCACCAGCGACGTCGACCAGATCACCCAGTTCCTGCAGTGGGGCGGGGTCATCCTGCTGATCAGCATGGGTCAGGTGGTGGTGACCGCGGTCGTGATGGCGGTCTACTCGTGGCAGCTGACCCTGGTGGTCCTCGCCGCGTTCGTCCCCGCGCTGCTGATCATCCGGGCGTTCCAGCGTCGGCTCGCGGCCGCGTACGGCGTGGTTCGTCAGCGCACCGGCGCGCTGCTCGCCGCGGTCGCGGAGAGCGTGGTCGGCGCGGCGGTGATCCGGGCGTACGGCGTGTCCCGACGCACCGCCGGTCGGCTGGACGAGGCGATCGAAGGGCAGCGCCGCGCCCAGCAGCGCGCGCTGCGGACCAGCGTGGTCAGCTTCTCCACCGGGGAGATCGCCGCCGGTCTGGCGTTGGCCGGGGTGGTGGTGGTCGGCGTCCGGATGGGGTTGGACGGCGGGCTGACCGTCGGCCAGCTCACCGCGTTCCTGTTCCTGGTGACCCTGTTCATCCAGCCGGTCCAGATCGCCACCGAGGTGCTCAACGAGGCGCAGAACGCGATCGCCGGCTGGCGGCGGGTGCTCGACGTGCTGGACGTCGCCCCGGATGTGGCCGACCCGGGCGACGACGGGGTGCAGCTGCCGGGCGGGCCGCTGGACGTGCGGTTCGAGCAGGTTTGCTTTGCCTACCCGGGCGGGCCGCAGGTGCTCTCCGAGGTGACCCTGGAGATCCCGGCAAAGACCCGGGTGGCGGTGGTCGGCGAGACCGGCAGCGGCAAGACGACTTTCGCGAAGCTGCTCGCCCGGCTGATGGACCCGGTGTCCGGGCAGGTGAAGCTCTCCGGTGTACCGCTCGACCGGGTCCGGTTCGAGTCGCTACGGTCCCGGGTGGTGATGGTTCCGCAGGACGGTTTCCTGTTCGACGCGACGGTCGCCGAGAATGTCCGGTTCGCCCGCCCGGAGCTCACCGACGGGCAGTTGTCCGCCGCCTTCGTGGAGCTGGGGCTGGCCGACTGGGTGACCGGCCTGCCGGACGGGGTGCACACCCCGGTCGGTGAGCGCGGCGAGGCGCTCAGCGTCGGTGAGCGGCAACTGGTGGCGCTGGTCCGGGCCTACGTGGCGGATCCAGATCTGCTGGTGCTCGACGAGGCGACCAGCGCGGTGGACCCGGCGACCGAGGTGCGGCTGCAGCGGACCCTGGAGGCGGTGACCAGGGGCCGGACCACGGTGGCGATCGCGCACCGACTGTCCACCGCCCAGGCCGCCGACGAGGTGATCGTCGTGGACCGTGGCCGGGTGGTGCAGCGAGGCCCGCACGAGGAACTGCTCGCCGATCCGGAGTCGGTCTACGGTCGGCTCTTCGCCTCCTGGCTGGAGCAAACCCGGTGACCGCCGGCTCCGCGCCGTACCCGCCGGGGCAGGTCACCGGGTCCGGCGGGAGCGGCGGCCGGGGTCAGCGGGAATAGAACTCGACGACCAGCTGCTCGTCGCAGATGATCGGCACCTCGCGGCGGGCGGGCTCGCGGACCAGGGTCGCGGTCAGTTCGGCGAGGCTGACCGACAGGTACGGCGCACCCGGTCCCTCGCCGACGTGCGCCCCGGCGGCAGCGATCTGGAACGGCGGTTTGGTCCGGCTGCGTTCCCGGACCTGGACCACCTGACCCGGGCGCAGCCGGTACGACGGCCGGTCCACCTTGTGACCGTCCACGGTGAAGTGGCCGTGGGCGACGAGCTGTCGTGCCTGGTAGATGGTGCGAGCCAGGCCGGCCCGGTGCACGATCGCGTCGAGGCGTCGCTCCAACAACGTGACCAGGGCCTCGCCGGTCTTGCCGGTGCCGCGGACCGCGTCGTCGAAGGCGCGCCGCAGTTGGGTCTCGCTGACGTTGTACTGGTGCCGCAGGCGCTGCTTCTCCAGCAGCCGTACCTGGTAGTCGGAGGGCTTGCGGCGGGCGCGACCGTGCACGCCGGGCGGGTACGGGCGCCGCTCGAAGTACCGGGTGCACTTGCGGGTCAGCGGGATGCCGAGGGCGCGGGAGATTCGCGCCTTGGGTCGTGGGTGGTTCACGTGGACGTCTCCGGGTTCAGTAGGTTAGCCTGCCCTCACTAAGGTGAGCCTAACTGATCTCGGAGGTCCGTGTCATGCAGCCCAGTCCCGCGGAGATCGCCCGGACGATGGCATTCGGCCGGCTGCCCGGCATGGCGCACGTCGCCTGCCGCCCCGGACCGCACGCCGTACGGCACGCGACCGACCCGATGGGGCGGATCCTGCTGCTCGCCGCCGGGTCCGACCTACTCGACGGCGCGCTGCGACCCGTCCCCGGGACCGACGACACCGCCGTGGTGCTGGAGGTGGCCGACGTACCGCCGGTGGCCGGTTCGCCGACGCACGGCCGGGTCTGGGTGTCCGGCTGGGTCGGCCCGCTCGACGGTGCCCCTGCCCGGATGGCCGCGCTGGACTTCGCCGACGTGCACGCCTGCCCCGACCTGCTCGACGTCGGCCGGGGTGCCACCATCTTCCGGATGGAGGTGGCCGAGGTCCGGCTGGAACGCTGCGGCGTCACCATCGACGTCGACCCGGACGTGTACGCCGCCGCCGAGCCCGACCCGATCGGCGCCATCGAGTCGGAGCTGCTCGTCGACCTCGCCGACCACCACCGAGCCGAGATGACCGCGTTCATCCGCCGGCAGTTGCGCGACGCCGGTCACCGGTCGCTGGCCAGGGATCCGCAGGTCGTCCGGATGGACCGGTACGGGTTCGTGGTCGCGCTCGGCCCGCACGGGCCGCGCGCCCGGTTGGCCTTCCCGGCCCCGGTACGTGACCGCGCCGAACTCGCCCGCCTGCTGCACCCGGTGCTCTGCCGGCGCTGCACTCCACCGGCCGCCGCCTGACGCGGGCGGCGCGGGCTCAGCCCGACGTCGTCTCGGCCGCCCCGGCCGCTGTCGTCAGCGGCCCCGTCAGGTAGCGCTGGATCGTCGGACCGACCGCTGCGGCGACCTCGTCGGCCGCCATGGTGGACAGCGGTGCCAACCGCAGGATATACCGAACCACCAGCAGGCCGGCCATCTGCGAGGCCACCAGGGCGGACCGGACCGGCAGCTCCGCCTGGTCCAGGTCGAGTTGACCGAGCACCCGTCGGATGATCTGGGTGGTGACGAACTCGCGCATCAGCCGGGCGGTCCAGTCGTTGGTCAACGCCGACCGCAGCAGCGCCAGGGCAGCCACTCCGGCCGGCGAGTCCCAGACCCCCAGCACCAGTCGGACCAGCCGTTCGCCGACCTGCTCGGGCCCGCCCGCCAGCGCCTGCGGCAGCAGCTCGCCCGGATCCACCGGCGCGTCCATCGCGGCCAGGAACAGGTTGTCCTTGGTGCCGAAGTAGTGGTGCACCAGCGCCGGGTCCACGCCGGCCGCCGCCGCGATGGCGCGCACCGACGCCTGGTCGAAGCCACGTTCGCCGAAGACCTGCCGGGCGGCGGCCAGGATCGCCTCGCGGGTGTCCGGGTTGCCCGGTCGCCGGCCGGTGCGTCGTGCCATCAGTACCGCTTCCTGTCGCGTCTGGTTCAGCCGCTGCGGCGGCGCAGCGTCGCGGCGGCGAGCACCAGCGCGGCCACCACCGCCCCGGCGACCACGGTCAGGTCACGCCAGAGCGTCGCGGTCGGCTCCGGATGCGCCCCGACCTCGGTCAACGCCGACACGGCGTAGGACAGCGGCAGGACGTTGCTGACCGCCTCCAGCCAGCCGGCCATCTCGTCGCGGGCGACGAACAGGCCGCAGAGCAGCAGCTGTGGGATCACCACCACCGGCATGAACTGTACGGCCTGGAACTCGGTGCGGGCGAAGGCGCTGCATAGTAGGCCGAGCGCCACGCCGAGCAGGGCGTTGAGCACCGCTATCGCGATCACCAGCGCCGGGCTGCCGGCGGTGGACAGGTCGAACAGCCAGTACGCCACAGCACTGGCCACGGTGGCCTGCACCGCCGCCGCGAGCCCGAACGCGAGGCCGTAGCCGAACAGTAGGTCCAGCTTGCCCAGCGGGGTGGTGAGCAGTCGTTCCAGGGTGCCGCTGGTGCGTTCGCGCAGCATCGCGATGCTGGTCACCAGAAACATGATCACGAATGGGAAGACGCCGAGCATGACCAGGGCGACCCGGTCGAACAGCATCGGCTGCCCGCCGGTTGCCGGCTGGTCGCCGTACATGTAGTGAAGCAGGGTCAGCAGCAGCGCCGGTACGACGACCAGCAGCGCGACGGTACGCCGGTCGTGGCGCAGCTGGCGCAGCACGCGGCCGACGGTGGCGGCCAGGATCCTCGGGTTCACCGGTCGGCTCCTCGGCTCGGGTCGGTTGGCTGACGGTCGCGGATCAGCCGCAGGAACGCTTCGTCCAGGTCGTCGGTGCCGGCGGCGGCGCGCACCGCCGCAGGTGTGTCGTCGGCGATCAGCCGCCCGTCGCGGATCAGCAGCAGCCGGTCGCACCGGCCGGCCTCGTCCATCACGTGGCTGGAGACCAGCAGGGTGGTGCCGGCGGCGGCGAGAGCGTGGAACCGGGCCCACAGCTCGGCCCGCAGCACCGGGTCCTGGCCGACGGTCGGCTCGTCGAGCACGACCAGTTCGGGGCGGCCGACCAGTGCGCAGGCCAGCGAGGCGCGGCTGCGCTGTCCGCCGGACAGGTCGGCGACCAGCTGCCCGGCGGCGGCCGCCAGGCCGACGTCCGCCACGGCCCGGTCGGCGTCGGCCGCCGGCAGGCCGTACAGCGCGGCGAAGTACCGGGCGTTCTCCCGGACGGTGAGGTCCGCGTAGACGCTGGGCGCCTGGGTCAGATACCCGACGGTACGCCGCAGCTGTGGCGCCCCGGCCGGCTGGCCGAACACCCGGACCTGTCCGGACCGGACGGTCTGCACGCCGACGACCGCCCGCATCAAGGTGCTCTTACCGCTGCCGCTCGGGCCGAGCAGACCGGTGACGCTGCCGCTGCCCACGGTGCACGAGATGCCGTGCAGCACGCGGCGCCGGCCGCGGTCGACCACGAGGTCGGTGACCTCGACGACAGGGTCCATGGCTGCCTCCGGACAACTCATCAGTTGTAGAACTCAACGATAGATGAATTATCTCGGCAGGTCGACCCGGGCGGGCGGGACGGAACGGGCCGCCCCGCCCGCAGCGGTCAGATCGCCAGCAGCCGGTCCAGGAACTCCCGGTACTGCCGCAACGCCATCCGCATCGACTCGGTGTCCGGCGTCTCGCTGTGCCGGTGCGGGTCAAGTTCGACCTGCTCGGCCAGCAGCCGCTCGGCCAGCGTACGGACGGTGTGCCCGACCAGTGACTGAGCCTGCGCCAGGGCGACCTCCGGTTCGTCGACGAACCGGGCCTTGATCTCGTGCCACTCGTCGCGCAGTTCGTCGGCGGCGTCCTCGGTCCAGATGGTGATCGGTGGCAGCGTTACGTCGCCCGGTCTCGCCGGCCGGGCTACTGCCGGCTGGTCGTCGTGTCCGGCCGCCGGCCCGGTCGTCTCCTCCATTGTGGTCAGCATGGCAGCCCGCTCCTCGTCGTCCTCGTCGTCCTCGTCGTCCTCCGGATCTTCGCCGAAGTCCTCGTCGTCCTCATCGTCGTCGAACTGGTCGTCGTCGGCGGCGGCGTAGAACAGGTCACCGGCGTCGCCGTGCGCGGTGACGGTCTCCTCGTCCTCGGCCGGGTCGTCGTCCGTCTCGGCTGTCGGTCCCGACCGCTCGTCGTCATCCGGGTCCGCCGCGGCGGTCGGCCGGTCCGCCTCGTCCGTCCCATCCGGCTCGTCCGTCCCATCCGGCTCGACCGTCTGGTTCGCTGGAACATCGGTGTCGGCCGGCTCGTCGGTCCCGCCGGCCGGGCCGGCTGTCGGATCCCCATCGCCGTTCCCGTCCTGGTCGTCGGCTGCGGGGTCCTGCTCGACCGGCCCGGAATCCTCCCCGGCCGGTTCGGCGTCGGTCTCCGCCCGTTGCCCGTCCGCCCGTTGCCCGTCCGCCCGTTGCCCGTCCGCCTGGCCGTCGTCCGCCTGGCCGGCTGCCGGTGTCGGGGGGACACCCTGGGCCGGCGTCGTTGCGGCAGCCGGCGCGTCCCGGTCGTCGTCAGCGGAGTCACCGGCCGGTTCGCCGGTCACCTCGCCGTCGCCGCCGAGCAGTTGTGTGGCGATCGGCGGCAACGGGCTTGGGCCGTTGCGGTGGGCCGGCTTCGGCACGATCATCGGGATCTCCGTCGTCGCCTCGTTGATCGGATTGTCGTCGAGGGCGGGTCGGGGCGTCGGTACGGGAGTGCCGTGCACGGGACCCGGACCTGTGCCGGTCTCGTCCGGCTTCACCGGCCCGGTGTGCGCAGGGGTGGGGGTGGGCTGCATTGCTGATCCTCCGTCCGCTTCGGCGGGGCGACCCGGTCCCGGGGTGACCGGAGCCGTCCGCACGGGCGTGGTGCTGGGTGGTGCGCCGACTCGCTGCGTCGGCCACGGCCGACAGGCCCGGCGGACACACATCGCCGGCTCAGGCGTGGAACCTGAGCGGAAAGGTGCGATCGGCGGGCACCGGGATTCGGTCCGCCGAGCAGTGGGCGTGCCCGCAGACCTGGACCGTGGCGGCGCACCGCCAAGGTACTCCTGATGCCGCACCGGCACAGCCCCCGAACCGTCGATTCCGGCCGACCGCTGTCGGGCTCACGACACCGCATGCCGGACGCCGCGCCACGGCGGTCCGGGCGTACGGAACAATCGGGCACTGTGTCCGTACCAGATGAACCGGAAGCCGGCCCACCGACCACCGCCCGGCGACCCACGCCCGGCGACCCGCCACGGCGCTCCGCGCTCGATCCGGCCGTCGCGGCCCGGCTGCGCCGCTCCGCCGATGGGCTGATCGCCGCCGTCGTGCAGCGGCACGGCACCGGCGAGGTGCTGATGATGGCGTGGATGGACGACGAGGCGCTGCACCGCACTCTCACCACCGGGCGGGCCACCTACTGGTCGCGCAGCCGGCAGGAATACTGGGTCAAGGGTGCCACCTCCGGGCACCACCAGTATGTGCGGTCGGTGCGGCTGGACTGCGACGGCGACGCGGTGCTGGTCACGGTCGAGCAGGTCGGTGCCGCCTGCCACACCGGGGCCGACAACTGTTTTTTCGACGAGCTGCCGGTGACCGGCACCATCGCCGACCTCCAGGAGAATTGATGATCACCGGTACGGTCAGTCCGGACGAACCGACCTTCCAGACCCTGGCCCGGCAGCGTCGGGTGGTGCCGGTGACCCGGCGGCTGCTGGCCGACGGCGAGACCCCGGTCGGGGTGTACCGCAAGCTCGCCGGCGGACCCGGCACCTTCCTGCTGGAGTCCGCCGAACAGGGCGCCGGGTCGGCCGGCACCGCGTGGTCGCGCTACTCGTTCATCGGAGTACGCAGCGCGGCGACGCTGACCGAGTCCGGTGGCGGTGCGCACTGGCTCGGCGACCCGCCCGACGGGGTGCCCACCGAAGGTGACCCGGTCGAGGTGCTCCGGGCGACCGTCGCCGCGTTGACCGGGCCGCCCCCGGACACCGACCCCGTCGGCGGCCTGCCGCCGCTGACCGGCGGCCTGGTCGGCTACCTCAGCTACGACTTCGTCCGCCGGTTGGAGCGGATCCCCGAGCACACCGAGGATGATCTCGCGCTGCCCGAGTTCGGGTTGCTGCTCGCCACCGACCTGGTGGTGCTCGACCACTTCGACGGTACGGCGATCCTGGTCGCCAACGCGGTCCTGCCGGCGGCGGCCGACCCGGTCACCGCGGCAGCCGCCTACCACCACGCGATCGGTCGGCTCGACGCGATGACCACCGCCCTGTCCCGGCCCAACCCACCGATGGTGTCGATGATGGACGCGCCCGGTGCGCCCGGGCCGGCGGCCCGTAGCCGCACCGCCGCAGGCGCGTACCCCAAGGCGGTGGAGGAGGCCAAGGAGGCGATCCAGGCCGGCGAGTGCTTCCAGATCGTGCTGGCCCAGCGGTTCGAGCGGGACACCACCGCCGACCCGGTGGACGTCTACCGGGTGCTGCGGGCGACCAACCCCAGCCCGTACATGTACCTGCTGCGGTTCGACGACTTCGACGTGGTGGGCTCGTCACCGGAGGCGCACCTCAAGGTCACCGTCACCGCTGGCGGCACCCGGCGGGCGATGCTGCACCCGATCGCCGGCACCCGGCGGCGGGGTGCCACCCCGCAGGCCGATGCCGCCCTCGCCACCGAGCTGCTCAACGATCCGAAGGAGCGCGCTGAGCACGTGATGCTGGTCGACCTGGGCCGCAACGACCTCGGTCGGGTCTGCCGGCCGGGCACCGTCGAGGTGCCGGAGTTCGCCACCGTCGAGCGGTACAGCCACGTGATGCACATCGTGTCGACGGTGGTGGGCGAGTTGCGCGAGGACCGGACCGCGTTCGACGCGCTGGCGGCCACCTTTCCGGCCGGCACCCTGTCCGGCGCGCCGAAGGTCCGGGCGATGGAGATCATCGAGGAGCTGGAGCCGACCCGTCGGGGCCTGTACGGCGGCACCGTCGGCTACTTCGGGTTCGGCGGCGACCTGGACATGGCGATCGCGATCCGGACCGCACTGATCCGTGGCGGCCGCGCCTACGTGCAGGCCGGTGCGGGGATCGTGGCGGACTCGGATCCGGCCGCCGAGGAACGGGAGACGCAGAGCAAGGCGGCGGCGGTGCTGGTGGCGATCGCCGCCGCCGAGACGCTGCGTCCGGCCCGGTGACCGGCCCCGGTCTGTCGGCCGCGCCGTGGCGGGCGTTGGCCGGCGCCGCCGTCACCTGTCTGGCCGGGGCCGGCCTGGTGCTGTACGCGGCCGGGCGGGACTGGGCGGTCGAGGTGACCGGGCGCCCAGTGCCGCTGCCGGCCGTCGAGGTGGCCCGCACCGGTGCCGACGTGCTGCCGTGGCTGCCGGCGGTCGCTCTGGTCGGACTGGCCGGCACCGGCGCGGTGCTGGCCACCCGAGGGCTGGCCCGGCGGTTGGTCGGCGCGCTGCTCGCGGTCCTCGGCGTGGCGATGGCGGCCGGTGGGCTGACGGTGCTGCTCACTGGCGCAGGTCCGGCCGGTCCGACGACGGACAGCACCGTGTCGGCTCCGCAGTGGCCGGCGGCGACTGTGGTCGGTGCGGTGCTGCTCGCCGCCGGTGGGTCGGTCACCGCGCTGCGCTCCCGGCAATGGCCGGCGATGGGCGCCCGGTACGAGCGGAGCCGGCCCGGTGGCGGCCGGTCCGGTGCCGACGGGTCCGGTCCGGGTGCCGACGGCCGGGCGGCTGGTCTGGGCGGCCGGTCTAGGCGGTCGACGCTGGACGCGTGGAACGCTCTGGACCGGGGCGAGGACCCGACCGACGACGACCCGGGCGCCGACCGGTGACGGCTGCGGTGGCGGTGGCGGTGGCGGCTTCAGCGGTGGCGGCTTCAGCGGTGGCGGTTGGCTCATCAGCGGCGTCGGATACCTCGACGGACCGGGCGGCGGTGAGCGTGGCCACCAGCCGGCGGATCTCGTCCCGCTGGTGGGCGCGGGCCCGGTCGGCGCAGATCGCCTCCCAGGCATTGCCCTTGGCGGTACGTACCCGGTGATCGCCGATCACGGCGCGTTCCATGGTGTGCACGACCTCGGCGGCCAGCGAGACCACGGCCCGGGGGATGGCGATCAGGTCGACGTTGGCGTCCCGTGGTGTGCTGCTCATGGCGTCCCCCAGGTGGTTGCGCGGCCGGCGGCTACCGCCGACCAGTCTGCCCGAACCCCATGCTGACCGGAGGCTGTTTCACGGCGGTGACCCGCAGGTCAACTATCACCCAACGGACCGGGCGGCACCCGTACCGCCGGTGTTGATCTGCACCACAGCGGAGCCGGCACCGCCGACGCGATACGATCAGCGTCGATGGAGTCCGGTGGTGCCCGGGTGGCCCGGCCCGCTGGCAGCCGTTGGCACGGTGGGTGATGCTCTTCTCACAAAAGATCGGCATTATGCCCCAGCCCAGATGGTGAGGCGCGCCATACCCCCGACTCCAGCTCACCTGCGCCGCCACCTAGCATCGGGCGCATGACACCCGGAGAGGGGAGTCCGTTGGTGACTGCTGACCAGGAGGACAACGCCGGACCGTCGGCGCCGGCGCTCGGAGTGCTCGACGAGATCATCGCCGGCGTCCGAGCCGAGGTTGACCGCCGCGAAGGGCTGGTCCCGCTGAGCCGGATCCGTGAGCTCGCCGCCGCCGCGCCACCGCCGATCGACGCCTGCGCAGCGCTGCGCAAGCCCGGGGTCGGGGTGATCGCCGAGGTCAAGCGGGCCTCGCCGTCCAAGGGCGCGCTGGCCGACATCCCGGACCCGGCCGTTCTGGCCTCGGAGTACGCCGCCGGTGGTGCCCGCTGCATCAGCGTGCTGACCGAGCAGCGCTGGTTCGGCGGCTCACTGGACGACCTCACCGCCGTACGGGCCGCCGTCGACGTGCCGGTACTGCGCAAGGACTTCATCGTCTCCAGCTACCAGGTCCACGAGGCCCGCGCCTACGGCGCCGACCTGGTCCTGTTGATGGTGGTCGCGCTGGAGCAGAACGTGCTGGTCGGTCTGCTGGAGCGGATCGAGTCGCTGGGCATGACCGCGCTGGTCGAGGTGCACACCGAGGAGGAGGCCGACCGAGCCCTCGAAGCCGGTGCCCAGATCATCGGGGTCAACGCCCGAGACCTGCGCACCCTGGAGGTGGACCGGTCGGTGTTCGAGCGGATCGCGCCAGGGCTGCCGAACAGTGTCGTCAAGATCGCCGAGTCGGGGGTGCGCGGACCGCACGACCTCATCCGGTACGCGTCGGCCGGCGCCGACGCGGTCCTGGTCGGCGAGGGCCTGGTGACCCAGAAGAGCCCCCGGGACGCGGTCGCCGAGCTGGTCAACGCCGGCAATCACCCGGCGACGCCGAGGCCGGTCCGATGAGCGCCCCGAACGCCGCCGGCGTCGATGCGCCCGGCACCGGTGCGCAACCCGCCGCGCTGCCCGACTACACCGGCCACTTCGGCCGCTACGGCGGGCGGTTCGTGCCCGAAGCGCTGATCGCCGCCCTCGACGAGCTGGACGTCGCGTACCGGCAGGCGATGGCCGACGACGGCTTCCGGGCCGACTTCGACCGGCTGCTGCGCGACTACGCCGGCACCCCGTCGCTGCTCTACCGGGCCGAGCGGCTGTCCGCGCAGGTCGGCGCGACGGTGCTGCTCAAGCGCGAGGACCTCAACCACACCGGCGCGCACAAGGTGCGCAACGTGCTCGGCCAGGCGTTGCTGACCCGGCGGATGGGCAAGCCCCGGATCATCGCCGAGACCGGCGCCGGTCAGCACGGTGTGGCCAGTGCCACCGCCGCCGCCCTGCTGGACCTCGAATGCGTGGTCTACATGGGCGAGGTGGACACCGAACGGCAGGCGCTCAACGTGGCCCGGATGCGGATGCTCGGTGCCACCGTGGTGCCGGTGACCACCGGGTCGCGCACCCTCAAGGACGCGCTCAACGAGGCGCTGCGCGACTGGGTGGCCAGCGTCGACCACACCCACTATCTGATCGGCACCGCCGCCGGGCCGCACCCGTTCCCGGCGATGGTCCGCGACTTCGTGCGCGGTATCGGTGACGAGGCCCGCCAGCAGTGCCTGGACAGCCTCGGCGCGCTACCGGACGCGGTCACCGCCTGCGTCGGCGGCGGCTCCAACGCCATCGGCATCTTCCACGCCTTCGTCGGCGACGACCAGGTCCGGCTGTACGGCTTCGAGGCCGGCGGCGACGGGGTGGGCACCGGCCGGCACGCGGCCAGCATCACCGGCGGTGCCGCCGGTGTGCTGCACGGCGCGCGTACCTACCTGCTGCAGGACGCCGACGGGCAGACCCTGGACTCGCACTCGATCTCGGCCGGGTTGGACTACCCGGCGGTCGGGCCGGAGCACGCCTGGCTGCACGACGCCGGCCGGGCCCGCTACCGACCGGTCACCGACGCCGAGGCGATGTCGGCGTTCCAGCTGCTCTGCCGCACCGAGGGGATCATCCCGGCGATCGAGAGCGCACACGCTCTCGCCGGCACGCTGCGGGTCATCCCGGAGCTCACCGCCGAGCTGGGCCGTGAGCCGACCATTGTGGTCAACCTCTCCGGCCGCGGCGACAAGGACGTGCACACCGCCGGCGCGTACTTCGGCATTCTCGACGGACAGGACCGACTCGACGGGCAGGACCGATGAGCATCTCGGTGGCGTTCGACAAGGCCCGGGCCGAGGGCCGCGCCGTGCTGGTCGGCTGCATGCCGGCCGGCTTTCCCAACGTCGACGACAGCATCGTCGCGATGCGGGCGATGGTCGACGCGGGGGTCGACGTCATCGAGGTCGAGCTGCCCTACTCCGACCCGGTGATGGACGGCCCGGTGATTCAGCGGGCCAGCGACATCGCCCTGGCCGGCGGGGTCCGCACCGCTGACGCACTGCGGATCATCGAGGCGGTCGCCGCGACCGGCGCGCCGGTGGTCACCATGACCTACTGGAACCCGATCGAGCGGTACGGCGTGAACGCCTTCGCCCGTGACCTGGCGGCGGCCGGGGGTACCGGGCTGATCACCCCGGACCTGATCCCGGATGAGGCGGACGAGTGGCTGGCCGCCTCGGACGCGTACGGCCTGGACCGGACCTTCCTCGTCTCGCCGTCGTCGACCGACGCCCGGCTGGCGATGACCGTGCGGCACTGCCGGGGCTTCGTCTACGCCACCGCGTTGATGGGTGTCACCGGGGCCCGCGAGCAGTCCTCCGGCGCGGCACCGACCCTGGTCGGCCGGCTGCGCCAGGTCACCGACCTGCCGGTCGGCGTCGGCCTCGGGGTGGGCAACGGCGCCCAGGCCGCCGAGGTGGGTTCGTTCGCCGACGGGGTGATCGTCGGCAGCGCGTTGATCCGGTGCCTGCTGGACGCAGCCGATCTGCCCGCCGGGCTGGCCGCGCTGCGTTCGCTCAGCGGTGAACTCGCCGCCGGCGTACGCGCCGTGACCCGGTGAAGCGGGTTGGGCGACCCGGCAAAGCAGGGCACCGTGACCTGGTAAGCCGGCGACACGCCTGACGCTGGCCGGCTGGGGGTCCCGGGTTGGCGGGTCGCGACGGTAGCGTGTGCACCCGTGACACTCGCCGCGATCCCCAGCCCGGCCACCGCAGTCTGGCAACTTGGTCCAGTTCCCATCCGGGCGTACGCGCTCTGCATCGTCCTCGGCATCGTGGTGGCCAGCGCGGTCACCGAGTACCGGCTCCGCCAGCGCGGGGTCCGCCCGTGGGCGGTGCTGGACATCGCCATCTGGGCGGTGCCGTTCGGCATTCTCGGTGCCCGGCTCTACCACGTCGTCTCCTCACCGCAGGCGTACTTCGGCGCCAACGGCATCCCGATCGAAGCCTTCTACATCTGGCAGGGCGGTCTCGGTATCTGGGGCGCCGTCGCCGGTGGCGCGGTCGGCGCCTGGCTGGCCGGCCGCCAGCTGGGCATCCCGCTCAGCGTGGTCGCCGACGCACTCGCCCCCGGCCTGCCGCTCGCCCAGGCCGTCGGCCGGTTCGGCAACTGGTTCAACAACGAGTTGTACGGCGGCCCGACCACGTTGCCGTGGGGCCTGCAGGTGCACCAGATGGACCGCAGCAACCCGGGTCAGGCGCTGCGCGACCCGGAGGGCAACCCGGTGCTGGAGCCGGGGCTCTACCATCCGACGTTCCTGTACGAGGCGATCTGGAACGTCGGTGTCGCCGCGCTGGTGTTGCTCGCCGACCGCCGTTGGAAGCTCGGTGCCGGTCGGGCCTTCGCGGTGTACGTGGCGGGCTACACCGCCGGCCGGTTCTGGATCGAGATGATGCGGACCGACGAGGCCAACGAGATCCTCGGTGTCCGGCTGAACGTGTGGACCTCGGCGGTGGTCTTCCTGGCCGCGCTGGTTTATCTCGTCCGGGTACGCGGCCCGCAACAGTTCCTTGTCCCGCTGGACGCCGAGGGTCGGCCGTTGCCACCTGTAGGCGCGTCGACCCCGGCCGCCGGCGGTTCGACCGACGCCGGGTCGGGCACCGCCGAGCCGACCGAAAGCGGGGCGGCCGAGTCCGGGGCAACCGGTGGGGTGTCCCAGATCGACGTCTCGGGCAGGAAACCCACCGCCGAGTTGGCCGCCGGCTACCGAGTGGTTACCGAGGAACAGTTCCGGCGGTACGAGAGCACCGGTGAGCTGCCGGCCGAGACCACCGCCGGAACGGATACCGGCAGCACCACCGACCCCGGCGCGGACGGTGCCGACGACGGTGTCGCCGAGAGCGACGCCGACGCCAAGACCGGCACCGAGACCGGCACCGAGACCGGCACCGAGACCGGAGCCGACGCCGAGACCGGAGCCGGCACCGGCACCGGTAAGACCGGAAGCTGACCGCCGGTCGGCGGGTGCCGATCGACCGGGGGAGAGGGGGCGGGATGCGTACTGCGGTCGTGGTGGGGGCGGGCATCGGCGGTCTGGCGGTCGCCGGTGCCCTGGCCCGCACCGGTTGGCGGGTCACCCTGCTGGAACGTGAGGACCGGGTCCGGTCCGACGGCACCGCCCTGGTGCTCTGGGCCAACGGTGTCCGCGCATTGCGGGCGTTGGGCCTCGGCGCCGGGCTGGAGGCGATCGCCACCCCGGTGTCGTACACCGGGGTACGCCGCCCCGACGGGCAGTGGCTGGTGCAGCCCCGGCCGCAGCCGGAGGACCGGGCCCCGGTGGTGGTGCACCGGGAGGATCTGCACGACGCGTTGATCGCAGGTCTCGGCGAGCAGGCCGAGATCCGCACCGGGGTGACCGTGAAGGGCCTGCGACCGGCGGTGGACCGGCCGGCAGTGACCATCGGCCGGGGCGTCGTCGAGGCCGACCTGGTGGTGGCGGCGGACGGCGTGCACAGCGCGCTGCGTCCGGCGTTGGCCCCGGGCAGTTCGGTGGTCAGCTCAGGGAGTTCGGCCTGGCGGGCGGTGATCCCCTGGTACCGGGCGCCGCAGCTGGCTGCCGGCCAGGTCGGCGGCGAGATACTCGGCGCCGGCTATCGGTTCGTCTCGGCCTCGTTGGGTGAACGGGGTTCGGCCGGCGGCTCCAGCCGGGGCGGCATCTACTGGGTGGCGACCGCCGCCGGGGCCTCTCGCCCGGAGCCGCCGGCGACCCAGCTGACCCTGCTGCGCCGCTGGTTCGCCGGCTGGCCGGCCCCGGTGGGCGAGCTGCTCGCCGCTACCGAGCCGGCCGACCTGGTGCAGCAGGAGGTCCGCGAGCTGCGGCCGCTGCCTCCGGCGTACGGGTTCCCGGTCGGGCCGGGCGGAGTGGTGCTGCTCGGTGACGCGGCGCACGCGATGCCGCATCATCTCGGGCAGGGCGCGTGCCTGGCGTTCGAGGACGCGGCGACGCTGTGCGCCCTGGTCCGGAACACCGTGCCAGGGCCGGCGCTGGCCGCAGCGGTCGATTCGTACAGCCGGTTGCGCCGGCCGCGGGCGGTGGCGATGGTGCGCCAGACCCGGCGGATGGCGGCGGTGCTGTCGGCGCGGGGACGGCTGGCGCTGCGGGCCCGGGACGCGACGCTCGGCACGATCAGCCCTCGGCTGATGGGCAGTGTGGCCGCCACCGCAGCGAAGTGGCAGCCGCCGCCGTCCTGACCGTATCGCCTGTGGCAAGTGGGCCGGTCGCCTGCGGCGATTGGGCCGGTCGCCTGCGGCGATTGGGCCGGTCGCCTGCGGCGATTGGGCCGGTCAGCCGACAAGATGGGCGGTGGGCTCGGCGATGCAGGAGGTACCCACTCGGCGGAAGCCGAGTCGGTGGTAGAGCATCGCCACGTCGTCGTCGCCGGCGGCCAGGAAGATCAGGTCGACGCCGGCGGCGAGCGCGTGCCGGGCCAGCGCGGCGGTGATCGCAGACGCCAGACCCTGGCGGCGGGCCGGTGCCACGGTGCCGACACCGACGATCTCGGCGACGTCGTCGACCCGGTTGAGCGATCCGACGGCGGCCAGCTGCCCGGCCGAGGGCAGCCCGGCCGAGGGCAGCCCGGCCAGGGCGATGGTGTGGCTGCCGGCGGCGATCGCCGACCGTTCGCGGTCGACCAGGGTGTCCGGCAGGGCCGGGTCGTCGGTCGCCGCCGCGACAGGTGAGGCCGTCGGGCCTGTCGTGGCCAGCGGTTCGATGCTGTCCGGTGGGGCTGCCGGGGCGGTGGTGGCGAGCCCGCCGGGGGCCGGCGCGGGCGGCCCGGCCGCGCCGCCCGCGCCGCCGCCGGGACTGCCACTGTCGACAGTGGGAAATGTCACTGTAACAATCTCGGGGGTGTCCGCGCCGACGGCCGGCAGTCCGGTACCGGTGCCGTCGGACGGGGCGAACGCGGCCTGGGCGATGGTGAACCAGGTGGTGAGATCTGCCGCGAAGTCGGGTGAGTCCGGGTCGAGCAGCCGTACCGGCCGGTCGGCGAACCGGCCAACCGGGGGCAGAGCGGTCGGGTCGAGCACCATCAGCGGTGCCTGCCGCACGCCGAGCCCGGCCGATCGGGCCACCGCCAGCAGGTCGGGGTTGATCTCGTGGATCCATTCGAAGGACTCGGGAAGGCCCAGTTCGCGCTGCCGGGCGCGTACGGTGGTGATGTCGGCGGCGGCCGGCGGCGCGGTCACGCCTACCCGGGGGCGGGCGTAGAACGGCCAACCCGCCTCCCCATTCCGCACGAAAAGTACATAGTCACCCAGCTCTTCGGGGCGGGCGGCAGCACGCGGTACGGCATCGCAGAACCGGTCCAGCCGGCCAAGGAGTTCGTTCTCCTGGTTGGCCACCTTGTGAGACTACACGTCCCATACAATGGACGTGTGATCAATTCGCACTGGTGATGTCCGGTGGCCCCTCACGTAGACTCAGAAAACTCTCCAGGGCCGACGTCGTCCCGAAATCTGTTCATGCGCGAGTGACGACAGGAGGCCCGGTGGTTCTTCCGTACCCGCAGGGACCGCACCCCTGCCCGCCGCAGGCATCCCAGCCGCCGGCGCAGGGTCTCTACGACCCCGCCCACGAGCACGACGCGTGTGGTGTCTCTTTCGTGGCGGACCTCAACGGCCGCCGCTCGCACGACGTGGTGGCCAAGGGCCTGGCCGCGCTGTGCCGGCTCGACCACCGTGGTGCGCGGGGTGCGGAGCAGAACACCGGTGACGGCGCCGGCATCATGATCCAGGTCCCGGACGCGTTCCTACGGGCCGTCGTCGACTTCGACCTGCCGCCGGCCGGGCAGTACGCCACCGGCCTGGTGTTCCTGCCCGCAGACCCGGCCGACGAGGCCCGGGTCCGCCGGATCGTCGAGAAGTACGCCCTGGTCGAGGGTGCCGACGTACTCGGCTGGCGGGACGTGCCGGTGCAGCCGGACGGGCTCGGCGAGACCGCCGACGCCGTCCGCCCCCGGATCGCGCAGCTCTTCCTGTCCGCGCAGCGGCTGACCGACTCGGCGGCCGGCCCGGCCGGCACCCCGTTGGCCGGGCTGGACCTGGACCGGGTGGCGTTCTGCGTACGCAAGCAGGCCGAGCGGGAGAGCGCCGAGCGCGGCGTGACCGCCTACTTCCCGTCGCTGTCCGGCCGGACCATGGTCTACAAGGGCATGCTCACCCCGGACCAGCTGCCCGAGTTCTACCCCGACCTGCGCGACGAGCGGGTGGCCAGCGCGATCGCCCTGGTGCACTCCCGGTTCTCCACCAACACGTTTCCGTCCTGGCCGCTGTCGCACCCGTACCGGTTCATCGCGCACAACGGCGAGATCAACACGATCCGGGGTAACAAGAACTGGATGAACGCCCGCGAGGCGCTGCTCGCCACGCCGGACATCCCCGGCAACATCCGCCGGCTGTTCCCGGTCTGCACCCCGCAGGCGTCCGACTCGGCCAACTTCGACGAGGTCCTCGAACTGCTACACCTGGCCGGGCGCAGCCTGCCGCACGCCGTCCTGATGATGATCCCGGAGGCATGGGAGAACGACCCCGGGATGGAGCCGGCGAAGCGTGACTTCTACCGCTTCCACGCCAGCCTGATGGAGCCGTGGGACGGTCCGGCCTCGGTTGCCTTCACCGATGGTGAGCTGGTCGGCGCGGTGCTGGACCGCAACGGGCTGCGGCCGGGCCGCTGGTGGCGCACCAGCGACGGCCTGGTGGTGCTGGGCAGCGAAGCCGGCGTGCTCGATCTCGACCCGGCGACCGTGGTCGCCAAGGGCCGGCTGCGGCCGGGGCGGATGTTCCTGGTCGACACCGCCGCCGGGCGCATCGTCGAAGACGAGGAGATCAAGGCCGAGCTGGCCGCCGCCCACCCGTACGGCGACTGGCTGCACGCCGGCCTGATCGACCTGCGGGACCTGCCGGAGCGGGACCACATCGTCTATACGCATGACTCGGTGCAGCGCCGCCAGCAGACCTTCGGCTACACCGAGGAGGAGCTGAAGATCCTGATCGCGCCGATGGCCCGCAAGGGCATCGAGCCGATCGGGTCGATGGGCACCGACACCCCGGTCTCGCCGCTGTCCACCCGGCCCCGGCTGCTGTTCGACTACTTCCACCAGCTGTTCGCCCAGGTCACCAACCCGCCGCTGGACGCCATCCGGGAGGAGATGGTGACCAGCCTGCAGTCCACCATCGGCCCGGAGGCCAACCTGCTCGACCCGGGTCCGGCCTCCTGCCGGCAGATCGTGCTGCCGTACCCGATCATCGACAACGACGAGCTGGCCAAGATCCTGTCCATCGACGAGGACGGCGACCTGCCCGGCTTCAAGGCGGTCCGGGTCTCCGGCCTGTACCCGCTGCGCGACGGCGCCGCCGGCATCAAGGCCCGGCTCACCGAGATCTGCCGGCACGTGTCCGAGGCGATCGAGGACGGAGTACGGATCTTCGTGCTGTCGGACCGGGACTCGACCCTCGACCTGGCGCCGATCCCGTCGCTGCTGCTCACCGCCGCCGTGCACCAGCATCTGGTGCGCGAGCAGACTCGCACCCAGGTGGCGCTGGTCGTCGAGTCCGGTGACTGCCGGGAGGTGCACCACGCCGCCGTGCTGATCGGCTACGGTGCCGCTGGAGTCAACCCGTACCTGGCCTTCGAATCGGTCGAGGACCTGATCGCCACCGGCGCGCTGGCCGGCATCACCTCCGCCGAGGCGATCCGCAACTACGTCAAGGCGCTCGGCAAGGGCGTACTCAAGATCATGTCGAAGATGGGCATTTCCACGGTTTCCTCGTACTGCGGGGCACAGGTCTTCGAAGCGGTCGGTCTGGATCCCCGGCTGGTCGAGCGCTACTTCGCCGGCACCCCGGGCACCGTCGGCGGGGTCGGGTTGTCCGGCATCCACGCCGAGGTCGCCGCCCGGCACGCCCGCGCCTACCCGTCGAACAGCGCCGAACGCTCGCACCGCCGCCTCGACGTCGGCGGCGAGTACCAGTGGCGGCGCGAAGGCGAACTGCACCTGTTCAACCCGGAGACGGTGTTCCTGCTGCAGCACGCCACCCGCTCCGGGCAGTACGACGTGTTCCGCCGCTACACCACCACCGTCGACAACCTGGCCGCCGAGGCCGGCTCGCTGCGTGGACTGTTCACCCTGCGCGACGGGGTCCGCGAGCCGGTGCCGATCGACGAGGTCGAGCCGGCCAGCGAGATCGTCAAGCGGTTCTCCACCGGCGCCATGAGCTACGGCTCGATCTCCGCCGAGTCGCACGAGACCCTCGCCATCGCGATGAACCGCCTCGGCGGGCGGTCCAACACCGGCGAGGGCGGCGAGGACGTCGACCGGCTCTACGACCCGGCCCGCCGTTCGGCGGTCAAGCAGATCGCCTCCGGCCGGTTCGGCGTCACCAGCGAGTACCTGGTCAACGCCGACGACCTGCAGATCAAAATGGCGCAGGGGGCCAAGCCGGGTGAGGGCGGCCAGCTGCCCGGCAACAAGGTGTGGCCGTGGATCGCCAAGACCCGCCACGCCACCCCCGGCGTCGGGCTGATCTCCCCGCCGCCGCACCACGACATCTACTCGATCGAGGACCTCGCCCAGCTGGTGCACGACCTCAAGTGCGTCAACCCGGCCGCCCGGGTGCACGTCAAGCTGGTCAGCGAGATCGGCGTCGGCACCGTCGCCGCCGGTGTCGCCAAGCTCAAGGCCGACGTCATCCTGATCTCCGGGCACGACGGCGGCACCGGCGCGTCCCCGCTGAACTCGCTCAAGCACGCCGGCACCCCGTGGGAGCTGGGCCTGGCCGAGACTCAGCAGACGCTGCTGCTGAACAAACTGCGCGACCGGGTCACCGTCCAGGTCGACGGCCAGCTCAAGACCGGCCGCGACGTGCTGATCGCGGCGCTGCTCGGTGCCGAGGAGTACGGCTTCGCCACCGCCCCGCTGATCGTCTCCGGCTGCGTGATGATGCGCGTCTGCCACCTGGACACCTGCCCGGTCGGCATCGCCACCCAGAACCCGGTGCTGCGGGAACGCTTCACCGGCAAGCCGGAGTTCGTGGAGAACTTCTTCCTGTTCCTCGCCGAGGAGGTCCGCAGCTACCTGGCCGAGCTGGGTTTCCGGTCGATCGACGAGGCGATCGGTCGGGCCGACCTGCTGGACACCACGCCGGCCGTGGAGCACTGGAAGGCCAAGGGCCTGGACCTGTCCGCGGTGTTGCACGTGCCGGCGCTGCCGGCCGGCGCCGCGCTGCGCGGCGTCCGCGCCCAGGACCACGGCCTGGACAAGGCGCTCGACAACGAGCTGATCGCCCTGGCCGGGCCGGCGTTGACCGACCGGGCCCCGGTGCGGGCGTCGGTGCCGGTACGCAACGAGCACCGCAGCGTCGGCGCGATGCTCGGCGGCGAGGTGACCCGCCGGGTCGGCGGGGCCGGGCTGCCCGACGACACCATCGAGTTCACCCTGACCGGCACCGCCGGGCAGTCGTTCGGTGCGTTCCTGCCGCGCGGGGTGACGCTGCGGCTGGTCGGCGACGCCAACGACTACGTCGGCAAGGGTCTGTCCGGTGGCCGGCTGATCGTGCGTCCGGACCCGGCGGCCCCGTTCGCCGCGCCCGGTGGTGCCGGCGCCGAGGAGCAGATCATCGCCGGCAACACCATCCTGTACGGGGCGACCGCCGGGGAACTGTTCCTGCGCGGGCGGGTGGGCGAACGGTTCGCGGTGCGCAACTCCGGCGCGGTCACCGTTGTCGAGGGCGTCGGCGACCACGGCTGCGAGTACATGACCGGCGGTACGGTCGTGGTGCTCGGCCCGACCGGGCGCAACTTCGCCGCCGGTATGTCCGGCGGTACGGCGTACCTGTGGCGCCTCGACGAGCAGCTGGTCAATCGGGAGTTGGTGGATCTGGAGCCGGTGGCCGCCGACGCCGAGCCGATGCTGCGTGAGTTGGTCGAGCGGCACTTCGCCGAGACCGACTCGGCGGTGGCCGAGGCTCTGCTCAAGCGCTGGCCGGAGGCGGTGGAGGAGTTCACAGTGGTGGTCCCGCGCGACTACCGCCGGGTGTTGGAGACGATGAGGGCCGCCGAAGCCGCCGGCCGTGACGTGGATGAGGCCGTCATGGAGGTGGCTCGTGCCTGACCCGACCGGATTCCTGCGGATCGACCGGCGGCTGCCGCACCGCCGACCCGTGCCGGTGCGGATCATGGACTGGCGGGAGGTCTATCCGCCGGCCGCCGACGAGCTGATCCGCGAGCAGGCGACCCGCTGCATGGACTGCGGCATCCCGTTCTGCCACGACGGCTGTCCGCTGGGCAACCGCATCCCGGACTGGAACGACCTGGTCCGTACCGGTGGCTGGGCGGCGGCGATCGAGTCGCTGCACGCCACCAACAACTTTCCGGAGTTCACCGGCCGGCTCTGCCCGGCGCCGTGCGAGGCGGCCTGCGTGCTGGGCATCGCCGGGGGTGCGCCGGTCACCATCAAGCAGGTCGAGGTGGAGATCATCAACCGGGCGGTGGGTGCCGGCCTGGTCACCCCGCATCCGGTGCCGGATCCGTCCGGCCGGCGGGTCGCGGTGGTCGGTTCCGGCCCGGCGGGGCTGGCCGCCGCCCAGCAGTTGGCCCGCGCCGGGCATGCGGTCACCGTGTTCGAGCGCGACGACGCCATCGGCGGCCTGATGCGGTACGGCATCCCTGACTTCAAGTTGGAGAAGGAGCACATCGACCTGCGGTTGGCCCAGTTGGCGGCCGAGGGCGTGCAGTTCCGTACCGGGGTGAACGTCGGCGTCGACGTGACCGCCGAGCAGCTGCGGGCCGACCACGATGCGGTGCTGCTGGCCTGCGGGGCGCTGGCCGGCCGGGACACCCCGGCGACGCCGGGCCGGGCGCTGCGTGGGGTGCATCTGGCGATGGAGCACCTGGTCGAGTCGAACCGGGTGGTGGCGGCTGCGGCGGCGCACGCCCGCACGGCCGAGGCGGCCGGGGTGGTGGCCGTCGAGCCGCCGTCGGAGTCCGGGTCATCGCACGTGGACGGCGTACCGGTGGACCGGCCGGCGATCGACGCGGCCGGCCGGCATGTGGTGATCATCGGCGGTGGTGACACCGCCGCCGACTGTCTCGGGGTGGCGCACCGGCAGGGTGCGGCCGGGGTGTACCAGCTGGATCTCTACCCGGAGCCGCCGAGCGCCCGCGACGAGGCCCGGGACCCGTGGCCGACCTGGCCGTGGGTGCTGCGCGAGTATCCGGCGCACGAGGAGGGCGGCGAGCGGGTCTTCGCCGTCGCGGTGCAGGAGTTCGTCGACGACGGCACCGGCGCGGTACGGGCGGTCCGGATCGCCGAGGTGACGGTGACCAAGCGTGACGGCGAGCGGATCCTGACCGTGGTGCCGGGCACCGAGCGGGAGCTGCCGGCGGACCTGGTGCTGCTGGCGATCGGCTTCGAGGGCACCGAGCAGCAGCCGTTGCTGGAGCAGCTGCGGCTGGTCCGTAACCGGCGCGGGGCGATCGACTCCGACGGTGCCTGGCAGACCGCTACCAAGGGGGTCTTCGTCGCCGGTGACATGCACCGGGGGGCATCGCTGATCGTGTGGGCGATCGCCGAGGGACGGGCAGCGGCGGCCGCCATCCACTCGTACCTCGGTGGGGTGGGGGAGTTGCCGGCACCGGTGGTGCCGACGGCACAGCCACTCGCCGCTCGGTGACCGGGACCGTTCCGTTCGGCCCTGCTGAAGATCTGCTGGTCTTCGGTGGGGTCGTTCCTCTTTCGGGGATGCAGATGTTTCGATAGCATTACTGGCTAGTAACAACCGTTACTCCCCACGGCCACGCGCGCGGCCACGAGGATCCCCCCATCCTTGTGAGGTCCGTCCATGCTCCTTCGTCCCCTGGCCCGCGCCGCCGTCGCGCTGGCCGTCACCCTTGGCGCCACCGGCGTCGGCGTCGTCGCGGCCACCGCCCCGGCATCCGCCGCACCCGCCGCCGTTCACTACGTCGCCCTCGGCGACTCGTTCTCGTCCGGCGTTGGCGCTGGCCCCTACGAGACGACCTGCCTGCGCAGCGACCGCTCGTACGCGCCGCTGTGGGCGGCCGCCAACTCCCCGGCCAGCTTCCGCTTCGTCGCCTGCGGCGGTGCGGTCACTGACGACGTGCTCGACAACCAGGTGTCCGCGCTTGACGCCGGCACCACGATGGTCACCATCACCATCGGTGGCAACGACGCCGGATTCGCCGATGTCGTGCTCAGCTGCCGGCTGGGCAGCGAGTCCTCCTGCGCCAGCGCGGTCGACCGGGCCGAACGGTTCGCCACCACCGAACTGCCCGGCCGGCTCGACGCCACCTACGCCGCGATCCGGCAGCGGGCACCGCACGCGCAGCTGATCGTGCTCGGCTACCCGCGCCTGTTCGACGAGGTCCGCTACTGCGGTCTGTTCGGTATGAGCCTGACCAAGCGGTCCATCATCAACGACGCGGCGGACCTGCTGGCCGACGTTACTGCCGCCCGCGCGTCGGCTGCCGGGGCCACCTTCGTGGACACCCGGCCGCAGTTCGCCGGGCACGGCGTATGTGCTGGCAGCCCATGGATCAACGACTTCTCCGCGTTGATCGCCGCGTACCACCCGAACGCCGCCGGCTACCGCGACGGGTATCTGGCCGCGCTCAACACGGTCACCGGCTGACAGTTTCACGTACCGAACGGAGCCAAGTACCTGGCGGTCCGGTCCCCGCCCGCACCACGGGGACCGGACCGTCCGTCAGGTAGTTGCCTGATCCCGGTCCCGGTCCCGGTCGTCATCGCTGGGAGCTGGCCGGTTGCTGAGGAAGTAGGCGCCGAGCGCGCCGGCCAGGGTGCCGAAGACGACGACCGAGTACGCGGCCAGAACAAGCTCCAGACCTTGGGCGAACGGGTCCCGCGCGGCCATCCGCTGACCGGTGATCGTGGTGAGCGTGACGTCGTGCAGCGCCTGCGCGTAGCTCGGATACGAGCCGGAGACCACCAGCAGTTGGCCGGCGGCGAGGATGAGGCTCACCGTCACCGCGAAGAGCCAGGCTAGACGGTCGGTGAGTAGCCGACCGGCGGAGCGCGAACCGCGTACGGCGGCGGAAATGGCCGCACCGGCGCGGGCCGTCCGTAAGGCCAACGCCACCCGGGCGAACCGCAGCACCGGTACGGCCAGGAAGAGCAGCTGCCACCAGTTGCGCCGCCAGAACCGGCCCGGGTGGTGCCGGCCCAGCCAGGCCCGCAGCGAGAACTCGGCGACGAAGACCACCCACAGCACCCAGCTGGCCGCGCCCAGAACGGCGGCCGTCGGCGGATGGGTGGTGACGAACTGTCCGATCACCAGGAGCAGGAACAGCACACCGAGGACGCCGAGCGGCTTGTCGAGGCGGTCGGCGAACCGGCGCAACGTCTCGTCGCGCTCGGTACCGTCGCGGGTGCCGTGTCTGGTCTCGCGGCCGTCGTCGGTGCCGTCGTTGTCGCCAGGTCGCATCGATCGCACTTCCGACGGTCGTCGGGACACTCCGATTACGGATACTAGGGGCTTATCGGGCTCGGTGCTGGCACTACCGGCCGCTCCGAGTGCCGACCAGGCCGTCCGGCACCGGGCCGACCGCGCTGCTAATTATGCAGGCGAATGCGTATTGTGTGTCGATATCCTCAGCGATAAGATCGACGCCGGGGACCTTCGATGAGGGCGACGCCAGGGCTGGGCGTTCGCTCGGTGAGGAGCACCATCTTGCGTCTCCGCCAACTATTGATTGCGGTCGTGACGGCACTCGCCGGCGCTGTCATGACTCCGTCGACATCCGCTGCCGCACCGCAGCAGATCATCGGCGGCGACACCGTTTCATCAGCGCCCTGGGTAGCCGCTGTCTACAGCGACGGCTCGTTCAGATGCTCCGGCTCGATCATCGCCTCCCGCTGGGTGCTCACCGCGGAGCACTGCATCGGCGGCTCGATGTCGGTCCGGGTCGGCAGTGTCCATCACGCCACCGGCGGCCAGGTGAGTGCGGTCAGCGCGACCTACTCCCAATACGGATACCTATACGACATCGGGCTGCTGTATCTCAGCACACCGATCGTGACCACGTATGTCACGCTCGCCGCCAGCAACCCGCCGGTCGGCTCGACCAACACCATCTACGGCTGGGGCCGTACCTGTCTCAACTGTCACCTGTCACCACAGCTCAAGACAGCCTCGGTGCAGGTGGTGTCGGTGCGGGGCCGGGACGCGTACGAGGGACCGGCGCTGCGCAGCTCCCCGGTGACCGGCATCGCCTGGCAGGGCGACTCGGGCGGCCCGCAGTTCTACAACGGACAACAGGTGGGTGTCTGCTCGAACTCCAACGGGTCGACCTCGCAGAACTACGCCTCGGTCGCTGCCAGCCGCGACTGGATCACCTCGATCACCGGCGTCTGACCGTCGGCACCTGACCGTCCTGACCCGGCTGCCCGGCCGGCGACCGCCGCCGGCCCGGCAGCCGGGTTAACAGCGCCCGCCCGATTCGGATAGTGTTCCGGTGGCTACCCGAGTGGCAGGTGGGGGTGGGATGAGCTTCGGTGCCGCGTACCGTCGGGCGGTCGCCGCCCACCGGCAGGCCGTGACCCACCTGACCACCGCACGATCGGCTATAGCGGACGGCCCGGCACCACCGCCGCCGGACCTCGGCGACGTCACCGAACGGCTGCGCCACGTCGGCGAAACCCTCACCACCGGCGCGACCAGCGCCACCCAGGACCTGTCCGCCGGCCCGGCACCGGTGCGGGTCGGCATGGCCCGCCCGGTCGGGCTGGCCGGCACCGGCGACCCGGTCGAGTTCCCCGCGCTGGTGCCGCTCGGCGCCGGCACCCACCTGGCCATCGACGCCGACGCCCGGCAGCCACGGATCGCCGCCCTGCTGCGCAGCCTCGTCGTTCGGCTGCTCGCCGCCGCCCAACCCGGCACGGTACGGGTGACCGCGCTGGACACCACCTCGATGGGAGCCACCTTCCTGCCGCTGCGCCCGCTGGTCGAAGCCGGTGTGCTGACGGCACCGGCCGCCACCGACGCCGAAGCCAAGGAACGCCTCGACGACGCCGACCAGCACGTACGCGCCGCCCAGGCCCGCACCGGCGGGCAGCCGGGGGAGCTGCTGGTGGTGGTCGCGGCGGCGCTGCCGGACAGCCGCGCCGAACTGATGCGCCTCGCCGCGCTCACCCACGCCGGCACCACCGCCCGGGTCTGCGTGATCGTCGCCGGCTACCCGCCGACCGGCACCGGAGCGCAGCCGCCGACGCTCGGCCCGACCACCCAGCTGCGACTCGACGGCAACCGGGGCTGGGTCGGCGACCCGCCCGGCCAGCCGTTCAGCTCCGACGGCAGCGGGCTGGCCGCACCGGTCGCCCTCGACGGCGACCCGCCGGCCCGGGTCGTGCAGGCCCTCGCCGACCGGCTCGGCGAGATTCACCGGCGCGGCTCCGCACTCGACTTCGCCGACCTGCTGCCGCCCCGGGTCTGGACCGAGACCGCCGGCACCGGCCTGCACACCGTCGTCGGCCGCGCCGGCCGGGAGCCGGCGATCCTCGCCTTCGACGACGTCACCCCGCACTGGCTGGTCGGTGGGCGCACCGGCTCCGGCAAGACCGTCTTCCTACTCGACCTGCTGTACGGCCTGGCCGCCCGCTACCCACCCGACGAGCTGGCGCTCTACCTGCTCGACTTCAAGGAAGGCGTCAGCTTCACCGAGTTCGTGCCGACCGGCCGCGACCCGTCGTGGATCCCGCACGCCCGCGCCGTCGGCATCGAATCCGACCGGGAGTACGGCGTCGCCGTGCTGCGCGAACTGCGCCGCGAGCTGAACCGGCGGGCGGCGGCGATGAAACGCCACGGCGTGACGAAACTGGCCGACCTGCCCCGCGACGGTGCCCCGACGCCGCGTACCGTCGCCGTGATCGACGAGTTCCACGTGCTGTTCGACGGCAACGACTCGGTCGCCCGAGAGGCCGCCGCCCTGCTGGAGGAGCTGGCCCGCAAAGGCCGGTCGTACGGCGTACACCTGGTGCTGGCCAGCCAGAGCATGTCCGGAATCGAAGCCCTGTACGGCAAGACCGACTCGATCTTCGGCCAGTTCCCGCTGCGGGTGGCGCTGCCCGGCGGCAACGGCGTCCTCGATCCGCTCAACCACACCGCCGGTGGGCTGCCGGTCGGGCAGGCGATCGTCAACGCCTCGGCCGGCATCGCCGGCGCCAACACGGTCGTCCGGTTCCCGGACGCGCACGGCGGGGCCCGGCGGATCGCCGCGCTGCGCCACGAGCTGTGGCAGGCCCGCGCCGCCGGCTCCCGGCCACCGGCGATCTTCAAGGGGTACGAGGCGGCGCACCTCGACGGCGACCCGACGTACCGCTCACTGGCCCCCGGCGGGCGGCGCCCCCTCGCCCTGGTCGGCCGGCAGGTCGACGTGGACCTGACGTCGGCGGTGTTCCCGCTGGACGCCACCCCGGGCCGGCACATCGCGGTGGTCGGCACCACCGGCCACGCCGCCGACGTGCTGCACGCCGCCACGGTCAGCCTGGCCCGGCAGGAGCCGGCCGGCCACCCCCGGTTCCTGTTCGCCCCGCTGGTCGCCTCCGCCGACGAGGTCGCCGATGAAACCGCTGAGGCGCTGCACGCCCTCGGGCACTCGATCACCCGGCTGACCGCCGCCGAGCTGCGCGAGGAGCTGCGCCGACTGGCCAACCCGGACACCGCCGCGTCGGCCGACGGCGGCCGGACGTACCTGGTGGTGTTCGGCATGGACGCCGCCGCCGGGGTGCTCGGCGCGAAGGACGACATGTTCCGGTCCGGGCTGGACGACCTGCAGGTGGTGCTGCGTCAGGGTCCCGGCCACGGCGTACACCTGTTGGGGTGGTGGCGCGGGCTGCGCCGGCTCGCCGACGACCTGGGCGGCTCGCACAACCGCGACGACCTGGCCTGCCTGGTGGCGATGAACGTGCCCGGCGGTGAGCTGGGCTCCTACCTGGGCACCCACGACCTGGCGTACCGGCCGCGGCCGAACCGGGCGCTGCTGATCGACCGGCACGACCAGCGGACCCGGCTGATCGTGCCGTTCGCGTTGCCCGGCCGCGAGCTGGACGAGGAGGGCTGAGCGCGGTGAGCAGCGACTTCGACGAGTACGCCGCCCTGGCCCGGCACCTGCACGACCTGCACCGCACCGGCCAGGCCGGTGCGGCGCAGCACCAGACGCGCCGGCAGCGGCTCACCGGCTACGCCGACCAGCTCGGCCAGCGGCTGTATGCCCAGTGGCAGCGGCTGGCGGCGATTGCCCAGGCCGCCGGTATGCCGGCACCGCCCGCGCCGCCGCCGATCGCGGCGACCCCGGCCGCCGGCAGCGCGTCGGGCCAGCAACAGTCCGGCGGGTACGACGCCTCGCCGGCCGGCGTCCCGTGGCCACCGCCGCCACCGCCCCCACCGGGCCGGGCGATGCCAGGTCAGGCGATGCCGGGGCCGGTCGGGCTTCCGCCACCGCCGCGCCGCCCCGAGCTGGCCACCGGCGAACAGCCGGTGCCGCTGCCGACTGGGGCTTCCGGGCCGCTTTCCCCTGCCGCCGGCTCGGTGCAGCCGTACGGCGGCGGCATGGGCGCGTCCGGCTCGGTCTCGGCCGCGCCGGTCTCCGGCGACCCGGCGGCGGCTGGCGGGTTCCCACCGGATCCGGAGCAGGAGCTGGAGGCGGCCCGCCGGCAACTCGACGAGGCCGACGCTGCCGCCACCGAGGCGGAGCAGGCCGCCGGCCGCCCGCCGCTGTTGCCCGGCTGGTCACCGCTGGCCCGGGCAGTCACCGTCTACCTGGGGTTCGCGGCCGCCGTCGCCGTCCTGCAGTTCGGGTTCTTCCTGAACCCGGTGACCGCCGGCGTCGACTACAGCACCAAGTGGATCTGGTCCTGCGCCGGCTTCCCGGCGACCGGCTTCTTCGCCGCGTACTTCGTGATCAGCAAGTGGGGGCGGTCCCGGTTGGAGACCGACGGCGGCCCTCGGTTCCCGAAGCTGGGGTTCCTGATCAGCTTCGCCGGTGCCGCCGCCTCGATGCTCCTGCTGCTGGTCTTCCTCCAGCTCGACGAGTTCTGAGGCGATTCGGTCTTGGGCCTGCACTATTTGCACCACCGTCTCCGAGGTTTTGGATAAATGTCGAACATCCAGAGCCTTGTGGTCAGCCTGCAATGGCAATAGCCAATGAATCGGAAGTGCTGACTGTGACATCAATTTGGGGGGAGGGGCCGACGGCGCTGGCGAGTCGGCTGTCGAGCTGACAGGCGCAACCGCGACGCGCTGCACCGGTCAGTGTCCTCGGGCGGTTGGTAGGATCGGGACCATGACCGAGCCCGTGCTCGCCTACCGATGGAGCCAGAGCGAGTTTCTGCGCGCCTCGGAAGCGGGGGCGTTCGACCACCGGGTGGAGCTCGTCGAAGGAGACATCTGGCCCGTGGTGATCGGATCATGGCACGGTGACA
The DNA here is from genome assembly GCF_048060245.1 of Micromonospora sp. LOL_014. Lineage (NCBI taxonomy): Bacteria > Bacillati > Actinomycetota > Actinomycetes > Micromonosporales > Micromonosporaceae > Micromonospora > Micromonospora sp. LOL_014. The sequence goes on from NZ_JBHMIP010000014.1 coordinate 141,608, forward strand.
CGGTCGGTCAGCTGCTGACGATGCTGCCGCGAGACGGGGTGCGGGTGACGACTGCGACCCTGCCGACCGGGGAGTCGCTTCCCGACCCGGACTGCTGGGTACGTCGCGTCGACGCTGGTCCGATCGGGATGGTCGGGTCGCGGTTGTCGGTCTGGGACGCCGCCGATGTGCTGCTCGTGGTCGAGGTCGCCGACGAGACGATGATCCAGGACCTCAACGTCAAGACCAGGCTGTACGGCCAGGCGGGCTACCCGGTGTACTGGGTCGTCACCCAGCGGGCGATCTACGAGCACACCGGGCCGATCTCGTCCGGTTACCGGACACGGGTCGAGTACCTTCCCGGGGAGCGCATCCCGGTCCCGTACGCCGGCATCGAGCTCGCCGTCGATGACCTGATCGCCCCGCCCGTCAGCTGAGCGGATCGCGGTGGTGCGACCGGCCAAGGGTGCCGTTCGGTAACGCTGCTGAAAACTACGGCGGGACCATGGGAGGATGGCCGACGAGCCGGTGCGACTGGAGATCCGGACGCTGGGCGGGTGCCTGTTCGACTCGCCGCTGGCCCGACTGCTGCTCGGGCGCAACACCAGCTGGCACTACGTCGACGAGCCCGACCGGGTGCTGCTCGACGACACCGTCGGGATGCTCACCGGCCGGGGTCTGCCCATCGACGAGCTACCCAGCCTCGAACCGGGCGGACCGCGACAGAAGATCTTCTTCGAGCCGGCCCGCACCCGGGTCGGGATCGTCACCTGCGGCGGGCTCTGTCCCGGCCTGAACAATGTGATCCGGGCTCTGGTGCTGGAGCTGACCACCGGCTACGGGGTGCGCCAGATCGTCGGTTTCCGCAACGGCTATCAAGGGCTGGTCGCCCGGCACGGCCACGACCCGGTCCCGTTGACGCCGGCGGTCGTCGACCGGATCGACGAGTACGGCGGCACGATCCTCGGTACGTCGCGGGGCAACCAGGATCCGGAGGAGATTGCCGACACCCTCGACGAGCTCGGCATCGACATCCTGTTCGTGATCGGTGGTGACGGTTCGATGCGGGGTGCGTCGCGGATCACCGAGGTGCTCGCCCGGCGGGGTCGACCGGTTGCCGTCGTCGGGGTGCCGAGGACGATCGACAACGACATCCCGTACATCGAATAGAGCTTTGGTTTTCAGACGGCGGTCGCGCACGCCACCGAGGTGATCCGGGTCGCCCATGTGGAGGCCACCGCGTTCCCCGGCGGGATCGGGCTCGTGCAGCTGATGGGCCGGCACAGCGGCTTCATCGCCTGTTACGCGGCCCTGGCCACCCACGACGCCGATTTCGTCCTGGTGCCCGAGGCTCCGTTCGCCCTGGACGGCCCGGGTGGCCTCCTGGCGCACCTGCGTCGCCGGGTCGCCGAGCGGGGGCACACGACGGTCGTCGCCGCCGAGGGCGCCGGCCAGGAGCATCTGGCTGGCGAACCCGCCGGCCACGACGCCTCCGGCAATCTGCGGCTGCACGATTTCGGCCGCTACCTGCGGCGGCGGATCGTCGAGAACCTCGCCGCTGCCGGGCACGAGTCGAGTGTGAAGTACATCGATCCGAGTTGCACGATCCGTGGCGTGCCAGGTCGACCCGCACGGCGACCTGTGGCTGTCGGTCCTGGAGGCCACCGGTTAGCCGCCGTCGATCGCCTGATCGAGCGGCTGGGAGTCCATGCCGGCGCGGGCCGGGTTCCGGCGACTCGTCACTGTTTTGTCACGACTGCGATCACACTCTGTGCCTATTGTCGCCGATTCTAGTTACCTAGAGGTGGCGGCACGCACGTCATGTGCGCCAGGGCGTTGGGTGGTTGGGGAAGCCATGGCTACCGGTCAGGTGCAGCATGACCAGTTCGGGGATCTGCTCCGGGCCCTCCGCCTGCAGCGGAGGCTGACCCAGGAGGAGCTTGCCGAGGCGGCGGGTTCCAGCGTCCGCAGCATCCGGGAAATGGAGCGCGGCCGGGTGCACAGCCCGCAACGACGGACGGTGGTGCTGCTCGCCGATGCCCTGCGGCTGGCCGGGGCGGACCGCGACTGCTTCGTCGCCCTGGCCCGGGCCGAGCGGCAGCCGCGCGACAGCGGCACGGTGCCGCACGGGCAGTACAACAGCGGCACGGTGCCGCACGACGGCCCGGCGGTGGTCGTACCCGGGGAACTGCCGTCCGCCGTCCCGGACCTGGCCGGCCGGGCGGAGATCCTGCAACGGCTGTCGACTCTCGCCGCCGAGGTCGCCGCCGGCCGGCCGGACACATCCTCGGTGGTGGTGCTGCACGGTCCGCCGGGGATCGGCAAGACCAGCCTCGCGGTCGCGGCCGGACATCGACTCAGCTGGGCGTTTGCCGGCGGACAGCTCTTCGTCGACCTGCAGGGCGCCTCGCCGGACGGACCGCTCGACCCGGCCGAGGCGCTGGCCGGGCTGCTGCGGTCGCTCGGGGTGCCGGACAGCAGGGTGCCGGTGTCGCCGGCCGAGCGGGGCGGCCTGTTCCGCACCCTGACCCGGGATCGGCCGCTGCTGGTGGTCCTGGACAACGCCGCGAACGAGGCACAGGTACGTGCGCTGCTGCCGGCCTGGCGGGGATGCCTGGCGCTGGTGACCTGCCGGCGTCCGCTGGCCGGCCTGGCCGGCGCGGTCCGCCAGCCGCTCGACCTGCTCGCCCCGGCGGCCGGTCGAGCGCTGCTCGCGGCGATCGTCGGTGCCGACCGGATCGCTGCTGAGCCGGCCGCCGCCGATCAACTCGTCACACTCTGCGGACAGCTGCCGCTGGCCGTGCGGATCGCCGGCAACCGGCTAGCCAGCCGGCCACAATGGTCAGTAGCGTGGCTGGTGGACCTGCTCCGCGACGAACATCGAAGGCTGACCGTACTGACCGCCGGGGACCTGGGCGTACGGTCGGCGTTCGAGGTCTCGTACCGGCAACTGGACCCGGTCACCGCGCGAGTGTTCCGGCGGGCCGCGCTGATCCCCGGCACCGATTTCGCACCCGCACTGGCCGCCGTCGTGGCCGGCATCGACGAGGAGACCGCGGCGGTGGCCCTGGAGGAGCTGGTCGAGGCGGGTCTCCTGCTGACCCTGGGCGACCGGTACCAGTTCCACGACCTGGTTCGGCTCTACGCCCGGGAACGCCTCGACGTCGAGGAACAGCAGGACCGGCGGACGGAGGCGCACGATCGGATGGTCGGCTGGCTGCTGCTGCGTACCCGGCAGGCCGGGGTGATGTTCGAACCGGACGCCGGTCGGGCCGATTCCCCGTTCGACGACGATCAGGCGGCGGCGTACTGGCTGGACCGGGAATCCGGCAACTGGCTGGCGGCGCTGCGCTACGCCGCCCGGTGTGGTCGATACGCCGACGTGATCGCGCTCGCCAGGGCGTTGCACTGGTACTCCGATGCCAACAGTCACCTGCACCCCTGGGAAGAGATCTTCTCGCTGGCGGTCGCTGCGGCCCGGGCCGTCGGCAGCTGTCGCGACGAGGCGGTACTGCTGAACTTCCTGGGTTGGGCCCAGTACTTCTGCCAGGACCGCAACGTCGACGGGCTGGCCACTCTGGACCGGGCGCTGGACCTGGCCCGGCGGATCGGGGACCGCCGGGAGCAGGCGTGGGCACTGACCTACACCGCCGCGGTCCTGGTCCGCACCGGCCGCGCCGGGTCGGCCGTCGACCACAGCCGCCGGGCGGTCGGTCTGTTCCGCGAGATCGGGTACGCCCTCGGCGAGCAGAGTGCGGCGAGTGCGCAGGCGGGGTCGCTTGCTGCGCTCGGCCGGTTCGCCGAAGCGGCCGAGTTGCACCGCGAGGTGCTGGCGTTCTACCGACGGAACAGTGGTCTCAGCCGTACCGGCGCGGCGGTGGCCCGGGCCGGCGCGATGGTGAGTCTCGGGGCGGATCTGGCCGGGATGGGCCGGCTGCGGGAGGCCGCCGACCAGTACGCCCGCGCCCGGCGGGTGTTCCACCGGTGCGGTGCGACGTTCAGCGAAGCCAACGCCGTGCACCGGTACGGGCTCGCGCTCGCGTCGTTGGGCGAGGCCCACGCGGCGGCCGAGGCGCTGCGGGCGGCGCTGGACCTGTACGCGGTACTGTCCTGCCCGTGGTGGGAGGCGCAGACCTTGTCCGCGCTCGCCGCTCTGGCCGGCGCGGCGTCGGACCCGGCCGCCGCGCGCCTGCTGCGCCAGCGGGCGCTCGACCGGTGCGGTGAACTGGACGCCCCGCAGGTGCGGACCCTGCGCGCCACCCTGCGGCGCGAACTGGCCGGGTCCTGACCGGGATTCTGATGCGCGCCGAGATGCTGATCCGCCGCGAAGGGGACCGGGCCCCGCCGCGATTCGGCGGGACCCGGTGTCGGTGGACAGGGTCAGTTGCAGGTGGTCCCGTTGAGAGTGAACGGCGCCGGGACGGTGGGGGAGCCGTCCGCGGTGTAGCCGAAGTTGACGGCACCGCCGGTCGGGATGGCGGCGTTGTGGTTCTCGTTGGTGACGGTCACCGCCGATCCGGTCTGCTGGAAGACGCCGTTCCAGTGACCCCGCAGGAGCTGCCCGCCGGGGAAGGTCCAGCCCACCGACCAGCCGTTGACGGCCGGGCCGTCGTTGTAGACGGTCACGCTGGCGGTGTAGCCGGTGCCCCACGACTGGGTGACCACAAAGGAGACCCGGCAGCTGCTGGCGATCGCCGTCGCCGGCACGAGGTTGCCGTAGTCGTCGCGGGCGGTGGCGAAGTCCTGGAACCCGAAGCCCGGTCCGGCCGACCGGGTGGTGGTGCCGGCTGCGAGCACGGTGCCGTCGGGGTTGACGAAGTAGACCGGGCCACCGCTGTCGCCGCCCCGGGCGGAGTCGTGGCCGTCGAGCTGGGTGGCCTCGACGAGGTCCTCGATGTCGTCGTAGTGGTAGTCGACCCGCAGGTTGCAGATGGGTCCGCCGAGCACTCCCGCCGAGGTGTACCCGGACTGGCACAGCAGCTGACCGGGGAAGACCTCGGTCCAGCCGACCACTTCGGCGCGGACCTCGTCGTGCTGACCGCCGACGTAGATGTGGCCGCCGGGTGCCGACGTCGAGATGATCATCGTGTCGTGGTCGTCGTTGCTGTCGACCGCGTAGCCGATCAGCGTGCCGGTGCCGGTGGTGGTGTCCCAGCCGGTGTGCCAGGCCGAGCCGATCGACCCGCAGTGTTCGGCGGTGAGGATGTAGCCGGCGGTGGTGTCCGCGTCACGTACGCCGAAGCCGGCCGTACACCAGGGCGTGGTGGGCCCGATGCCGGCCCCGCCGTCGAACGGTGCGGCGTCGTCGGTCCGCGACCGTTCGACCAGCTGGTCGCGTTCGACGAAGGTGGTACGGACACCGGTCTCCGGCAGCGTCGGCAGTTCGGTGCTCGAGCTGTAGTCGACGCCGATCTCGATGCCGGTGCCGTCGGTACGCAGCCGGACCGAGTGGCTGGCGTCGGTCGGGTCGGCCTCCACCACCGGGGCGATCCGGGCGGCTGCCGTACGCAGTTCGGCGCGGGAGTAGGTGGCGTCGGCCACCTCGACCGGCGCGGTGCGGCGGGCGGCGGCGACGGCCGCGGCGATGTCGGCGGGTGGCTCTCCCTTCCACCACAGGGTGACCTGGTCGTCGACCAGGCCGATGCCGGCGTAGCCCCGGCCCGGCGCATGGTCGACCGCGGTGCGGATGACGTTGGCCGCGTCGACCAGTGGAGCCTGGGCGACCATCCGGTCCAGGGTCGGTGCCGGGATGAGGTCGAGGATGGACTCGGTGGTCCCGGCCGGCTCCGGCTGGTGGGCCTCGGCGTAGCCGGAGGTGGGACTGGTGAGCGTGGTCGCGCCGACCATCGCTGCGACGACCACCGCAAGGGTGGTCACTTTCCGAACTGATGCCATGACGCCCAGTCAAGCAACGTCTGATGTGGGGTGACAGGCAGGACGCCCGGCAGGAGTCGACCTGCCGGGCGTCCTGCCGGTAGTTGCGTACCGGCTCATGGTCGGGCCGATCCGTGCGGCAGCTGCTCATCCGGTGGTCGGCCGGGGATGTCCGCTGCCGACTCACCCCGTTTCTTGTACGCTTGTACATGTACGTGTGTACAAGAACGGAGACGGTCATGGCGTACCTGTTCCTCGCCGCCGCGATCACCGCCGAGGTGATCGGGACGAGCCTGCTCAAGTCGACCCACGGGTTCACCCGGCTGTGGCCGACGCTCGCCCTGGTCGTGGCGTACGTCACCGCGTTCGCCTGCCTCGCCCAGGCGGTGAAGACGATCCCGGTCGGTGTCGCGTACGCGCTGTGGGCCGGGCTCGGCACGGCGGCCATCGCCGCGATCGGCGCGACGTTCCTGGGCGAGCCGTTGACCCTGGCGAAGGTGACCGGGATCGGGCTGGTCATCGCCGGTGTGGTGGTGCTCAACCTGGGCGGTGCCCATTGACCACCGACCCGGCTGGCGCGGCCCACAGCCGGGACCGCCGTCCGGTGCGGCCCCGGGATCCGGAGGGCCGCCGCCGGGCGCTGGCCGCCGCCACCCTGGAGGTGGTCGCCGAGGTCGGGATCGGGCGGACCACGCACCGGGCGGTCGCCGCCCGCGCCGGCGTCCCGCTCGGGGCGACCACCTACTACTTTCCGACCCTGGTTGATCTGATCGTGGCCGGGCTGCGGCAGGCACAGACGGACGTCGAGGCCGAGCTACGCCGCTGGGCCGATCAGCTCGGCGACGGCACCGACCTGCCGGCCCGGCTCACCGGGCTGATCGGCGAGTACCTGGCCGACCGGGGCCGGGCGCTGACCGAGCTGGAGCTGTACCTGGCCGCAGCCCGCAGCCCCGAGCTGCGGCCACTGGCCCGCGCCTGGCGGGACCGTCTCTGCGAGATCCTGACGCCGCTGACCGGCGACCGCGCGGCGTACGCGGTCGCCGTCTTCGTCGACGGTGTCCTGCTGCAACACTTCGCCATCGGTGAGCCGCTGGACACCGCTGCCGTCGAGTCGTCGATCGCCGCTCTGGTCAGGTCGGATCAGCCGGCTGCTGCCCGTGGTCGTCGGGCTGCTGGTGGTCGGCCGGCTGTCCGTCCGAGGTGACAGCGGCCGACCCGTCCGGGGTGACGACGGCCGGCCGGTCGTCCGGCTCGGCGGCGATCATCGTGGTGGTGTCGTCGATCAGGTCGGCCAGGCCGGCCGGGCTGAGTCCTTCGTCGTTGACCAGGGCGACGACGAGCAGTGTCTGTGCGGTGATGGTTTCGGCGGTGGCGGGCAGGGTGTCGTGTTGGCCGAGGGCGGCGTACATCAGGGTTTCGGCCACGGTCGGGTCGATGGCGGTGCCGGCGGGGTCGAAGCGTTCCCGGACGCTGGCGACGAAGCGGATCACCGCGGCCGGGTCGCCGGGCCGGAACCGTCGGTCCACGGTGAGCACGAACAGTCCGCTGAGCAGGTCAAGATACTCCTGCCACTGGTCGTCGTCGAAGCGGGCGAGTTGGCGTTCGTGTGCGCCGGTCTGCCCGGCGACCAGGTAGGTCAGGGCGGCGGTGGGTGCGTTGGTCACCGGCTCCTCCAGGTGTGGAAGGCGTCTTCCCAGATGTGGTGGCGGACGAGCTGCCAGAAGGTGCGGAACCTGACGTGGTGGCGGCCGGTGGCGACCAGCGACGCGGCGGTACGGGCGGCGAGGCCGCGTACCTCGGTCGGTGGCTGATGCCCGGCGGAGTCGGCACCGTCGCCGGGCGGGTCGCCGTCGGCGTCGGTGGTGGTGGGTGGGGTGCTGGTGAGCGGTCGGCGCGCGGCGAGCCGGCGCAGCCGCTGCTGCGGCGGGTCGTAGCCGTTGGCGAGGGCGTTGAAGTAGCGGTCGAGGGCGCCGGTGCCGACGCCGAGGCTGCCGTCGAGCTGGTCGAGGCGGGCCAGGGCGGTGCGCAGCCGGGCGGCGGCGGCCTGGGCGTACGGGTCGTCGCTGCGGGCCAGGCGGTCGGCGGCGGCCAGCACGCGGGGCCGGGCGTCGCCGGTGGTGCCGGCGGCGTGGGTGGCGTGCTCACGGGCGGTCCGCAGGCCGCGCATGATGGTGGCGACGCCGACCGGGCGGCTGCCCGGCAGCCGCGGCCGGGCGACGGTGACGGCGTCGAAGACTTCGCCGTACGCCTCCCACGCCTGGTGCAGGGCCTCCTCGTAGCGGTCGACGGTGAGCCGGGCGTCCGGGGCGAGGGTGCGGGCGTCGCCGAGTTGCTCGGTGACGTGGGTGACGGCGGTCTCCAGGGCCAGGCAGACCGCCCGCAGCGCGCCGATCGTGTCGGCGGCGACCTGCAGGGCTGCGGCGTCGGCGGCGTACTCCCGGGCGCTCATGCCGACCTGCTCAGCCAGGAGAAGCGGGGCCGGTCGGGGGCATCGGCGACCCGGGTCGGGTCGAGCAGGGTCGCGCCGGGTCGGCGGAACGGCAGCCGGTGGTAGCGGCGCAGCGTCGCTTCGGCTTCGGTCAGGTCCGCGCACGGTCCGGGCCGTCCACAGCCGAGACAACACCCGGTGTACGCCGAGGTGGTGTGACTGTCGATGGTGCGTTGCGCCTCGACGACGCGGGCGCGGGCGTACCGGGTGTAGTAGGTCGCGGAGCGCTGGTTGCCGGCCGGGCGCAGCCGGGTGGGCGGTGGTGGGACGGTCGGGGTGGGGCGGGGGTCGGGTGTCACCGGACATTGCCTCCCGTACGCGTGGAGATGGCACCCGCCGCTGATGCGACTGTTGTCGCAGGTGGCGGGCAGGTTGACGCACCCGGCCGACCGACAGGCGGCGCCGGCCGACCGGGCTCCTTGCGGGGCAACCACTCCGGTTTGCAGACCAGGGAGCAGCGCGGAGACAGCTTTACATATGCGCCCATTCAAAGCAACCCATGAGCGCCAATTTCTTGCCATACAAGGCTGGCGCGTGATCAAATGGGTGCGCAGATCAGGGAGCCGCCCATGCCCGCCAAGCCCAAGTGGGAGAAGATCGCCGACCACCTCCGGAGCCAGATCGTCTCCGGTGAGCTGGCACCAGGCGACAAGCTTCCGTCCACCGTGCAGCTGTGCAAGGAGCACGACGTGTCAGCGATCGTCGTGCGCCAAGCCATCTTCAAGCTGCGGACCGAAGGGCTGATCGAGGGCGTGCAGGGCGTCGGCGTGTTTGTCGTCGACCCGAACGGGTGACGGCTGCTCCCTGCCCGCGTCGCAGGGAGCGCCAGCGGCGGCCCATACCCCGCTTCTGTGTCCCGAATCTGACAGGATCGACTACTGTCATCCTCTGTGCTCGTTTGTTTACGTTCAGCTATGGCACGGAGGCTGCGTAAACAGAGGATCAAATGTCGGGGACCACGGGATGAGGACGGGCGTGCCTGCCAACGCCTTGTCAGCCGTCCTGGTCAGAGGTGTCCGCAGCACGTCGGTCGACCAGAAGTACCGCTGCGCGGACGCTTGGCTGAGTACGCCAAGCATCCTTCCAAGAAGGCCAAGTCAAAGACACCGCCGGGGACTCGACGAGCGGCAAGCTCACCACGTCTGACCAGTGAGTCGACTCGACCGAGGCGGCGGCCTTCACCCGCAAAGCGGGAGGCCGTCGTTGCAGAGGCGGTTGGCTACTTCGAGGCGGCGGTGACGCTCGGAGCAGCCGAGGCTGCCGTGGCTCAGGCGGCAAGCTACGCGGGGGACAAGGTGTGGGTCCGACTGACCGATGACTGGTCAGGGCGGAACTGTAAAGGGCTTGCTCGTCTTGCCCGCGCCGCTTTGGACGGCAAGGACTGGCTTCACGGTCTGATCGGGGATCTGGTGGGCTTTTTGCTGGAGTTGCTCAGCACCCCTCGAGTAGCCAGGGCTTTCGGCAAGGAGATCGCCAAGCGGATACCCCTGCCCTGGGATCAGCAACTAGTGGCTGTGTCGAGAGGGATGCAGATCGCAGGCATCGCGGTTTGCATGATCAACGGCAGGGATCTGTCGAAGTGCGAGTGCTTTGTCGATGTGGTGGTCAACGAAGGGAAAGAGCGTGTGCGCCAGTTGATGGACTGGGCCGCCAAGGACTGGCGGAACCTGGAGCAACTAATACCTTCCTCTTGAGTGGGCCGTCAGGGAAACTCCGCGAACTGACACAGCGCAAAGCTTTCGGACAGTCCTGAATCAATCGCCCTGGCGGCTGGTTTTGGTCGCTAGCCGTTCGTGAAGAGGGCTGACCTAGCAGTACGGACGAGTTCTCAGCCATACAAGCCTACAAGTTGGATATGTACGCGCCAAGGCTTCTCGTGGCTTGGTGAGTGAGGACAGCGGCTTCTTCGATGTTGGAGCGGGACAGCTCGGCCCAGGTGTAGATCTCCTGGGTGCGGTCCTGCCGCCCGCCGGCAAGCAACTGGGCCAGGCGGAGCTGCCTGGCCCGCATCGCGTTAGCCGCGTTCGCCAGCTTGGCCTGCTGGGTCTCGATCTCGTCGAGGATCCGGCGTAGTTGCTGAAGATAGGAACCAGTGCTGGAAGCTACTTGGCTGTTACTGTCATCTCTTGTCGACCCTAGTCCGAATCTTTCAAGGGGGCTCCGTCTTCTCTGCTGGGGCAATCCTGGGGTGGTCGGCGGGGTGGATTTCACTTGATGCGGCACTGCTGGCTCGGCTTTTGGCTTCTCTGAATCATCGGGCTTTGCCTCAGATTCCCTCACTTCGTCAACAAGGGCGTTGATGAATCCTTTCGCTGGGCGGAGTCAAACGGTCATGGCGACACCCGGTAAAATGATCTTGGGTGTCGAGTGATTGGGTGGTAGATGAGCGGGTCTTCTCCGTTGACGGTTGAGGAGCGAGAAACGATCTCGCGGGAGTTGAGCCGGGGCGGTGATTCGGTGTCAGCTCGGACGATCGGAAGGTTGCTCGGGCGGCACCATTCGACGATCGCTCGGGAGATCGCGCGGAACGGCGGATCGTGGGATTACCGTGCGGTCGAGGCGCAGGCGCGTTGCGACGGGAATCGTCTGCGACCGAA